>NZ_JBVIGX010000004.1:99640-251635 GCF_055570595.1 Streptomyces sp. NPDC031132
ACCCCCCCCCCCCCCCGCGCCCCACCCCCCCCCCCCCCCTTCCCTCCCCCCCCCCCCCCCCCCCCCCCCCCCCCCCCCCCCCCCCCCCCCCCCCCCCCCCCCCCCGGCCGGTCAGGCGCGATGGAGGCGGACCGTGACGATCTGGAAGGGGCGCAGGGTCAGGGGGACCGCGCCCGCCCGGGTGGGGGCGCCGACGGCCGTGCCCGACAGCGGGCGTTCCAGGAGGTCGCTCTCGACCGCCGCCGACAGCGGGAAGTCCGCAGTCAGGAGGGCCGTCGCGCGGCCCCCGCGGGACTCGTAGAGGCGGACGACCACGTCGCCGCTGCGGTCCTCGGCCAGCTTGACCGCCTCGACCACCACCGCGTCGTCGTCCACCGTGAGCAGCGGGGCGACCGGAGCCGCCCCGGACACGACCCGTTCGGGCAGGTTGAGTGCATGGCCCTCGCGCACCGCGTCCCCGATCTCCGCGCCCGGCGCGAGCGAGAACCGCAGGGTGTGGGCGCCCTGGTCGGTCTCCGGGTCGGGGTAGCGCGGGGCCCGCAGGAGGGAGAGGCGGACCGTGGTGGTCTGGCCCCCGTCCGGCCGCATGTCGCGGGTCACGTCGTGCCCGTACGTGGAGTCGTTGAGGACCGCGGCGCCCCACCCCGGCTCCGCCACGTGGATCCACCGGTGCGCGCAGATCTCGAACTTGGCGGCCTCCCACGAGGTGTTGGTGTGGGTGGCCCGGTACACGTGCCCGAACTGGGTTTCCGAGGCGGACCGTTCGGCCTTCACGTCCAGCGGGAACGCGGCCTTGAGGAACTTCTCCGTTTCGTGCCAGTCCACCTCCGTGACCATGTCCACCGTCTTGGCCCCGGCCCGCAGGGTGATCGACTGGACCGCCGTCGAGCGCCCGAAGGAGCGGGCGACGCGGACCGTCACCGCGTCCGGTCCGGCCTCCGCCACCTCCAGCGCGTCCAGCTCCACCAGGTCGGTCACACTGTTGCGGTAGAACGCGTCGATGTCCCACGCGTCCCACATGTTCGGGAAGTCGGGGTGGATCTGGAGCAGGTTGGCGGCCCGCCCCGGGGCCACCGCCTCCCGGCGCGCCTCCAGGTCGTACGCCGACACGATCAGCCCGCGGCCGTCGATCTCCACCAGCAGCCGCCCGTTGGCGAGGACGTGCCCGCCGCCGTGCCGTTCCTCCACGGTGACGGGCTGCCCCGCCGCCTCCGGCACACCGGCGCCGCCCGCCGGGATGCCGCGCCGGACGTGCGGGGCACAGTTGAACACGAGCTCCGCGGTCCCCTCCCCCGCCAAGGCCAGCTGCGCCGCCAGGGCGATCCCTCGCAGCTCCTCGCGTACGGCCGCGTACGTCGCGCGCGCCTCCCGGTGCACCCAGGCGATGGACGATCCGGGCAGGATGTCGTGGAACTGGTGGAGCAGCACCGTCTTCCAGATCCGCTCCAGGTCCTCGTACGGGTACCCGTACCCCGGCACCCGGACCGCGGCGGTGGCCGCCCACAACTCGGCCTCGCGCAGCAGTGATTCGCTGTGCCGGTTGCCCTGCTTGGTCTTGGCCTGCGAGGTGTAGGTGCCGCGGTGCAGCTCCAGGTACAGCTCGCCGGCCCAGACGGGCGCGTCCGCGTATTCGGCGTGCGCCTTCTCGAAGAAGGCGTCGGGCCGTTCGATCTCCACGCGCGGCGAGCCTTCCAGGTCCCGCTGCCGCTTGGCCCGGGCCAGGTGCTCGCGGGTGGGGCCGCCGCCGCCGTCGCCCCAGCCGAAGGGGGCCAGGGAGCGCGAACCCCGCCCCTTTTCTTGGTAGTTGCGGGCTGCGTGGGCCAGCTGGGCGCCGCCGAGGTCGCTGTTGTAGGTGTCGACGGGCGGGAAGTGGGTGAAGACGCGGGTGCCGTCGATGCCCTCCCACCAGAAGGTGTGGTGCGGGAACTTGTTCACCTGCGACCAGGAGATCTTCTGCGTCAGGAACCACTTCGAGCCGGAGAGCTTGACGATCTGCGGCATCGCGGCGGTGTACCCGAAGGAATCGGGCAGCCAGACGTTGTGCGTCTCGATGCCGAACTCGTCCAGGAAGAACTTCTTCCCGTACAGGAACTGGCGGGCCATGGCCTCGCCGCCGACCATGTTGGTGTCGGACTCCACCCACATGCCGCCGACCGGTACGAACTGCCCGTCCGCGATCTTCTTCTTGACCCGCTCGAAGAGCTCGGGCCGGTGGGTCTTGATCCAGTCGAGCTGCTGCGCCTGCGACATGGCGAAGACGAACTCCGGGTGCCCGTCCATCAGGTTGACCATGTTGGACGCGGTCCGGGAGACCTTGCGGACCGTCTCGCGCAGCGGCCACAGCCATGCGGAGTCGATGTGGGCGTGGCCGACCGCGCTGATCCGGTGCGCGGAGGCGCTCGCCGGGGCGGCGAGCACCCCGGCGAGCCGTGCGCGGGCGGCGGCCGCCGTCCCCGGGACGTCGCCGAGGTCCACCGCGTCGAGGGCGGCGTCGACGGCGCGCAGGATCTGGTACCGCCGTGCGTCGGCCTCGCCGAGCTGCATCATCAGGTCGTAGAGGACCTCAAGGTCCTGGACGAGTTCCCATACCTCGGTCTCGAAGACGGCGAGGTCCATCCGGGCGAGCCGATAGAGGGGCTGGTCCCCGCTGGTCTGCCGGTCGCCCTCGTACGTCACCGCGTGGTCGACCAGGACGGGGTTGGAGGCGGCCTCGACGTACCACTCGACCTGCTCGCCGCCCGCCGCGGAGTCGGCGACGCGCACCCAGTCGTTGTACGGGTTGAGGGCCTTGACCTCGCTCCCGTCGGCCCGGTGGACGAGCCCCTCACACTGGAAGCCGGGCATCATCCGGTCGAAGCCGAGGTCGAGGACGGCCTCGACCGTACGGCCCGCCCAGTCGGCCGGGACCCTGCCGGTGACCTTGAACCAGGTGGTGCCCCAGGCCGGGCCCCACGTGTCGCCGATCGCGCAGGGCTCGTACGGGGCCACCAGACCCTCGGCGACCGGCACGGGCTCGCCCGGGGCCTCCCAGCGCCCGATCTCCAGCGGGACCGGGCGGGAGTGGACGGCGGGCTTGATGCGCTCCTTGAGGACCCGGCGCAGGCGGTGTTCGGTGATGCTGCGGTCGTCGTGCATGACGGCTGCTCCAAGGGAGGGAGGTCGGTGACGGCAGGAGGGGGGCGGGCGTACGCGTGGACGGGCGGGTGAGTGGGCGGGTGGCCGGGGCGGGGCGGGACGGCTCAGGTCTTGACGGCTCCCTCGCCCACTCCCTTGAAGAAGAAACGCTGGAGGGCGAAGAAGAGCAGCATCATCGGCAGGAGCGCCGCCATCGCGCCGGCGGCGATGATCCGCTGGTCGTTGGTGGTACTGGCGCCGGCCAGGGTCTTCAGGCCGAGCTGGAGCGTGTAGTGGTCGCTGTTGGTGAGCACCAGCAGGGGCCACAGGAAGTCGTCCCAGGCGCCCATGAAGCTGGTGATGCAGACGACGGCCAGGGCCCCCTTGGCGGCGGGCAGGAAGAGCCGGCTGAACCGGGTCCACTCGTTCGCGCCGTCCAGGACCGCGGACTCCTCCACCTCCTTGGGTACGGCGAGGAACGCCGAGCGCATGATCATGATGTTGAGGACGGAGACCGCGCCGGGCAGCCACACGCCGACGAGGGTGTCGACCAGGCCCATTTCGCGGACGGTCAGGAACATCGAGATCATCACGGACTCGAAGGGGAACATGAGCGTGGCCACCAGCACCGTGAAGACGCTCTTGCGGCCCTTCCACCCGGCCCGGGAGAGGGCGTACCCGCCCATCGCGGCGAAGAGCATGTTCGAGGTGATGGCGAGGACCGCCACCACGAGGGTGTTGCCGACGTACTGGAGCAGCGGGAACGAATCGGCGACGAGGACGTAGTTGTCGAGGGTGGGCTGCGAGGGCAGCACACCGTCGTACACGTTCTCGGTGCGGCCGCGGATCGAGGTCAGGAACTGCCAGACGATCGGACCGAGCATCACGACGAGCATCACGATCAGCGTGGCGTACCGGGCGGCGAGCCCGATCCGCCGGCGCCTGCGGTCGGCGCCGGCCCTCACGTCTCGTCCCCCTTCGACAGGCGCCGGCCCAGCAGGCTGAAGACGAGCGTCAGCAGGAACAGCAGGATCGAGATCGCGGAGGCGTAGCCGGTCTCGCCGGAGAATCCGAGGCCGACCTGCCGGATGAGGAACGGCAGGGTACGGGCCCCGCCGCCGGGGCCGCCGCTCTCGCCGCCGAGGATGTAGATCTCGGTGAAGACGCGCAGCGCGGAGATGGCGGAAAGCGTCCCGACCAGCAGCATCATCGGCTTCACCTGCGGGACGGTGATGCTGAAGAACCGGCGGAGGGGGCCGGCCCCGTCGAGTGCGGCCGCTTCGTGAAGCGAAGGCGACACGTTCCCGAGGGCGGCGAGGTAGAACACCATGTAGTAGCCGAGGCCCTTCCACACGGTCACGATCATCGCGGAGACCAGCAACATGGTGCTGTCCGTCAGGAACGGGATCGGCTCCGAGACGATGCTCAGCTTCCGGAACACGGTGTTGACGAGCCCGTCGCTGCGCAGCACCCACTGCCAGATCAGGCCGACGACCACGGCCGAGGCGATCACCGGGGTGTAGAAGGCGGAGCGGAAGAACCCGATGCCGGGAATCTTCGCCCGGACGAGAACGGCCAGCGCGAGCGGCAGCAGGACCAGGCAGGGCACGACGACCACCAGGTACAGCACGCTGTTGCCGGTGGCGACCCAGAAGTCCGGGTCGTCGAAGGCGCGGGTGTAGTTGTCGAAGCCGACGAAGCTGCCGCCGCGCAGGATCTGGGCGTCGGTGAAGGAGAGGATGACGGTGTTGACGAACGGCCAGAGGCTGAACAGCGCCACCATCAGCAGGCCGGGGGCGAGGAAGAGGTAGGGGGTCCACCACGTGCGGTGGACCAGCCCGGTCTCGGCTTCCATCGCCGCGAGGGCCTTGCGGCGCGCTCTGGCGGTGCGCGTCATTTCTGCGCCGACTTGGCGAGCAGCTGGTTCGCCTCCTCCTGGGCCTTGCGCACGGCCGTCTTGGCGTCCTGCTCGCCCTGGATCGCCTTCTGCATCTCGCGGACGACCGCGTCGCCGACCTGGTTCGTCCACTGGACCGGGGTGTTGGCGTCGAGTGCGGCGCTCTTCAGCTGCTCGGCGCCGACCGCGCGGGCGACCGTCTCGGCGTCCTTGCCGTCGCCCCGGTCCGCGAAGCGCGGATCGGCCAGGCCCTGGGCGTTGGACGGGTAGATGGTCGCGTTCTTGGAGAACTCCACCTGGTTGGGGCCGTTGGTGACCCACTTGGCGAACTCGCTCGCCGCGTCCAGGTGTTTGGTGTCCTTCTTGATGCCGAGGGACTGGGCGTAGATGCCGATGTGGCCGAGCCTGCCGGTGACGGCCCCCGCGACCTGCGTGCCGGCGTAGACCTGCGGCGCGTTCTGCTTGATGTCCTTGACGAAGCCCGGGGAGCCGGGGCCGAAGACGAGCTTGCCGGCGCCGTAGAGCTGGTTGATGTCGTCGGACTTGAGGAGGGACTCCTTGGGCATGGCGCCCTTGGCGTACAGGTCCTTCATCCGCTCGACCCACTCGACGGCCTTTGGCGTGTCGAACACGAACCCGTCCTGCTTCTCGTTCAGGATCGGCACACCCATCTTCTGCCAGTCCCCGGGCAGCCGGCCCTTGGGGTCGGCCATGAAGGCGGAGTACCGGCCGCCCGAGGCAGCGGCGATCTTGTCGGCGTAGTCGAAGAACTGCTCGACGCTGGCCGGCGGTTGCGCGGGGTCCAGGCCGGACTTCTCGAAGAGCTCCTTGTTGTACGTGAGGATCTCCGGGGTCACGTACCAGGGATACGCGTACACGCCGTCGCCCTTCCCCGGAAGCTTGAACTGCTCCCACGCCCCGGGGACGTACTCCTTGGCGACCTCGGGGTCGAGCTTGGCGACATCGGCGAGCAGGCCGCGGTCACCGAGGAGCTGGAAGGAATCGGTGGAGAGGTTGACCACGTCGGGCAGGGCCCCGGCCTGGGCGTCCGCGACCAGCTTCTCGTTGTAGCCGTCACCGGGCACGTCCTCCCATCTGACCTTGACCTCGGGGTACTTCTTCTCGAAGGCGTCTATGACGCCCTGGACGTACGCCGTGAACTTGGGCTTGAGCTGGAGGGTGCGGAAGGTGATCTCGCCGGCCACCTTGCCGCTCTTCTTCGCCTCCGGCACATCTGCCGCGCCCCCGCTCACTCCGCAGGCGGAGACCGAGAGGAGCGTGCCGGCCACGAGCGTGCCGATGGCAGTACGGGTCGCGTGCGAACGGGTCATCGTCGCCACCTTCAGGGTGAGTTCCGGCCTCACTGCCGGAGCGCGCAGCCCACGCTGACCCCACATCGCGATCGCGTCAATGCGGCCAATGTCCCGATGGGCGGGTACCCGTAGGCCCCGAATCGCGACGGTGACCCGACAGGCAGAGGAAACCCCCGGAGTCAACACCGCAACGACCTGCACTAATGCGCTTTAGTCATTAACCGATCCAAGACGATATCGATTCGATAACGAACCTGCCCCTACGTCGGATGTTGACTTCTTATAGGCGGTCCAAGAGCCGACGCACTAATGCGGTTTACCAACGTGCTCGCTAAAACCCGGTTGCACCCGCGGCGTTCGGATGGTTGGGTTCGGCCCGAACGGCGTGTAGCTCAGCAGCCAGAGCACCGGCCTGCACAGTCGGAGGGCGCAGGGGCGGAACCTGCCACGCCGGCGATGAGAGAGAACGCTGACCAGCAGCTCCGGAAGCCGAAGCCGGCCGTCGAGGCGCAGCGCGAAGCGCTCGCCGTCTGGCGGCCGTTCGAGGACGAACTGCTCGCCCATCGGCTGCGCGCCGAGGCCGGGGCTCACGGGGCGCAGTGGCGCGCCGAGGGCGCCGCCCTGTTGGAGCGCTACCGGGTCCTGGCCGCCGAGCACACCCGGTGCACCCGGCACCTCGACCCCAAGTCCAACGCCGCCGTCCTGCGGCGCGCGCTGCAGGAGGCCGTCGCGGGGCGCACGCCGGACCGGCGGTCGGCCGGTCTGCTGCGGCACGCCATCGCCTCAATGGTCGCCAAACGCGGCCTGCCCGGTTCCGCCGAGCACACCCGGCTGCGCGAAGTCCAGGCCGTGCAGGCCACTCGGCCCCGGCCCCACGAGCGACCCGCGTCGCGCCCCGGCGACCTCCACCGGTCCGTGACCGGCCTGTCGACAGACGCCCAAGAGGGCCGCCTGCGCCTGGCGGCAGCTGGTGTTCCACCTCTCGCTGTGCGACGCGGGCCGGCAGGCGGACGTACTTGCTTGGATCGACTCGGAGTTCGCCCGCCTCCCCGGGTCCGTCACGACCCGCCTCTCTCCCGCTTTCGCCCGGCTCCGGTCGGCCGTCGCTCCCCCTACTTCATCCGGTACTCGACTTTTTCGGCGAGTTTTCCGTCCTTGAAGCAGAAGCGGAACACGGTCTCTTCGCCGCCCTTGCTCTCTGCGGCGGAGATGTACCAGGAGCAGACGGCGCCCTCGGGTTCGGCCGGGCCGCCCGACTTCAGGGCGCCCTTGATGAAGCTCTCGCCGGACGGCATCTCGGCGCGGACCGCGTCCTCCGGGTCGCCGACGTTCACCGACTGGTAGACGCCGGGTTCGAGCATCGTCTTGCCGGCGGCGTCGACGACCTTCCCGACACCGAAGACGAGTGCCGCAACGGCCGCGAGGCCGAGCACCAGCACCACTCCGCAGCCGATCAGACAGCCCTTGCGCTGTGCCACGTCCGTTCCTCCGTACCTTGCCGGCCTTCTTGACACCCAGACCTTCGCAAGCCACGGGGACCGTGCGCTGTCCTCCAAAGTCTTGGGGACTCACAACGATCGTCGTTCGAGGTCGGCCCCCTCACCCGTGTATACAAGAGGAAAGGACGATACGGACGAAACGAGAGGAACCCACCGTGAGTGAGACCACCATCGAGCCTCTGATCGTCGTCGGTGTGGACGGTTCGAAGCACTCGAAGGAGGCCCTGCGCTGGGCCGTTGCCCAGGCCAAGGCGATCGGCGGCCGTGTACACGCCGTCATGAGCTGGGAGTGGAACACCAATCCGTTCGCCCTGGGCACGGCCGCGGGCACGGGCACGGGTGCAGGCGCGCAGGTCGATCCCCTCCGCGCCGAGGAGGCGGCCCGTCAGAAGCTCGCGGACACCGTGGCCTCGGCCATCGGCGCCTCACCCGGCGTCCCCGTCTTCCGCCGGGTCGAACAGGGCTCGCCGGCCCAGGTGCTGGTCGACGCCTCGACCGAGGCGGACCTGACGGTGGTCGGCACCCGGGGCTACGGCGGGTTCAAGGGCGCCCTGCTCGGCTCGGTGAGCCAGCAGGTGGTGCAGTACGCGGCGAGCACCGTGGTCGTCGTACGCGAGGGCGCGGACGACGACTGACGCCCGGCACGCCAACTCGTCGACCCGCCGGCCCGCCGACTCCCCGACCGTCACTCCCCCGGAGCCGTCAGGTCCCCGGGATCGGTGTTCGCGCCGCACAGGACGACGGCCACCCGCTCGCCCGGCACCTCGGGCGAATTCCGTACCGCCGCCAGAGCCGTGGCCGCACCCGCCTCCACCACGATCCGGTGCTCCTCCCACAGCGCGCGCCGGGCTTCGGTGATCGCCGCGTCCGGGACCAGGACGGACCGTACGCTCTTCTCCTGCGCGGCGGCCAGCGCAGCAGCCGAGACCCGGGTGGCGCCCAGCGAGTCGGCGGCGACCGAGTCCACGGTCACGTCCACGAGCCGGCCCGCCTCCAACGCCGCGTTCAGGGCCCGGCAGTTCTCCGGCTCGGCCGCGATCACCCGTACGCCGTGCTCGCGCGCCGCGGCGGCGACACCCGCGAACAGCCCGCCGCCGCCGACCGCGACGACCACGGTGTCCAGACCGGGCAGCCCGGCCCGGATCTCGTCCAGCAGGGTGCCCGCGCCCGCCGCGATGAGCGGGTGGTCGTACGCGTGGCTGCTCAGGGCGCCGCTCCCCGCCGCGAACTCCTCGCACGCAGCCAGCGCTTCGGCGTACCGATCCCCGACGAGCCGCACGTCGGCGCCGTAGCCGCGCAGCCGATCCACCTTCACGCGGGGCGCGTTGGCGGGCAGGAACACGGTCGCGGGGACGGACTGCGCGCGGGCCGCCCAGGCGCAGGCGAGGCCCGCGTTGCCGCCGGAGGCGATGGTGACGCCCGCGTCCGGGAGGGTGCCGGCGTCCCGGTGGGCGGCCAGGAAGTTGCGGGCGCCGCGGGCCTTGAAGGACCCGGTGTACTGGAGGTGCTCCAGCGCGTACCAGAGCCCCTCGGCGGCGGGAACGACGGCGACCGGGCGGACCGACCCGGCTATCCGGGCGGCGGCGGCGCGTACGGCGGCGTAGTCGAGCTGCTGTTCCAAGACGTCCATGACGGGGTCCTTTCGGGCGACTTCAGACGGCGGCAGGCCGGTTGGCCTCGATCAGCTGGCGCAGGGCGCCGTAGTACACCTCGTGGTCGGTCAGGGCGGGCAGTACGTCGGCCAGCCCGCCCGAGAGCACGGGGAACCGCTCCGGATCCAGCGCGGCCAGGGCCGCCCTCGACGCGGCGGTGGCTCCGGCAGGATCCCGGTGGTCCACGAAGGCGGCGCTGCCGAGGGTGAGCAGGTACATGCGGCGGTAGGCCGTCATCGCCTCGGCGGCGGTCATCCCGGCGGCCACGCTGTCGGCGAGCGCGGGCTCGACCAGCCGGGCCAGCAGCTGGCGGCCGAGCCAGGGACGGCCGCCGCGGAGCACCAGCAGCCCGGGATGGGCGGTGAGCAGCCGGTAGAGGGCGGTGAACCGCAGCTCGGTGGCCTCGGCCCAGCCGGTCCCGGCCGGGATCTCGGGCAGCTGCCCGGCGAGGTGCTCGGTGCACAGGTCGAGCAGTCCGGCGAGGTCGGTGCAGCGGCGCTGGACGGTGGCGTGGGAGACCTCGAGCCGGTCGGCGAGGGCGCGGAAGCTCAGCGCGTGCGGCCCCTCCTCGTCGAGGAGGCGCAGGGCGGCGACGGCGATGGCCCGGGGCGTCGCGCGGTCCAGGGCGGCTGATGTCCTCGGCATGAGATACACCGTAACAGACGCCGTACCATACAGCAGAACATACGTAGGCGCGTACGGCGCATCGCGTCCGCCCCTCCCCGATCGTGTGACGCCGACTACCGCCATATTGCTGGTCATTGAGTCATAACCATCGACTTATGTTGACAGCGGGTAGTCGCACCGCTGCACTGAGCGCACTGCAGCCCACCTCAAGGAGTCTCCGTGCCGCCTCGCCTGCGTGCGTCGCTCCCCTGTCTGACCGCGGCCGCCCTGTTCGCCCTCTGCCTCGCCCCCGCCCCCGCGGCGGCCGAGCCCTACGCGACCTCGGACGGCCCGCTCGCCCTCACCCCGCCCATGGGCTGGAACAACTGGGCGCACTACATGTGCGACATCGACGAGGCCAAGGTCGTCGCGAACGCCGACGCACTGGTGTCCAGCGGCCTCGCCGCCAAGGGCTACGACACGGTGACCGTCGACGACTGCTGGATGACCAAGAGCCGGGCCGCGGACGGCAGCCTCGTCACCGACACGCAGAAGTTCCCGCACGGCATGGCCTGGCTCGGCGAGTACCTGCACGCCAAGGGACTGAAGTTCGGCATCTACGAGGACGCCGGCTCCCTCACCTGCGAGCGCTACCCCGGCAGCGGCTCCCCCGACGGCGGCGGCCCGGACCACTACGCCCAGGACGCCCGGCAGTTCGCGTCGTGGAAGGTCGACTACGTCAAGATGGACGGCTGCAACCTGTGGGTGCCGCCCGGGAAGACGAAGGAGCAGGCGTACCGCGACGCGTACAACGCCGTCGCCGAGGGCCTGCGCGCGAGCGGCCGGGACATGGTGCTCTCGGCTTCCGCCCCGGCCTACTTCCAGCAGGGCGAGTGGGGCGGGTCCGACTGGCACAAGGTCATCGGCTGGGTCGGCGAGACCGGCCAGCTGTGGCGCGAGGGCAAGGACATCAAGGTCTACAGCGCGGCCGCTCCCGCAACCTCCCGGTGGAGCTCGGTGCTGGGCAACTACGGCTACAACCGCTGGCTCGGCCGGTACGCGAGCCCCGGGAACTGGAACGACCCCGACTTCCTGATCGCGGGCGCCCCCGGGCTCACCGAGGCCGAGAGCCGCAGCCAGGTGGGCCTGTGGGCGATGATGGCGGCGCCGTTCATCCTGTCGTCCGACGTCTCGAAGCTCACCCCGGCCGGGCTGGCCGCACTCGGCAACACCGACCTGATCGCGCTGGACCAGGACCCGATGGGCCGCCAGGGCGCGGTGCTCTCCGCCAACGCCACCTTCGAGGTGCTCGCCCGGCCGCTGGCGAACGGCGACCGCGCCGTCGCCGTGCTCAACCGGTCCGGCAGCACCCGGGACATCTCCGTACCGCTCTCCGACATCGGCTTGTACTCCTGCACGGTCGACGCCAAGGACCTGTGGAACGGCAAGAGCACCGAGGTCTCGACCTCCCTGACCGGGAAGCTGGCCGCGCACGACACCGCGGTCTGGCGGCTCACCCCGCACGAGGGCTGCGGCGCCGCCGCGCCCACCGGCCAGATCACCGGTGACGGCGCCAGGTGCGCCGACGGGGCCAACACCAGCGGGGTCGGAGCGGTGGTCCTGGCGCCGTGCACCGCTGCCGCCGACCAGCGCTGGGTCCTGGGGCCCGACGCGAGCGTACGACTGACCGGCAAGTGCCTGTCGGCGGGCGAGGACGGCCTGGTGGAACTGGCCGACTGCACGCCCGGGCAGCCGGGCCAGCGCTGGACGCACCGCCGGGACGGGGCCCTCGTCGAGGACGTGAGCGGGACGTGCCTGACGGCTCCTGCCGCGGCCGCCACCCCGGACGCCCCCGCCGAACGGCTGCGGCTGACCGACTGCGGCGACCACCGGGTCGACCAGGCCTGGTCCCTGCCGGTCTGACGACCCGCCGGACTGCCGTCCGGGTCCCCGGACGGCGGCCCGGCGGCAGCCCGATCACACATCGGGCCACCGGCGCACGGCGCAGGACACAGGGCGCAGGACGCACACGCACACGCACACCACACGCAGACGCACGACCGCCAGACCGGACCCACGGGGACCCCGGCACGGGACGGGACCCGGACCAGACCACGGATCGGTGACTGATCGGATGACGAACTCCCCGCCCCGGCGCCGGCGGCATGCCCAGCTGCGCCGCCGAGCCGCCCTCGGCACGCTGCTGGCCCTGCTCTGCGCCGGCTCCCCCGCACTGGCCGACGTGGCCGACGTACGGGGCCGCCCGCCCGCGGCGGTACCGGAGGAGGACCTGCCCGCCCCGGCCGGTGCGCCCGCGCCCGTACGGGACGACGCGCGCGGCGCGGCACACCGCGGCTCCCCCGGCGCGCCGGAGCCCCGGGCCTTCGACACCGGGCCCGCGCGGGCCGCGCTGGAACGGCTGCTGCCGCGCCACGCCGCCCAGTTCGCCCTCGTACCCGACCCCGCCGCCGGAGCCGACACGTTCACCGTGTCCGGCTCGGTCGGCGCGATCACCGTGCGCGGGTCCACCGGCGCCACCCTGCTGACCGGCGTCGGCTGGTACCTCCAGCACGTCGCCGGGGCCGACATCGGCTGGCCCGGCGACAGCATCGGCATGCTGCCCGCGCGGCTGCCCGCCGTGCCGGCGCCGGTCACCCGCAGCGCGCTGGTCCCGCACCGGTACGCCCTCAACGACACCGACGACGGCTACTCGGGCCCGTATCGCACCTTCGAGCAGCACCAGCGGCAGATCGACCTGCTCGCCCTGCACGGGATCAACGAGGTGTTCGTCCAGGTCGGCGCCGAGTACCCCTACCACCGGGCGCTCCAGGGCTTCGGCTACTCCGCCGCCGAGCTGCGCGAGTGGATCCCCGGGCCGGGGCACCAGAGCTGGTGGCTGCTGCAGAACCTGTCCGGTTTCGGCGGCCCGGTCTCCGAGCGGCTGATGCAGGAGCGCGCCGAGCTCGGCGGGCAGATCGCCGAGCAGCTGCGCGGGCTCGGCATGACCCCGGTGCTGCCCGGCTACTTCGGCACGGTGCCGCCGGGGTTCGCCGCCCGCAACCCGGGCGCGACGACGGTGGCGCAGGGCGACTGGGCGGGCTTCGACCGGCCCGACTGGCTGGACCCGTCCTCGCCGGTGTTCGGGAAGCTGGCCGCCGCCTACTACGCAGAGCAGCGCGCCGTGTTCGGGGACACCACGATGTACCGGATGAGCCCGCTGCACGAGGGCGGAAAGGTGGGCGGCGTCGACGTGAAGGCGGCCGCCGGCGCCGTCCAGTCGGCGCTGCACGCCGCGCATCCGGGCGCGATGTGGGCGGTGCTGGGCTGGCAGGACAGCCCGAAGGCGGAGCTGCTCGCCGGGGTGGACACCTCGAAGCTGCTGATCCTCGACGGGCTGTCCGACCGCTACAACCGCCTGGACCGCGAGGCGCGCTGGGGCGGGGTCCCGTACGCGATGGGCACGATCTACAACTTCGGCGGGCACACCACGATCGGCGCCAACTCCTCGGTGTGGATCGAGCGGTTCGGCCCGTGGCGGGCCAAGTCCGACAGTGCCCTGAAGGGCATCGCCTACCTGCCGGAGGGCACCGGCACCAACCCTGCCGCGTTCGACCTGTTCACGGATCTCGCCTGGGAGCCCGGGACGATCGACCAGCGCAAGTGGTTCGCCGATTTCGCGGGCCGCCGGTACGGGCGGCCCGACGGGGAGGCCGCGGCCGCCTGGGAAGAGCTGCGTACGGGCCCCTACAGCACCTCCTCGGGCCTGTGGTCGGAGTCCCAGGACAGCCTGTTCACCGCACGGCCGAGCCTGAGCGCGGTGGGGTCGGCGTACTGGAGCCCCCAGTCGATGCGCTACCCGGCCGATGCGGTGCGCCGGGCCCTGGACCACCTGCTGAAGGTGGATCCGAAGCTGCGGGGCTCCAGTGCCTACCGCTTCGACCTGGTGGACACCGCCCGTCAGGCCCTCGCCAACCACTCGCGGGTGCTGCTGCCGAAGATCAAAGCGGCCTACGAGGCCAAAAACCTGACCCGGTTCCGCGCGCTGACCGCCGAATGGGCGGACGGCGAGCGGCGGTTGGATGCCGTCACCGGCTCCGACCCGAACTTTCTGCTCGGCAACTGGTTGGCCGCGGCCCGCTCCTGGGGCGCGGACGCGGCCGAGCAGGACCGGTACGAGTACGACGCCCGCTCGATCCTGAGCGTGTGGGGCCGGCGCAGCACGAGCGAGGGCGGCTTCCTGCACGACTATGCGAACCGCGAATGGAGCGGGCTGATCGGGGAGTTGTACGCGCCCCGCTGGGCGGCCTACTTCGAGACGCTCGAGGAGTCGCTGGTCCGGCGGGCGGCGCCCCGGGAGATCGACTGGCACGCGTACGAGGAGGACTGGGCCCGGCGCACCAC
The DNA here is from genome assembly GCF_055570595.1 of Streptomyces sp. NPDC031132. Lineage (NCBI taxonomy): Bacteria > Bacillati > Actinomycetota > Actinomycetes > Kitasatosporales > Streptomycetaceae > Streptomyces > Streptomyces sp. NPDC031132. Next base: position 114,123 of record NZ_JBVIGX010000004.1, read on the forward strand.
CCGGCACCCGAGCGGGGCGAACGGTCCGAGCGGGGATCCGCACACCCTGGCCACGGGCATCGCGGCGGCTCTGAAGTCCTGGGAGGGGGCCACCCGCTGAGCTTCTACACCACCCGGCGCGGTGGCGGTCGGATCATTCGCCGGTCATCACCCGCCCGTGGGAATCCCGGTGCCCGTGCGAGGGAGAAACCCTCCTGCGGTTCGACGCACGGGACGGGCACTCGGTTGACTGGCCCGGAAAACGATCAGGGGCGGCCGCCGGAGCATCCGGCGGCCGCCCCTTCCGACGCCGTGACGGCCCGACGCCAGCAGGAGTGCACCGCGCATGCCCCAGACCGGACACGAACGGCCCGGACAGCCCGGGCATCCCGCACAGCCCCCGCATCCTGGACAGCCGGGTCCGGAGGGCGCCGCGCAGGACTCCCCGCCCGCCGGGGCGCACGAGCCCGCCGGTGACCGCAAGCCCGCCGTGACCCTGGAGCTGCTGACGCTCCTCGCCGCCGGGGTCGCCGATCTCGCCCTCGACCAGTTACGGCAGTCCGCCGACCGGGCCCAGGACGTACTGCGCCGCCCCGACCTGCGGGACCTGCTCACCGAAGGGGTCGTGGAACTGCGCAAGCGCGGCGAGCTGGCCACCCGCCGGTCGGGAGCGGGAGCGGAGAACCACCTGGAGACCATGGCGCGCCGGGCCGCCGAGCGGGTAGCCGGCGAGGGCCACCCCCGTGCATGACCACACCGGATTCAAGGAGCGCATCGACGAGGTCCTGGTCCGGCTGGCCGACGAGGAGGAGCAGGCGCTGCTCGGGCTGCACGTCGAACTCTTCCCGCTGTCCGAGCAGTTGCGCCGTTCACTGGCCAGCGGGAAGCGGATCCGGGCCGCGTACCTGTACTGGGGCTGGCGGGCGGCGGGGCAGCCCGACTGCGAGGGCGTGATCCGGGCCGCGGCCGCGATGGAGCTCGTCCACGCGGCGGCCTGCACCCACGACGACATCATCGACGACAGCCTGATGCGGCACGGCCGGCTCACCGCGCACGCCGCCTTCGCCGCCGCCGGACAGCGCTCCACCGCCCTCGCGATGATCCTCGGTGACCTGCTGATGGGGTACGCCGGACACGTCTTCAGCTCCTGCGGGCTGCCCGGCGCCTACCTGGCGCGGACCGTTCCCCTCTGGTCCACGCTGCTGCGCGAGACGATGGCGGGCGAGTTCCTGGAGGTGCTGCGCACCCGCGCGCAGCCGGCCCGGGAGCCGCAGGTGGCGGAGTCGCTGGAGGTGGCCCGCTTCAAGACGGCCAAGTACACGGTCGAGCGGCCGCTGCACCTGGGCGCCACGCTCGGCGGGGGATCCCGCGCCCTGCTGGACGCGTTCTCCGCGTACGGGCTGCCGCTCGGCGAGGCCTTCCAGCTGCGCGACGACCTGCTGGGCACCTTCGGCGACCCGGCCAGGACCGGCAAGTCGAACGTGGACGACCTGCGGGACGGCAAACCGACCGCGCTGCTCGCCCTGACCCTCGCGGCGGCCGGTGCCGACGACCGCCGGCTGCTCGCCAAGCTGGTCGGCCGGCCCGACCTCGGCGAAGAAGAGGCCGCGGCAGTACGTGAGTTGATGGAGCGCTGCGGGGCCCGGCAACAGGTCGAGGACATGATCCGGGAGCGCATCGCCCGGGCCGCCGCCGCGCTGGACGCCGTACCGATGCCCGCGGAGGCGCGGTCCGCGCTGTGCGAGCTCGCCGGTACCGCCGCCGAACGCTCGCTGTAGCCGCGGGCCGAACGCCCCGGACTCCTCCGGCCCCGGACCTCCTCCGGCGCCCGGCACCCTGCCCCGGCCCCCGGCCCCGCTCCGGGCTCCCCACCCCACCCGCAGCCCTGCTCGCGTACCCGCGCGCCCCGCTCGCGCACCCGAACAGACGAGAAGGACGAGTGAAGTGACCACCGCCAACACCGCCTCGCCACGCCCCCGTTACGACGACGCCGCCCTCGACGCCCTGTCCGTCCAGGGTGATCCGCTCGCCGACGAGACCGTCGCCGCGCTCTTCCACCGGGGCGAGGTGGGCGACTTCAACACGCTCATGCGCTTCTTCACCACCGCCGGGGCCCCGCTCCCCGAGCGTCTCCCGGCCTCCGCACGCGCCTACTTCGAGGCCACCGCCATGCCCCCGGCCTGGGTCGACTGGGACGTCATGGAGCAGGCCCGGCTGTTCTTCATGGACAACGCCGCCCACATCAACACCGGGCTGTCCTTCGCCGCGATGCCCGTCAGCTACGCCATCCCCCGGATGGCCCGGCTGCTCTCCTCGACGCACTCGCTCGCGTACCCCTCCCGGCGGATGGCCAACACCGGCCAGTTCGTCACGTACCTCATGCGGACCGACTCCTTCGCGGAGGGCAGCAAGTTCATCCCGGCCGCCCAGAAGGTCCGGCTGCTGCACGCGGCGGTGCGCCACCACCTGCGCCACGGCGGCCACTGGGACGTCGAGCGGGACGGCCTGCCGATCTGCCAGGAGGACATGATCGCCGGGCAGACCTTCTTCTCTCTGCTGGTGCTCGACGCCATGCACCGGCTCGGCATCCACATGAGCGAGGAGGGCGCGGAGGCGTACTACTACGCCTGGCGGGTCCTGGCCGCGCTGCTGGGCTGCGACATGTCGGCCGTACCGGAGAACCTCGCCGAGGCCCGCGCGTACTGCGACCTCTACCTCCTGCGCCATCTCGGTCCTTCCCCCGAGGGCGTCGGCCTCAACGCGCAGCTGCTGCGGCTGTACGAGGACGTGGTCCCCGGCACGCTCTTCGACCCCATGGTCCCGGCCACCGTCCGCTACCTGGTCGGCGACACCATCGGCGACTGGCTGGAGATCCCGCGCAGCCCGTGGGACTCGGCGGCCAAGGCCGTCCCGGTGTTCCTGGGGCTGCTGGAGACCATCGAGGACAGCAGCCCCTTCGCGGAGTGGGCGCTCGACAAGGCGGGCTCGCTGCTCGCCGGCTTCGAGCTGTCCGCGCTGACCCGGGGCCGGGTCATGCACCACGCCATCCCGGCGGAGCTGAAGGCGGAGTACGGGGTGAAGGCGCCGCGCACCGGGCGCTGGGTGCCGCCGGCACCGGTGCACTGACCCGAACGGGGGCGAACGGGGCGCGGCCCGGCGCCGGCCCGCCCGGGGCGGAGTGACACTGGAACCGGCGGGCGGGGCCCCTCCCGTACCGGCACCCGGCATCCGGCGTCCGGCACCCGGCACCCGGCTTCGCGGCGGACGGTGACTGCGCATGACGCGTGTGAAGGCAGACCTGGGGCGGCGGCGCCGCATCCTGGGCGGGGCCGTCTGCGGGCTGGTCGCCGCCTGCGCGGGACTGGCCGTGGCGGAGCTGGCTTCGGCGGCCGTCCGGCCGGAGTCCTCCCCGATCACCGCGGTCGGCGGCGCCGTCGTCGACCGCACGCCGGTCGGTGTCAAGGAATGGGCGATCCAGGAGTTCGGCACCGCCGACAAGCTGCTGCTGGCCCTCGGGATCATCGTCGTGCTGGGTGCGGTCGCCGTCATGGCCGGGGTGCTCGCCGTACGGCACCTGCCCGCCGGGATCGCGCTCGCCGGCTGTTTCGGGCTGGTCGGGGCGGTGGCCGCGCTCAGCCGGCCGGAGGCGACCTGGCGCGATGCGCTGCCGTCGCTGGTGGGCGGGCTGGCCGCCGCCGGGGTGCTGTTCCTGCTGGTCCGCGCGCTGACCAGGCCCCGCCCGGTGGGCGCGCCGCCGGGCGGGGCCTGGTCGATGGACCGGCGCGGCTTCGGCCGGCTGGTCGCCGCGGCCCTCGTTGCCTCGGCCGGGATCGGGTACGCGGGGCGCCGGCTCGGCGCGTACGGCTCGGCGGGGGCCACGGCCTCCCGGGCGGACCTCGTCCTGCCGAAGCCGGCCGTGCCCGCGCCGCCCGTCCCGCCGGGCGCGCAGCTGCGGGTGCCCGGGATCTCCCGGTTCATCACGCCCAACCAGGACTTCTACCGGGTGGACACCGCCCTGGTCGTCCCCCGGGTGGACGCGGACACCTGGCGGCTGCGGATCCACGGGGACGGAGTCTCCACCCCGCTCGAATTCGGGCTGCGGGAGCTGCTGGCCCGCCCGCTCGTCGAGCACGACATCACCCTCTGCTGCGTGTCGAACGAGGTCGGGGGCCCGTACGCGGGCAATGCCCGCTGGCTGGGCGTGCGCCTGGCCGACCTGCTGCGCGAGGCGGGGGTGCGGCCGCCCTCGCAGGGCGGTCCGGCCGACCAGCTGGTGGCGCGGTCGGTGGACGGGATGACGATCGGCACGCCGGTCGAGACCGTCATGGACGGCCGGGACGCGCTGCTGGCCGTCGGGATGAACGGCGAGCCGCTGCCGTTCGCGCACGGCTTCCCCGTACGGATGGTCGTACCGGGCCTGTACGGGTACGTCTCGGCGTGCAAGTGGCTCCGCGATCTGCAGCTGACGACCTTCGCGGCGTACGACGCGTACTGGGTGCGCCGTTCCTGGGCGCAGCAGGCCCCGGTCAAGACGCAGTCCCGGATCGACACCCCGCGCTCGTCCGCCGAGCCGGAGGAGGGGCGGGTGGCGGTGGCCGGGGTGGCGTGGGCGCAGCACCGCGGGATCTCCCGGGTCGAGGTACGGGTGGACGCGGGCCCGTGGCAGGAGGCTCGGCTGGGGGCCGCGGACGGCAACGACACCTGGCGGCAGTGGGTGTGGACGTGGGAGGCGACCCCCGGCCCCCACAGGCTGGAGGTCCGCGCCACGGACGGGACGGGCGCCGTCCAGACGGGCGTGCGCACCGGGACCGTCCCCGACGGGGCGACCGGGTGGCACTCGGTGTCGGTGCGTGTCCGGCCGGGGCCCGGGAGGAAGGCATGACGCGGACACCCTGGGAAACCGACCCGCACGTCAGGAGCCGGCCCTCGTGGAGCTGACCAGTACGTCGTTCCTCGTCACACTGATCGCCGTCACCGCGTTCGCCATGCTCGCCGCCCTGCTGCTGTGGAACCGGATCCCGGGGCCGGGGTGGGTGCGCTGGCCCGTGCGGGTGCTGATGATCGCGCTGTGCCAGCTGACGTCCATCGCGGTGATCGCGACCTGGATCAACGGCAGCTACGGGCTCTACTCCTCGTGGAACGACCTGCTGGGCACGGAGAACGTGCAGAACTCCTCGGCGATGACCGGGCCGCCGCTGGGCCGGGCCAAGTTCACGCAGGGCGGCGACGGTACGCAGACCACCTATTTCCGCGGCTCGCATTCGAAGCTCGCCGGGCAGGTGATCGTGTGGACTCCGCCCGAGTACCGGGCCCGGGGTGCGGAGAAGACCCGGTTCCCGGTGCTGATGCTGCTGCACGGATATCCGGGTTCGCCGCGGACCTGGATCGACCTGGGCGGCATGCCCGGCACGCTGGAGCAGCTGGTCCGGCGCGGCGCGGCGCACCCGTTCATCGTCGTGATCCCGGAGATCTATCCGGGCGGGGTGAACACGGACTGCAGCAACACGCCGACGCGGAAGGTGGCCGGCTGGCTCGCGGAGGACGTGACGGACCTGGTCGCGAGGAACTTCCGTACCCTGCGCGAGCCCGACGGCTGGGGGGTGATGGGCGTGTCGACCGGGGCGTTCTGCGCGGCCAAGCTGCCGTTGCAGTACCCGAAGGTGTTCCGGGCGGGCGCTGCCCTGGACCCGGACCCGCTGGCCGGGGACCCGGAGGTGTTGGCCGACCCGGCCCTGCGCGAGCGCAACAGCCCTCTGTGGCTGGTCCGGCATGCCAAGGGGGCCGACGTCGGGCTGTTCCTGGCCACCTCGGCGCAGGACAAGGACAGCCCGCCGCAGCAGCTGGAGGCCTTCAGCCGGGCCGCGGCGGGCAGCGGGGTCCGGGTGAGGACCCTGGTCCGCCCGGCCGGCGGCCACAACTTCCAGACCTGGACCGGCATGTACCCGGACGCGCTGGGCTGGCTGAGCACGGAGCTCCCGCCGCCCGGCGACGGCCGGTAGCTACCGCCGGGTCAGGCGGACGGGCAGGGAGTCGACGCTGTTGCCGATGAAGCTGCGCTGGTGCGGGAGTTCGGGTTCGGGGACGGCGAGGTCGAGGTCCGGGAAGCGGGCGAAGAGCCGCTCCAGGGCGATGACCGCCTCGAGGCGGGCGAGCGGCGCGCCGACGCAGTAGTGCGCGCCGTGCCCGAAGGAGAGGTTGCGGGCGGCGGTGGGGCGGGTGATGTCGAAGCGGTCGGCGTCCGGGCCGTGGAAGGCCTCGTCGCGGCCGGCCGCGGTGTAGCCGGCGAGGACCGGGGTGCCCTGCGGGATCACGGTCCCGTCGACGGTCAGGTCGCGGACGGCGTACCGGAAGGGGAACCAGCTGACCGGTCCGTCCCAGCGCAGGGTCTCGTCCACCACGTCGGACCAGGTGGCCTTGCCCGCCCGGACCAGCTCGAGCTGGTCGCGATGGGTGCACAGGGCCCGGACGGCGTTGCTGATCAGGTTCAGGGTGGTCTCGTGGCCGGCGACGAGCATCAGGCGCATGGTGCCGATGAGTTCGGCCTCGCTGAGGCGGTCGCCGTCGCCCTCGCGGGCGGCGATCAGTGCGCTGGTCAGGTCGTCGCCGGGCTTCTCGCGGCGGGCGGCGGCTATCGTGCCCATCAGCCCGACGAGCTCCCGTACGGCGGCCATCGCCTCGGCGGGGGTGGTGTCGGTGGCGATGATCACCGTGTGGGACAGGTGGTGCAGCCGGCCCCGGTGCTCGGGGTCCACGCCGAGCAGCTCGCAGATGACGCTCATCGGCAGCGGCAGGGCGAAGTGGGTGCGCAGGTCCGCGACACCGTCGGGGGCCTCGGCCGCCGCCCGGCCGAGGTCGTCGAGGAGCCCGGCGGTCAGCTCCTCGATGCGCGGCCGCAGCCGCTCCACCTGGCGGGCGGTGAAGGCGTTGCCGACCAGGGAGCGCAGCCGGCGGTGGTCCGCGCCGTCGGAGGTGTGCATGCCCTGGGCGTTGGCGAACGCCCGCAGCGGCCAGTGCGGGGGGATGGTGCCGTCGTGCAGGGATGGGAAGTGCCGGGCGTCCTTGGCCGCGTCGGGGTGGGCGAGGAACTCCTTCAGCGCTTCGTGCCCGAGGACGACCGCCCCGGGAACTCCGCCGGGCAGGACGACGTCCGCCACGCTGCCCTGGGCGCGCAGCCGGGCGTTGAGGGCGTGCGGGCAGCCGCCGGCGGGGTCGATGACGTACGCGGGCGTGGGTGCGTTGGCGGGTGACAAGCGGGCTCTCCTGACCGTATGGACGAAACTCGGCCAACAGTGCGGCCTGCGGGGCGGGTTGTACAAGTCGGCCCTGTCCGGGGGTCAGAACCAGGTGAGGGTGAGGGGGAACGCGGTGCTCGCGGTGGCTCCGGTGGAGTCGGTGGCGGTCACCGTGACCTGTACGGTGCCGCTGCCCCAGGGCTTGCCGGTGACACGGCCGGAAGCGGCGTCGAGGGCCAGGCCGAACGGCAGGCCGGCGGCGACGAAGCGGACGGGCGGCTTGCCGCCGGTGGCGGTGAGCCGGATGGTGCAGGACTGGTTGAACTTGCAGGTCTGCGGGCCGGGGTCGGTGACCTTCAGATCGCCCGGGCCGGGCGTGGGGGTGGGCGTGGGTGTGGGCGTCGGGGTGGGCGTCGGAGTCGGGGTGGGCGTCGGCGTGGGCGTGGTGCCGCAGCCCGGGGTGGCCTCCGGGGGCAGCGGGACCCGCCAGATCTGGGTGTCGTTCTCCGACCCGACGAGCAGGCTCGTGCAGTCCGCGTACGTGACGGTCTCGCCCTGGGACTGGGCGGGCAGGGCGACGTCCGCGAGCTTGGTGCCCGCGGTGTCGTACACACTGGCGGTGTTGGCGCCGAGCGGCCCGCCGCTGCGCAGGGTGTACGAGGCGCCGGACGGCGAGAACGCCCCGTCGGTGGCGAAGACCGGACCGGGACGGACCGCGGTGAGCGTGTTGACCTGACCGGTCAGCGGGGGCAGCGGGGCCTTGTACAACTGACCGGCAGCGCCGATGAGTTTGCTCGCGACGTAGAGCTGACCGGTGACGGGGTCGGCCAGCAGCGACTCGGCGTCGTGCCTGCCGTCCGCGTAGGCGAAGCGGTACGTCGCCGGCGTGACGGTGGCGTCGGCGAGCTGGTCGGGCTCGATGAAGGCGTGCACGGTGATCTCGGCGCGCCCGCTGAAGTTGTCGCCGATGTCACCGACCAGGACCGTCGGAAGGCCGGCCGCGTCCTTGCCGAGGGCCAGCCCCTCCCAGTCGGTGTTGCCGACCCCGGAGACGGTGTACGTGGCCCGGAGCCTGGCGGTCGCCGTGGTGCAGTCGACGGCGAAGACCTGGTTGGTGTTGCCGCTGTCGTTGACGGCGTAGAACACGCCGGGGTGTTTGCGGCTCATGGCGAGTCCGCTGAGCTCGGCCAGGCCGGCGGGGAGCGTGCACTTCTTCTCCGGGGCCAGGGCCGTGGCGGGAGCGGGCCCGGAGGCGGAGGCGGGCGCGCCGGCCGGGGCGGCGGCGGCTCCGGCCGTCCAGACGGCCGCCGGGAGGAGCGTCGCGATGACCGCGGTCGCGAGGGCGGCGGCCCGTGGGGGTGTGAGGAGTCGGGACATGCACACAATGTGATGGGACGTCAGCCGCTGCCGCCAGGGCCGACGGACACCTCTTTGAACATGGTTCAATGCCGTGCGGGCATGGCTGCCGCCACCGGCCGATGGTTTTCGGTCAGCGCGCGGGCTCCCGTACGGGCGCGTTGTGCCGGGCGTGAGCGATGAACGCCCGGGCCGCGCGGCTCAGCGGCCGCCGGGCGTGGGCGAGCCCCACCGGGCGCAGCAGGAGCGGGGAGAAGGAGCGGATCTCCGCGCGGTCGCCGAAGGCGCGCACGGCCACGTCCCGGTACCAGATGACGGAGCCGCGGCCATCCGTCACGCCCGTCACCCAGGCAAGCCGCTCGTCGGCCTCGAGGGAGGGTACGGGGCGCACTCCGAGGCAGCTGAACATGGCCTCCATCTCGGTGCGCCGGCCGGCACCCGGGGTCGGCAGCACCATCGGAAGGCCGTCGAGCAGCCTGAAGGGCATCGGGTCGGGCAGTTTGCAGCCGATCGGGGAGATCAGCACCACCTCGCGCTCCTGGATGTGGTGCGTGGACAGCTCCTTGTCCACGGGCAGGTCCACCAGGGCCAACTCGGCCCTTCCCGTGGTGATTTCCTGGACGACCGCCTCCCGGCTGTCGTGCTGCTGGAGCCGGATGTCCACTCCGGTGTGGCGTTCGGTGAAGGCCGGGACCAGGTCGGCGGCCAGGTCCAGGGCCAGGGTGGGGGTGGTGACGAGCGTCAGGACGACCCGGACGCCGCTGCCGTGCGCGGTCCCGATGTCGTCGATCGCCTCCACCGCGTCGAGCACGGTACGGGCGAGCCGGACGGCCCGGGCCCCTTCCGGCGTGAGGTCGACGCCCCTGCCCCGGCGGGCGAGGAGTTCCACTCCGAGGTCGCGTTCCATGGCCTGGATGGCCCGCGACAGGGCGGACTGGGCGACGAAGACCGAGGCGGCAGCGCCGGTGATGGAACGGCAGTCCGCGACGGCCACCAAGTAGCGAAGCTGCGCGAGGGTGGGGGTCATGACCGGACGGTAACCTCGCCGTGCCTTACCCGTAAGGGTCACAGGGGTGAACAAATACCCACCCCTGTGGCCGATTTCATGCCCGGTCGGCGTCAAGGTATGCCGGTGCGGCATGAGCCCCGCCCACTGCGGTACGTCGGCGGGTGCGCCGGGGTCGGCCCCGCGCGGGCGGGATCGGCGCAGGCCACCGGCCCGCGCGGGCCCGGCGAGGGGCCGGCCGGGGCGCGTTCCGGGGCGCCCCTCGGCGCCGAAGGGGCGAAACGACGCACTCCGCATGACCGTTGACAGTGCAGGGCGGCCACCGCACGATGCAACGCGGCATCAGGGAAGTTGACCACCGTTCAATCCCGCCTGTGCAGGTGCTCGGGTCGCCCGGGCGGCTCGAGCACCGCCTCTCGGTGGGAGACCCCGCCCGCGCACGCCCCCCACGGCACGACCAGCGCACGCGCCCTGCACCCCCCGCCCTGCCTGCACCCCCCGCACTCCCCCGTACAGCCGCGTCCTGCCCCCGTACGCCCCCGTACGCCCCCGGGCACGCCGCGGTGCGCCGGGGCGCTGTCACGCACTGCGACATGTCACACAGCACCGACCAGAGGAGCGCCCGTGACCCCCCAGCCCCCGCGATCCGCCGCCACCCGTGACCTGGTCGTCGCGGTCAGTCCGTTCGAAGAGCCGAATCCGCGGATCGTGATCGCCGCCGAACGGGCCGGGGCCCTCGGGCTGCTCGACCTCGGCCGGGATCCCGCGGCCGCCCGGCGCGGCTTCGCGGAGCTCGCCCGCCGGCTCGGCGGCCGGCGCCGGTACGGGGTGCGGGTGCCCGCCGGATGCCCGCTCGGGCCCGAGGAGCTGCCGGACGAGGTGGACACGGTGCTCGTCGCCGACCCCGCCGAGCACACCCCGGAACGGATGGCCGCCTGGGCCGAAGGCGGGCGGCGGCGCACCTGGGCCGAGGTCACCGGCCGGGCGGAGGCCCTGATCGCGGTGGCCGCCGGGGCGGAGGCGCTCGTCGCGCAGGGGCACGAGGCCGGTGGCCGGGTGGGCGGGGCCACCACCTTCGTCCTGCTCCAGCAGCTGCTGGCCGGACCCGGGCCCGGGGTGCCCGTGCGCGTCCGGGGCGGGATCGGACCGCACACGGCGGCCGCGGCCGTCGCGGGCGGAGCCGCCGGGGTGCTGGTCGACGTACAGCTGGCCCTGACCGCGGAGGGCGAGCCCGCGCTGCCCGCCGAAGTGGCCGCCGCGCTCCGGGCGATGGACGGCTCCGAGACCCGGCTGCACGACGGGCACCGGGTGTACGCGCGGCCCGACCTGACCCCGCCCGAGGGGCCGGCAGCCGCGCTGCTCGGGGCCCGGGACCTGCGGAACCAGCTGCTGCCCGTCGGGCAGGACGGCGCCTCGGCGGCCCGGCTGGCCGCGCGGCACCGGACGACGGGCGGGGTGCTTCAGGCCGTACGGGCGGCCGTCACCGGGCATCTGGGGGCCGCGGTGCGCACCCGGCCGCTGCTGCGGCCGCGCCCCGTCGCCCAGGGGCCGATGACCCGGGTCAGCGACCAGGCGGCCTTCGCCGAGGCGGTGGCCGCCGAGGGCGGGGTCCCGTACCTGGCGCTCGCGGTGATGGACGGTGCGGACGTACGCAAACTGCTCGCCGAGACGGCCGAGCGGCTCGGGGAGCGCCCCTGGGGCGTGGGACTGCTCGGCTTCGCCCCGCCCGAGCTGCGCCGGGAGCAGCTGGCGGCCGTGGCCGAGTTCCGGCCGCCGCACGCGATCATCGCCGGCGGCACTCCGGCGCAGGCGGCGCCGCTGGAGGCGGCCGGGACCGCGACGCATCTGCACGTGCCCTCGCCGGGGCTGCTGGAGCGGTATCTCGCCGAAGGGGCACGGCGGTTCGTGTTCGAGGGGCTGGAGTGCGGCGGCCACGTCGGGCCGCGCACCTCGTTCGCGCTGTGGGAGGAGCAGATCGAGCTGCTCCTGGGTTGTCCCGAACCGGGCGCCCTGGACGTGCTGTTCGCGGGCGGCATCCACGACGCGCGTTCCGCCGCCATGGCGGCGGCGGCCGCCGCGCCGCTGGCCGAGCGGGGTGCGCGGATCGGGGTGCTGATGGGGACCGCCTACCTGTTCACGGAGGAGGCGGTGGCCGCGGGCGCCGTGCTGCCGGGCTTCCAGCGGGCGGCGGTCGAGTGCGCGGAGACGGTCCTGCTGCACACGGCGCCCGGGCACGCCACGCGCTGCGCGGCCACCCCGTACGCCGAGGCCTTCGAGGCGGCCCGGCAGCGGCTCGTGGAGAGCGGGACCGAGGCACGCGTCGTGTGGGAGGAGCTGGAGCAGCTGAACCTGGGGCGGCTGCGGATCGCGAGCAAGGGGCTGCGGCGGGGCGCGGCGGCGCCGGCGCCGCTGGAGCGGGTGGACGAGCAACAGCAGTACGCGGAAGGGCTGTTCATGCTCGGGCAGGCCGCGACCCTGCGGACCGGGACCACCACGGTCGCCGCCCTGCACACCCAGGTCACCGAGGGGGCGACCGAGCTGCTGGAGCAGCGCGCCGCCGAGCTGGCGGCCGGGCAGGACGGGCCGCCCTCCGGGGAGCCCGCCGCCGACCCGCTGGACGTCGCCATCGTCGGCATGGCCTGCGCCTATCCGGGCGCGCCCGATCTCGCCGCCTACTGGGCCCGGATCCTGGCCGGGAAGGACGCGGTGACCGAGGTGCCGCCCGAGCGCTGGGACCCGGCGCTGTACTACGACGCCGACCCGGCGCGGGCCGGCGAGCGCACCCCCTCGCGCTGGGGCGGATTCCTCGACCCGGTGCCGTTCGACGCCCTCGCGCACGGCATCCCGCCGGCCTCGCTGGCCGCCGTCGAGCCGGTCCAGCTGCTGGCCCTCGAGATCTCCGCGCGGGCCCTCGGGGACGCGGGGTACGGTCGGGACCGGGAGTTCGACCGCTCCCGGACCTCGGTGGTCTTCGGCGCCGAGGCCGGTACCGAGCTGGCCGGGGCGTACGGGCTGCGCGCCCTGCACCCCGCCTACCTGGGCGAGCTCCCGCCGGAGCTGGACGAGCAGCTGCCGCGGCTCACCGAGGACTCCTTCCCCGGCATCCTCGCCAACGTGATCGCGGGCCGGGTCGCCAACCGGCTCGACCTCGGCGGCGCCAACTGCACCGTCGACGCCGCCTGCGCCTCCTCGCTGGCCGCGCTGGACCTGGCCTGCCGCCAACTGCGCGACGGGGACAGCGACATGGTGCTGTGCGGCGGCGCCGACGTACACAACGGGATCAACGACTACCTGATGTTCTCCTCGGTGCGGGCGCTGTCCCCAACCGGGCACTGCCGGCCCTTCGACGCGGCGGCCGACGGGATCGCGCTCGGCGAGGGCGTGGGCGCACTGGTCCTCAAGCGGCTCGCGGACGCGGAGCGGGACGGCGACCGGGTCTACGCCGTGATCAAGGCGGTCGGGGCGGCCAGCGACGGACGCTCCCTCGGCCTGACCGCGCCCCGGCCGGAGGGGCAGCGGCGGGCCCTGGAGCGGGCCTACGCACGGGCGGGCATCACCCCCGGCGAGGTGGGGCTGATCGAGGCGCACGGCACCGGCACGGTGGTCGGGGACAGCACCGAACTGACCGTGCTGACCGAGCTGTTCGCCGCATCCGGGGCGGCGCCGGGATCGTGTGCGCTGGGCTCGGTGAAATCGCAGCTCGGGCACACCAAGTGCGCGGCCGGGCTGGCCGGGCTGATCAAGGCGGCCCGGGCGGTCCACACGGGTGTCCGGCCGCCGACCCTGCACATCGAGACGCCGAACCCGGCCTGGCAGGCGGAGACCAGCCCGTTCGCCTTCCCCACCGAGGCGCGGCCGTGGGCGGTCCCCGCCGAGCGGCGGATCGCCGGGGTGAGTGCCTTCGGTTTCGGCGGCACCAACTACCACGCGGTGCTGGCCGGTTACGCGGGCGCCGAGGAGGCCGCGCACGGGCTGGAGGAGTGGCCCGCCGAGCTGTTCTGCTTCCGCGGCGAGGACCGGCGGGCGGCGGGGCGGGCGATGGCCCGGCTCGCGGCCCGGCTGGAGGAGAACGAGGCGGCGGGGCGGCCGTGGGCCCTGCGCGATCTCGCGGCGGAGGCCGCAGCCGAGGGGCAGGGCTCCGGCCCGGTGCGGGTGGCGGTCGTGGCCGGGGACCTGGACGAGCTCGTGGCCCGGCTGGAGCGGGCCCGGGGCTTCACCGCGGGCGAGGGGGTCCACGTACGGGAGGATGCGGCCGATCCGGGGCAGGTGGCGTTCCTGTTCCCCGGGCAGGGCAGTCAACGCCCCGGAATGCTCGGTGAGTTGTTCATGGCCTTCCCGGCGCTGCGGGGGCTGCTGGAGACGGCTCCGCGGGCGGTGGTCTCGGCGGTGTTCCCGCCGGGCGCCTTCAGCGCCGCGGAGCGGGCGGCGCAGCGGGCGGCGGTCACCGACACCCGGGTCGCCCAGCCGGCCCTCGGGCTGGCCGGGGCGGCGGCCCATCTGCTGCTCGGGGAGCTCGGCGTACGGCCGGACTGCGTGGCCGGGCACTCGTACGGGGAGCTCACCGCGCTGTGGGCGGCCGGCGTGTACGACACGGAGAGCCTGCTGCGGCTGAGCGCCCGCCGGGCCGAGGCGATCCTCGCGGCCGCGGGGGCGGATCCGGGGGCGATGGCGGCGGTGACGGCCGCGCCGGAGGAGGTGCGGGAGATCGCGGAGCGGTCCGGGTGCGTGGTCGCGAACCACAACGCACCGCGGCAGTGCGCGATCTCGGGCCCGGCGGACTCCGTGGCCGAGGCGGTGGCGGCGCTGCGGGCGGCGGGGCTCTCGGCGGAGCCGATCGAGGTGGCGTGCGCGTTCCACAGCCCGGTGGTCGCGGGGGCGGCCGCCGCGCTGGCCGCGGAGCTGGCCGGGACGGCGGTTGCCGACGCCGCCGTCCCGGTCTGGTCGAACACCACGGCCGGGCCGTACCCGGCGGGCGCCGGGGCGGTACGAAGCCTTGCCGCGCGCCAGGTCGCGGAGCCGGTCCGGTTCGTGGAGCAGGTGGAGGCCATGTACGCGTCCGGTGTCCGGACGTTCGTGGAAGCGGGGCCCGGGCGGGTCCTCTCCGGCCTGCTGGGCCGGATCCTGCGCGACCGGCCGCACACGGTGGTCCCGCTGGACGTGCCGGGCGAGCACGGTCTGTCCCGGCTGGTCACCGCACTGGCGGAACTGGTTGCGGCGGGCGTGCCGGTGGCCCCCGAGGCCCTGTTCCGCGGCCGCGCCACGCGGCTGCCGGAGCGGGCCCCGCGGCGGCCGGGCTGGCTGGTCGACGGCCACCTGGTCCGCACCGCGGACGGCACCCCGGTGGCGGGTGGCCTGCAGCCGGCCCGCCGGGTGGCCCCGGCTGCGGCGCCGGCGGCTCCGGCCCCGGTGGACCGCCGCGAGGAGGCGGTCCTCGCGTACCTGCGCGGCTCCCGGGAGCTGATCGAGGCCCAACGGGACGTCCTGCTGGGTTTCCTGGGCGCCGGATCGCCGGCGGCAAGGCCGTCGGCCGAGGCCCTCGACCGCCCGTGGCCCGGCCGGGCCGGGACGAACGGGTTCCCGGCGCCGGGCGACGGCCGGGCGACGGCAGACGGGGCGGCCGCCGACGGCACGGCGCGGACCGGCCGGGACGCCCCGGGGCTCCGGGCCGACGCGGGCGGAGCCCCGGTACCGGCGGCCAACGGCTGGAGCGGAGCGGGCGGACAGCCCGCCCAGGGCGCCGGATCGGGCGGTGGGCCCAGGTCCGCCGACGAAGTGATGGAGGTGGTCCTGGACATCGTGCACACCCGCACCGGATACCCGCACGACATGCTCGGCCCCGAACTGGACCTGGAGGCGGACCTGTCCATCGACTCCATCAAGCGCGTCGAGATCATCGGCGCCCTGGCCGACCGGATCGGACTCCCGCAGGACTCCGACGGCTCGGCCGAGTCCGCCGTCGAGGAACTCTCCCGCCTCAAGACCCTGAGCGGCATAGTCGACTGGGTCACGTCCCATACGGCAGCCCGGGCCAGCGCCGCCGCGCCGGCCCCGACCGCACCCTCGACGGCAGCCCCCTGGACCGACGCCCCGCCTCCGCCGCCGACGGCGTTCCCGGCCGACGGCCTCCCCACGGGCGCAGCCGCCACGGCGGCGCCCCCGAACCGTGGCGCGGAAGCCGCAGGTCCCCCGGCCCACGCCCTCGCGTCGGGCGCAGCCGCCCCGGCAGGGGCACGCGAGCCCGCGGTGTCCGCGGCCCACGCCCTCGCGGGCGGTGCAGCCGGCCGGGCCGGTGTGGTCGGCGGCGGGCATGCGCCGGCGGCATCCGAAACGGCCGGGGCCGCAGCCGGCGCCCTCCCCGGCGCGGCCGGGCCCGCCGGGTCGGCGGCCCGCGGGCTCGGGGCCGCGACCCCACCCGCCGGTTCCGCGGGCGGGCGCGCGGTGCGGCGGTTGCGGGTGGAGGACGTGAGCGTGGCCGGTGTGGGCGTGGAGCCGGAGGCGCTGCGGGGGTTGCGGGTCGGGGTGGTCGACGACGGGCAGGGGGTCTCGGCCGCGCTCGGTACGGCATTGCGGGGGCACGGCGCCGAGGTGCGCCTCCTGGCCGAGGCGGACGCCGAGGGCGCTGCCGGGCTCGACGGGATCGTCGACCTCTCCGGGCTGCGGGCCGGCGCCGAGCCGGCGCTGCCCGGCGCGTTCCCCGCACTGCAGGGGGCACTGACCGGCGGGGTCCGCCGGCTCCTGCTCGCCACCACACCCGGCGGAGCCCCCGGCGCCGGGCTGCACGGCTTCGCCCGCAGCGCGGCCCTCGAGTTCCCGGGCAGCCTGATCCGCGCCGTGGAGGTCGGCGCCAAGGAGGACCCCGAGCGGGTCGCGGCGCAGCTCCTGGCCGAGCTGGGCGACGTGCACGGCGAGGGCTCCTCCGTGGGGTACACCGCCGAGGGGGTCCGGATCACCCGCCGCCCGGTGCCCGCTCCCCTGCCCGCCGCCGTCGGCGACGGAACGCCGCCGCTCGACGCCCGGTCCGTGGTCATGCTGACCGGCGGGGCCCGCGGTATCACCGCCCGGACCGCCCTCGCGCTGGCCCGCGCCACCGGATGCCACGTCGAGCTGGTCGGACGGACACCGCTGCCCGCCGCCGGGGCGGACCGGTTCGCCCAGGCCACCGACCGCGTCGCCCTGCGGGCCGCCCTGATCGCCGACGGCCTGCGCAAGCCCGCCGAGATCGAGGCCGCGGCCTCGCGGATCCTCGCCGAGCGCGAGGTACGGGCCACCCTGTCCGCGCTCGGCGCGGTGGCGGCCTCCGTCCGCTACCACTGCGCCGACGTCACCGACGAGCGGGCCGTACGGGCCGTCGTGGCCGACGTACGGGAGCGGCACGGCCGGCTCGACGGCATCGTGCACGGCGCCGGGGTGCTGCGTGACGGGCTGCTGCGTGACAAGCAACCGGCGGCCTTCGCCGAGGTGTTCACCACGAAGGTGACCGGCGCCCGCAACCTCGCGGCCGCGGCCGCCGAGCACGGGCCGTGGCCCGCACCGCGGTTCCTGGCCCTGTTCGGCAGCGTCTCCGGGGTGTACGGCAACCGCGGCCAGACGGACTACGCCGCGGCCAACGACGCCCTCGACAGCCTGGCGCACGCCTGGTCGGCGTTCCTCCCGGGCCGGGTGCTGTCCGTCGACTGGGGCCCGTGGGCCGCGGAGGCGGGCGGGATGGTCACACCGGAGCTGGAGCGCGCCTACGCCCGGCGCGGGGTCCCGCTGCTCTCCGCCGAGGCCGCCACCGCCGCGTTCCTCGCCGAGCTCACGTACGGGACCGACGTACAGGTGGTCTTGACGGCCCAGGAGGGCGGGAGCGATGAGTGAGCGCGGGCACGGGGCGGGGCGGGGCCCGCGGCCGGCCGACGCGGCGATCGTGGGGATGGGCGCGGTGTTCCCCGGGGCACCGGACCTGGCCGCGTACCGCCGGAACCTGCTGGCCGGTGCGGATGCCATCGGCGAGGTACCGCCCGGGCGTTGGGATCCGGAGGTGTACTACGAACCGGGCAGCGCCGCCGGCCCCGCGGTCGGCGACCGGTTCTACTGCCGGCGGGGCGGTTTCATCGACGGTCTGGCCGCCTTCGACCCGACCCGGTTCGGGATCATGCCGGCCGCCGTGGAGGGGGCCGAGCCGGACCAGATGCTGGCGCTGCACGCGACGGCCGAGGCGATCGCCGACGCGGGAGGCGAGGACCGGCTGCCCGCCGACCGTTCGCGGATCGGGGTGGTGCTGGGGCGCGGCGGCTTCATGGGGGTGGCCACGGCCCGGCTGGACCAACGGGTCCGTACGGCGCACCAGTTGGCGCAGACACTGCGCGAGCTGGCGCCCGAGCTGGGCGAGCAGCGGATCGCCGCGGTGCGCACCGCCTTCCAGGACGCGCTGGGGCCGGAGCGGCCCGACGCCTCGATCGGGCTGGTGCCGAGCTTCACCGCCGCCCGGACGGCGAACAGGCTGGACTTCAGCGGGCCCGCCTACACGCTGGACGCGGCCTGCGCCTCGTCGCTCCTGGCGGTGGACCAGGCGGTGGGGCTGCTGGCCGGCGGGCGCTGCGACGCGGTGGTCGCGGGAGCCGTGCACCACTGCCACATCGCCACGCTGTGGAGCGTGTTCACCCAGCTGCGGGCGCTCAGCCCGAGCGAGCGGATCCGGCCGTTCGACCGGCTGGCCGACGGGACCCTGCTCTCCGAGGGGACCGGGGTGGTGCTGCTCAAGCGCCTGGTGGACGCGGAACGGGACGGCGACCGGATCTACGCGGTGATCCGCGGTACCGGCGTGGCCGGGGACGGGCGGGCCGCGAGCCTGATGAGCCCGCTGGTCGCCGGCCAGGTACGGGCCCTGGAGCGGGCCTGGCGGGAGGCCGGTCTGGACCCGCGGGCGGCCGGCGCGCTGGGCCTGCTGGAGGCGCACGGCACGGGAACCCCGGTCGGAGACGCCGCCGAACTGGACACCCTGGCCCAGGTGTTCGGACCGCCGGAGGCCGCCGAGCCGGGCGGTGTCGGTTTCGGCTCGGTGAAGTCGATGCTCGGGCACACGATGCAGGCCTCCGGCATGGCCGGGCTCATCAAGGCGGCGCTCGCGGTGTACGAGGGGACGCTGCCGCCGACGCTGCACCTGACGGATCCGCACCCGGACCTGGCCCGGACCCGGATGCGGCCGATCACGCAGGCGGAGCCGTGGGAGCGCGGGCCGGCGCCGCGCCGGGCGGGCGTCAACGCGTTCGGCTTCGGCGGGATCAACGCGCACGTGGTGCTGGAGGAGGCGCCGGGAGCCGCCCGCCCGGCGCCTCCGGTACGCCGCTTCCTGCCCCTGGGGGCCGCGGCCGCGCCGGCGGTCGCCCCGGGCGGGCGGGACGACGTACTCCTGCTCGCGGCGGAGAGCCCGGCGGAGCTGACGGAACTGCTCGCCGCCAGGGCGGGAGCCTCGGGGGCGGGAGCCGGGTCCACGGGCGACGGGCCGTGCCGGCTGGCCGTGGTCGGGCCGACTCCGCAGCGGCTCGCGCTGGCCGCGAAGGCGGTGGCGCGCGGCCGGGCCTGGCGGGGCCGCGGGGACGTCTGGTTCGCGCCGGAGCCGCTGGGGGGCCGCGTGGCCTTCCTCTTCCCGGGCCTGGAACCGGAGTTCGCGCCGGTCGTGGACGACGTCGCGGACCGGCTCGGCCTCCCCGTGCCACCGCTGAACCGGGGTGGGGAGCTGATGGAGCGGGCCCTCGACGCGATCGCAGCGGGACGGTTCTTCGCAAGGGCCATGGCCGAACTGGGCATCGCGGCCGACGTGTTGGCGGGCCACAGCCTGGGCGAGTGGGCGGCGATGGTGGCCGCCGGCATGTATCCGCAAGACGCGGCGGACTCCTTCCTCGATTCGCTGCGGCCGGATTCGCTCAAGGTCCCCGATCTCGTCTACGCGGCCCTGGGATGCGGGGCGGCGCGGGCGGAGGCGGCGCTGCACGGCGTGGCGGGAGTGGTGGTCAGCCACGACAACTGCCCCCACCAGTCGGTGGTCTGCGGGGACCCCGCCGGGGTGGGCCGGGTCCTGGAGCGGCTGCGCTCGGAGGGGGTGCTCGGTCAGGAGCTGCCGTTCCGTTCGGGCTTCCACACGCCGATGTGGGAGCCGTACCTCGGGCAGGTCCGCTCCGCGTTCGACCGGCTGCCGGTGGGCGCGGGGGCGGTGCCGGTGTGGTCGGCGACGACGCTCGCGCCGTTCCCCGCCGGCGCGGATCCCGTCCGGGGCCTGGTGGTACGGCACCTCCTGGAGCCGGTCCGCTTCAGGGAGCTGACACTGCGGCTGTACGAGGACGCGGGCGTCCGGAGTTTCGTCGCGCTGGGCCCGGGCAGCCTGCCCGGCTTCGTCGAGGACACCCTCCGGGACCGCCCCCACCTGTCGGTGGCCACCTCCTCCCCCCGGCTCGCGGGCCTGCCCGCCCTGCGCCGCACCTGCGCCGCACTCTGGACCGAGGGCCACACCCCGAACTGGGCCCGCCTTTCACCGAACCCCGCCCCCGCCACGCCGGCCGCCCCGGGGAGGGCCGTCGCGGACCGGGCCACCCCCGACCGGGCCACCCCCGACCGGGCCGCCCCCGACCGGGCCGTCGCGCTGGACCTCGGGTCGCCGCTGGTCCGGCTCGGCCAGAGAGCCCGCGTCGCGTGGGGGGGCCTGGCTCCCTGGGCGGAGGGGGCCGATCGGCCGGAGGCGGTCGATCGGCCGGGGATGCTGTCCGCGCTGGACACCGTCCTCGCCGACACCCGGGCGGCCGCGCAGGCCGTCACCGAGGCCTGGTCGACGGTACGCGGGCCGGCGCGCGCCCCCGCTGCCGGTCCGCCCCCGGAGCCCCCCGCCCCGTACTCCTCGGGCCCGCGGCCCGGGACGTCTCCGGGCTCGGCCGCACCGGCCCCGCACGGCGGGTTCGGCGCCGGTCCGGGGAGCGACCGGCTCCGGGTGTCCCTCGACGCCATGCCCTACGTACGCGACCACTGCGTGTACCTGCAGCCCGACGGCTGGCCCGAGGACTCCGACCGGTTCCCCGTCGTGCCCATGACGACCATGCTGGAGCTGGCCGCAGACGCGGCCCGCCGGCACGCCCCGCCCGGCGCCGCCGTCATCGGCTACGACGACGTACGGGCCCTGCGGTGGCTTCCCGCGGCGCCGCCCGTCGACATCGAAGTCGGCGTCCGCAGCGACGGGCCCGGGCGGATCCGGATCGGACTCGGCCCGTACGCCTCCGTCGTCGTCCTGCTCGGCCCGGGCCACGGGCAGCCGCCCCCGCCCGACACCACCCCGCTGCGGGATCCGCGCCCCGCCCCCGTCAGCGCGGAGGCCCTGTACCGGGACCGGTGGATGTTCCACGGCCCGCGCTTCGCCGGCGTCCACGAGGTCCGGACCGTCGGCGCGGACGGGATCCGCGGAGTGCTGCGGGCCCTGCCCGACCCGGGGGCGCTGCTGGACGCCGCCGGGCAGCTGTTCGGGCACTGGATGCAGCTCGAACTGCCCGTCGACAGGCTGGTGTTCCCCGCCACCGTCGACCGCATCCGGTTCTTCGGGCCGCCGCCCGCCGCCGGTGAGCTGGTCGCCGCCACCGCCCGTATCCGGGAGGTACGCGACGTCACCGTGCGCGGCGACCTCGAGCTCAGCCGCACCACCGGTGAGGTGTGGGCCCGGATCGAGGGCTGGACGTACCGCCGCTTCGGCGCCGACGAGCGGGTCTGGCCGATGAAGTTCACCCCGGAGGTGTGCGGCATCGGCGAACCGCAGTCCGCCGGCTGGTGCCTGGCCCGGCGCCGGTGGACCGACCCCGCGTCGCAGGAGCTCGTCATGCGCCGCTACCTCGGTGCCGCCGAGCGGGCGGCGTACGAGCAACTGCCTCCCCGCGCACGGGCGCCGTGGCTGCTGGGCCGGATCGCGGCCAAGGACGCGCTGCGCCGGCTGCTGTGGGACGGCGGCGCGGGTCCGGTGTTCCCGGCGGAGGTCCCCGTCGGAAACGATGCCCACGGGCGACCCGTGCCCGGGGGCGCACTGGCCTCCGGTTTCCGGCTGTCCCTCGCCCACAAGGACCGGATCGCCGTCGCCGTCGCCCACCGGTCCCTGGCGGTCGGGATCGACGTGGAGCCGGTGACCGCCGACCCCGACGCGCTGATCCGGATCGCACTCACCCCGGACGAACTCTCCCTGGCCGAGGCCCTGTCCGCCCGCGAGGGCACCGGCCTGCCGGGCGCGCTCACCGCTCTGTGGTGCGCCAAGGAGGCCGCCGCCAAGGCGGGGGGCACCGGCCTCGGCGGCCGCCCGCGCGCCTGGCGGACGGTGGACGACCCCGGCTCCGGAGGGCTGCGGGTGCTGTCCCCCGAAGGGCACGCGTACGCCCTCCGTACGTCCCTCCTGCCCGACGGCCACGTCGTCGCCTGGACCGCCCACCCCGCGGCGCCCGGCCGCACCCCCGTCCCCCTCACCCTCACGGAGACCAGCCATGGCCACTGACATCCTCGCCGAGATCACCGGCATGCTCGTGGAGATCGTCGGCGACGAGTTCCTGCTTGCCGAGGAGGTCACGATGAAGACCAGGTTCAACGAGGATCTCGCCCTGGAGAGCATCGAGTTCGTCGCACTCGCCGAGCTGCTCCACCATCGCTACGGCGCCGAGGTGGACCTCATGGGTTTCCTCGCCGAGAAGGACATGGACGCCATCCTCGCCATGTCGGTCGGTGAACTGGTCACGCACATCGGCCGGGTCACCCATGCCTCCCTCGCGCGGGCGGCGGCCACGCCGGCCGCCTCGGCCGGCTGAGCCCGCCATGGCCTTCGTCCACGCGAACTCGCTCCGCTTCCACGTCCAGCGGCTCCCGGCCGCCGGCCCGGACCACCGCCGAGACCTGCCCGACGGGACCGACCGCACCGGTCACATCGACCGCTCCGACCGCTCCGACCGCAGCGACCGGCCGGTCGTCGTGTTCCTGCACGGACTGGTCGTCGACAACCTCTCCTCCTTCTACTGCCCCCTCGCCCTGCCCACGGCCCGCGCCGGCCACGAGGTGGTCCTCTACGACCTGCGCGGCCACGGCCGCACCGAACGCCCCGCCACCGGCTACGACAGCCGCACCGCCGTACGGGACCTCCTCGCGCTGCTCGGCGCGCTGGGACTCGGGCACCGCCGGGTGCACCTGGTCGGCAACAGCCACGGCGGCACCCTGGCCCTGCACGCCGCGCTCGCCCGGCCGGACCTGGTCACCGGGCTGACCCTGCTCGAGCCCCCGCTCAGCGGGGCCTGGGTGGAGAACATGGTGGACACCCTGTCCGCGGCCGCCCTGAGCCTGGAGGGCAGTCCGGTACCCGCCGAGCTGCTCGGGCTCCGGCTGCGCAAGGCCGCCCATCTGACGGCGATCGCCGACGAGCTCCTCAACCGGACCAGCCTGATCGACGACATCGCGGCCAGCCGCACCTTCACTCCCGCCGACTACGCCCGACTGCGCTGCCCGCTCCTGATCGTGTGCGGGGAGCACTCCGAACTCGTTCCGGGGGCGCGGGAACTGGCACGGCACGCAACGCGGGCGAGCACGACGCTGCGGATCCTGCCGGGGCTCGGGCACGACGTGCTGAAGGAGAGCAGCGGGGCCCTGCGGGACGCCGTGCTGGCCCATCTCGGGGCGACGGCCGCGGTGCCGGCCGAGCGGACGGGAGCGCTGGTGCCATGAGGGTGCTCTTCACGGTGCCGCCGCTGGCCGGGCACGTCAATCCGACCGTGGCCGTCGGTGCCGAACTCGCCGCCCGGGGACACCAGGTCGCCTGGACCGGGCCGGCCGGGGCGCTGGCCCGGCTGCTGCCCGCGCACGCCCGGATCCTGCCGGCCGGGGAGGAGGCGGGCGGCGGCTACGCGGCGCTGCACGACCGCTGGCGGGACCTGCGCGGGGTCGGGGCGCTGCGCTTCCTGTGGGAGGAGGCGCTGGTGCCGCTGGCCCGGGCGATGGTGCCGGGGGTGACGGATGCGGTCCTCGCCTTCGCGCCGGACCTGATGGTCGCCGATCAACAGGCCCTCGCCGGGCCGGTGGTGGCGCGCCGGCTGGGGATCCCCTGGGCCACCTCCGCGAGCACGTCCGCCGAACTGACCCGGCCGTTCGCGGACTTCCCGAAGGTCGGGGCGTGGGTCGACGAGCAGATCTCCGGGTTCCTCGCCGAGTGCGGGGCGGACGGGCCGGAGGGGGCAGACGGAGCCGAGGGGGCGGACGCGACGGGTTGGGACCCGCGGTTCTCCGAACGCCTCGTCCTGGTGTTCTCGACCCCCGAACTCATCGGCACGGAGAACGACTTCCCGCCGCACCACGCGTTCGTCGGCCCTGCCTTCGGGAGCCGTCCGCACCCGCCCGGTTTCCCCTGGCAGCGGCTCGACCCGGAGCGCCGACGTGTGCTGGTGTCGCTGGGCACCCTCAACCAGGAGGCTGGCGGCCGGTTCTACGCGGCGGTGCTGGGCGCCGCCGAGCGGCTGTCCGACGAGGTGCAGCTGGTCCTCGTGGCGCCCGCCGCCCTGATCGGGGCGGTGCCCGGGAACGTACTGCTGCTGGAGCGGGTGCCGCAGTTGGAGCTGCTCCCCCATCTGGACGCGGTGGTCTGCCACGGCGGACACAACACCGTCTGCGAGGCACTCGCGTACGGGCTGCCGCTGGTGGTCGCGCCGATCCGCGACGACCAGCCGATCGTGGCCCGGCAGGTCGTCGGGGCGGGGGCCGGTGTCCGGGTCCGGTTCGGCAGGACCCGGACCGAGGAACTGCGGGACGCACTCACGGCCGTGCTGGACGACCCCGGCCCCCGCCGGGCCGCCCGGCGGATCCAGGCCTCCTTCGCCGCGGCGGGCGGAGCCTCCGCCGCGGCCGACCGGTTGGAGAAGCTGCTGTGACACCCCTGACCCGCCTGACGACCCCGATGCCGACGGCGCGGCTCGCCCTCCGCGAGGTGCCGTGGACCTCCGCCGTGCTGCTGGCCGCCCTCGGTGCGGGCACCGTACGCGCCCGACGGCGGCTGCGGGCCCTCCCGGTGCTGCCCGCGCCCCCGATCGCCCCGGCCGCATCGGCAGGTCTGCCGCGCGCCGCCGGGTGGCGGCTGCTGACCGCGCAGGGGGTGGAACCCGACGCGGCGACGTTCCTGACCGCCTGTGCGTACGCCGACCGGGAGGGCCTGCGGGTGCTGGACCTGCTGCCGGCCGATCTCGCCGCCGAGCGCGCCCTGGGGCTGCTCCGCCTGGTCGACCCGGCCGGCTACCGGCAGGACCGGCTCGGCGAGGGGCGCGGCGCCGGGTATGCCGTGCTCGTGGCCGAGGAGGTGCTCGCGCGGGCCGGGGTGGATCCCGACACGCCGCGGCGCGATCCTGCGGAACTCCTCGCGCTCGTCCGCCGCTTGAAGGAGTTCGCGGCCGACGCCACCGGCCTGGCCGTCGCCCCGGCGCTGAGCTCCGGGCGCTCCGGCCTCGACACCACCGGCCAGGGCCGGGTCGCCGAGATGCAGGCGCAGGGGCTGCCGGCGGGCGCCCTGGCCGCCGCGCAGCTCGCCGGGCTGGCGGTGCTGGCGGGTGCGGCACTGCGCCGGGGCCGCTGGGGCGCGGCGGCGGCCGGGCTGTACTGGCTCCAGCCGTACTTCGTCCTCGGCGGTCGCGACGCCCCGCTGCGCCCCGCCGACCTGGGCCGGGCGACCGCCGCCCGGCCGGTGCGCTCCCTCGGCGCCGGCCTGCGTACGGCCGCCGCGGCCGCCCGTACGGTCCGCGGCGCGACGGACACCGCGCGGGCGGCCTCGTACCGGGCCGAACTGGCCGAGGGGACCGACCGGTTCCTCGAACCGCGGCGCCCGGACTGCCCCTGGTGCGGGTCCCGGCGGCTCACCGTCCGGGTCCGGGTGCCCGACCTGCTCCAGGGCAAGCCCGGCCGGTTCACGCTGGAGCAGTGCGGGGACTGCGGGCACGTCTTCCAGAACCCCCGACTGACGTGGGAGGGCCTGGAGTTCTACTACCGCGACTTCTACGACGGCCGCGGCGGAGAGGGCGCGGGCACGGTCTTCGGCCGGCTCGGCGCCTCGTACCGGGCGCGGGCCGAGATGCTCCGACCGTACGGGGATCCTGCCTCCTGGCTGGACGTCGGCACCGGGCACGGCCACTTCTGCAACGCCGCGCGGGCCGTCTGGCCCGGGACCCGCTTCGACGGGCTGGACATGGGCGACGGGGTGCTCGAGGCCGAGCGGCGCGGCTGGGTGGGCTCCGGATTCCAGGGCCAGTTCCCGGAGTTCGCGGCGAAGCTGGCGGGCCGGTACGAGGTGGTCAGCATGTACCACTACCTGGAGCACACCCGGGACCCGCTGGCCGAACTGGACACGGCGGCCGAGGTGCTGGCCCCCGGCGGGCATCTGGCCATCGAACTCCCCGATCCGCAGTCGCGGATGGCCCGGCTGCTGGGATCTGCCTGGCTGCCCTGGTTCCAGCCGCAGCACCAGCACCTGATCCCGGCCGCGAACCTGCGGGAGGCGCTGGCCGATCGGGGGTTCACCGTCGTGGCCGAGGAGCACGGCGCGGCCCATCAGGGCAACGACTTCTTCGGCGCGGTGGCGCTGACCGCGACGCGGCTGGCCCCGGACCCGGAGCGCCCGTGGGGTCCCCCGGCCACGCCACGCAGCCGGGCCCTGGCCGGTGCCGTACGGGTGGCGGCGCTGCCCTGCTTCGCCGGCGCGGCGGTGCTCGACGCGCTGCGCACGGCCGCGGCCCGGCGCACGGACGGCGGGAACGCCTACCGGATGCTGGCCCGCAAGGAGGGACCATGACCGCGGCGGCGGCCCCGGCCCCGGCCCACGACGACGGACAAGGCGCCCCCGCCGGGCAGGACATCGCCCGGCGGGCCACCGCCGACCCACTGTTCCGGCTCGTCGCCTACGCCCTGGAGGCCGCTCACGGCCGGCCCCCCGCGGCCGTCTGGAGCGCCCCGTACGCCTTCCACCTCGGATCGCCGGGGCTGGTGGCGGCGGCCGGCTGGCCGGTGGCGGCCGCCGCGGCGCCGCGCAGCGACGGCCTGGTGCGGCTCAGCTCCCTGGGGCACCCCGCCGACAGCTGCGACGTTCCGCTGGTGCTGTCCGGGCCGGCGCCCGCGATGCCCGCCTGGGCCACCCGGCCGTACACGGTGCTGCAGGCCCTGGCCCGGGCCGGGTACGGCCGCGGCGGGACGGATCTGCACGTGCAGGGCTCGCTCACGGCCGCCGCCGGGCTGGCCACGGCGGAGCCGGCCGACTGCGCGGTGGCGCTCGCGGTGGTCGACGCCCACACGCCGCCGGGCGCGGACCCGGACCGGGCCCGGATGGCCCGGCTGCTGGCCGGGGCGCTGCCGGACGGTGACGAGGCGCTGCGCCGGGCGGTGTTCTTCGCCCGGCCGGGCGAAGCACTGCTGGCGGACCGGGATCCGGCGCGGCCGCACCGGTACGTCGCCTTCGACCCGGCGGCTTCGAACGCGCGGCTGGTGCTGCTGGCCGTACGGACGGATCCGCGGCATCCGGATCTGCGGGCGGCGCTGGCGCAGGCCGTGGCCTGTGCCAGCCGGGCGGGAGCGCTGAGCGCCTGGCCGCCGGAGCCGCCCGGGCCGCGGCCGGGGCGGAGCGTCCTGGTGCTGTTGCCCGAAGAGCGTCTGGCGGCGGTGCGGGCCGCGGTCGCGGAGGACTTCCGCGACCGGGGACGGCTGGTACCCCGCTTCCTGAACATCGCCGTGGCCGGTGCGGCCCGGCGGGAGGAATGAACCACCGATCTCGAGGAGGAACCGCTCATGCCCTCACCCACGGCCGTCGCGAGACGCAGGACCCGCAGGTCCGCGCTCGTGGCCGCACTCGGCGCGCTCGGCCTGCTGGGCGCCTTCACCGTGGCCAACTCACAGGCGGCGGACGGCAGTACGCAGTCGGACCGGACGGCGGCCGCCGCCGCGGGGCTGCCGGCGTACGACCACGTGGTGGTCGTCGTCTACGAGAACAAGCAGTACGGCGAGATCATCGGCAGCGCGAACGCCCCGTACGTCAACCAGTTGGCGAACGGCGGCGCGAGCCTGACCGGCATGAAGGCACTGACCCACCCCAGCCAGCCGAACTACTTCAACCTGTTCTCCGGCGCCACCCAGGGCATCACCGGGGACGGCTGCTACACCCCGCAGTCGATGAGTGCGGCGAACCTCGGCCAGGAGCTGATCGCGGCCGGGAAGACCTTCGCGACGTACAACGAGGACCTGCCGGCCGAGGGGTCCACGGCCTGCACGAACGGCCAGTACGCGCAGAAGCACAACCCGTGGTTCGCCTTCAAGAACGTGCCGCTGAACACCGGGAAGACGTGGGCGCAGTTCCCGCAGAACAACTTCGCGGCGCTGCCGAACCTGTCGTTCGTCGTCCCGAACCAGTGCAACGACATGCACTCCTGCTCGGTCAACACGGGAGACACCTGGACGAAGAACAACATCGACGCCTACGACCAGTGGGCGAAGGCCAACAACAGCCTGCTGGTGCTGACGTGGGACGAGGACAACTACCTCGGCTCGAACCAGATCGCGACCGTGTTCTCCGGGGCGAACGTCAAGACCGGCACGTACGCCACCGCCTACAGCCACCACCATCTGCTGCGCACCTTCGAGGACCTGTTCGGCACGGCGACGCACGCGGGGAACGCGGCGAACGTGCAGCCGATCAGCGAGGTGTTCAGCGCCTCCACGGACCCCACGCCCACACCGACACCCACGCCGACCCCCACACCCACGCCGACCCCGACGCCCACTCCGACGGCGGGCGCTCTGCAGCTCGCCGACCCCGGGCCGCAGAGCTGCAAGTTCAACCAGTCCTGCACCATCCGGCTCACCGCGACCGGCGGCAGGCCGCCGATCCGGTACTCCGCCACCGGTCTGCCGTGGGGACTGACGATCGACGCGGGCACCGGCCGTATCAGCGGCAAACCGTGGGCGAGCGGCACCGTGCAGGTGACGGCCACCGCGACCGACTCGGCCGGGGCGAGTGCGAGCACCACGTTCGCGCTGACCCTCACCTGGTTCTGACCGGCGCGGGCACCGGCCGGGCCAGGTGCAAGCGGGTGCGGGAGCAGCCCGCCGACTCCTGCCCGGCCGGGTCCTCGCCCCGCGCGGTGACGCGGGCGATCGCCGGCCGGCGGCGCGTGTCCGCGCTTCCGAGCCCGGCGGGGCCGTCGCGGCGTAGGGTCGGGCCATGGCGGAAGCACGGCGGACTCTCGAAGGCAAGGTCGCCCTGGTGGCCGGGGCGACGCGGGGCGCGGGGCGGGGTACCGCGGTCGAGCTGGGCGCGCAGGGCGCGACGGTGTACGTGACGGGGCGCAGTACGCGCGGCAGCCGTTCGGAGTACGACCGGCCGGAGACCGTCGAGGAGACGGCGGAACTGGTCACGGCGGCGGGCGGGGAGGGCATCGCCGTGGTCGCGGACCACCTGGTGCCGGCGCAGGTCGAGGCGCTGGTCGGGCGGATCGACGCCGAACAGGGGCGCCTGGACGTGCTGGTGAACGACATCTGGGGCGGTGAGCGGCTCTTCGAGTGGGAGAGCACGGTGTGGGAGCACGACCTGGACAACGGGCTGCGGATGCTGCGGCTCGCGGTGGAGACCCACGCCGTCACCAGCCATTTCGCGCTGCCGCTGCTGCTGCGCGCGCCGGGTGGACTCGTGGTGGAGATGACGGACGGCACGGCCGAGTACAACGCGGACCACTACCGGGTGTCGTTCTTCTACGACCTCGCCAAGTCGTCGGTCCTGCGCATGGCGTTCGCGCTCGGGCACGAGCTGGGGACGCGCGGGGCGACGGCGGTGGCGCTGACGCCCGGGTGGCTGCGCTCGGAGATGATGCTGGACAACTACGGCGTATCCGAGGCGAATTGGCGGGACGCACTGGAGAAGTCCCCCCATTTCGCCATCTCCGAGACCCCGTCGTACGTCGGGCGGGCGGTCGCGGCGCTCGCCGCGGACCCGGAGGTGTCGCGCTGGAACGGGCAGTCGCTCTCCAGCGGGCAGCTGGCCCGGGTCTACGGGTTCACGGATCTCGACGGCAGCCGGCCGGACGCCTGGCGGTACCTGGTCGAGGTCCAGGACCCGGGCCTCCCGGCGGACGTGACCGGATACCGCTGACCGGCGGCTCCAGGGCGGCCTCGGCCTCACGGCAGCCGGAGTTCGCGGGCCTCCCCGAGCGGGGCGAAGAACCGCTCCATGTCCTCGTCGGTGACGTCGGCGAGCGCGGGCGGGGACCAGCGCGGGGTGCGGTCCTTGTCCACGACCTGGGCCCGGATGCCCTCCACCAGGTCGGGCGCGCGCAGGGCGTGGCAGGAGACGCGGAACTCCTGTTCCAGCACCCGCTCCAGGGAGCCGAGCCCGCGGGCCCGGCGGACGGCGGCCAGGGTGACCTTGAGGGAGGTCGGGGACTTCGCCAGGATCGTCTCGGCGGCCTCCTTGGCGGCCGGCTCGCCCTCGGCCAGCAGCCGCTCGACGATCTCCTCGACGGTGTCGGCGGCGTAGCAGCGGTCGATCCAGTCGCGCCACCGGGCCAGCTCGCCCGGCTCGGTCGGCTGCGCGAAGCGCGGCAGCACCTCGTGCGCCGGGGCCCCGGCGAGCGCCGCGGTCAGCTCCGGCAGCCGGCCGGAGGGCACGAAGTGGTCGGCGAGCCCGCACAGCAGCGCGTCGGCGGCGCCCACGGCGGTCCCGGTCAGCGCCAGGTGGGTGCCGAGCTCGCCCGGGGCGCGGGCGAGGAGGTGCGTACCGCCCACGTCGGGGACGAAGCCGATGCCGGTCTCGGGCATGGCGACGCGGGAGCGTTCGGTGACGATGCGCACGCTGCCGTGGGCGGACACCCCGACGCCGCCGCCCATGACGATGCCGTCCATGAGGGCCACGTAGGGCTTCGGGTAGCGGGCGATCCGCGCGTTCAGCCGGTACTCGTCGCGCCA
This sequence comes from Streptomyces sp. NPDC031132, assembly GCF_055570595.1. Taxonomy (NCBI): domain Bacteria; kingdom Bacillati; phylum Actinomycetota; class Actinomycetes; order Kitasatosporales; family Streptomycetaceae; genus Streptomyces; species Streptomyces sp. NPDC031132. The sequence goes on from NZ_JBVIGX010000004.1 coordinate 144,651, forward strand.
GAAGCCCTCGGAGACTACGCCGCCGGCCTTCGCGTCGTCGTGGATGGCCCGGATGTCCCCGCCGGCGCACAGCCCGCGCTCACCGGCGCCGCGGATGAGGACCCGGGCGACGGCGGGATCGTGCTCCCAGGCCGTCAGCGCCTCGGTGATCCTCAGCACCATGGGGTGGGTGAGGGCGTTGAGCGCCCTGGGGCGGTTGAGGGTGATCACCCCGGTTTGGCCCTCCGTGGTGAACAGGGTCGTGTCGTCCGCGCCGTCTTCCGTCTTCACACCCGCCAGTATGTAGCGTGGTCCGGTGTGCGAAAGATCATTCTGATGATGTCGATGTCCCTGGACGGCTTCATGGAGGGGCTGGACCGGGACATCTCCTGGCACATGGTCGACGATGAACTGCACCGGTTCATGAACGACGAGATCCGCCCGCTGGGCGGCTTCCTGACCGGCCGCGTCACGCACGAGCTGATGACGGCGTACTGGCCGACCGCCGATGCCGATCCGTCCGCGTCCGCGCCGGAGGCCGAGTTCGCGGGCATCTGGCGGGACATGCCGAAGTACGTGTACTCGCGCACGCTGCGCCAGGAGGACCTCGGCTGGAACTCCACCCTCGTGCGGTCCGTCGTACCGTCCGAGGTCGCCGCGCTCAAGGCGGCCCCGGGCGGCGACCTGGTCGTGGGCGGGGCCGACCTCGCCGCCACGTTCCTGCGCCACGACCTGGTGGACGCGTACCGTCTCCTCGTGCACCCGGTGCGCATCGGCCGCGGCACACCGCTGTTCCCGCCGTTCGCCGGCCCCGAGCCGCTGCGCCTCGAAGGCACCCGCACGTTCGGCAACGGCGTGGTCCAGCTGCGGTACGGACGGTCGTAGGACGCGCCGGCCCGGGTTACGGCAGCCGACCGGGGTGCGTCCCGGGGGTGTGGCCGAAGGCCCGCCGGAAGACGTCGATGAAGGCGCTCGCGGAGGACCAGCCGCAGCGGTGCGCGACCGCGGTGACCGGGGTGCCGACGGCCAGCAGCCGCAGCGCCTGGTGCAGCCGCAGCTGGGTGCGCCACTGCGGGAAGGTCATGCCCAGCTCGGCGCGGAACAGCCGACTCAGCGTCCGCTCGCCCGCCCCGGCGCCGGCTGCGGCGCTCAGCGCGGCGAGCCCGCGGGAGTCCGCCGGGTCGGCGTGCAGCAGGGCGCACACCGCCGCCAGCCGGGGGTCGGCGGGCGCGGGCAGGTGCAGCGGCTGCAGCGGCGAGGCCCGCAGCTGGTCGAGCAGCACCCCGAGCATCCGGCGGCGCTGGGGGCTGCCGTCCTCGGGGGCCCGGGTGTAGGCCAGGATCAGCTCCCGCAGCAGCGGTCCGACGGCGATCACGGCGGGGGTGTCGAGGGACAGCGGGTTCAGGTGGGTGGGCAGGCCGACGGAGTGCAGGTCCGTACGCCCGTACGCGCGGTGCTCGTGCACCGTCCCGGCCGGGATCCACAGTGCGCGGGTCGTGGGCGCCACCCACGTGCCGGCGTCGGTGGTGATGGACAGCACCCCGGAACCGGCGTAGGCGATCTGGTGGTCGTCGTGCCGGTGCGGGTCGATGCCGACGCCCGTGTCGAGCTCGCGGATGCTGGTCGCGGCCCGGGGAGTATGGCGGATCTTCTGCATCACCCGGCAATTTATCGGAAGCGGGCCGCCCGCGACACCGGAGATTCTCGACCGGTGAACCCATCGAAGACCGCTGCAGAGCAGCTCACCGCTCCCACCGGACGAGGCGCCACCCAGACCGCTCCGGCGCGGCGGCGCCGCATCGCCGCCTACGCGGCCGGACATTCCTGCGTGGACGTCTACCAGGGCGCCGTCGCCGCGCTGGTCCCCTTCCTCGTCTCCGAGCGCGCGTACGGCTACGCCGCCGCCTCCGGCATCGTGCTGGCCGCCTCGCTGCTGTCCTCCGTGGTCCAGCCGCTGTTCGGGGCGCTGACCGACCGTCGGCCCCTGCCGTGGCTGATCCCGCTGAGCACGGCCGCCGCCGGGCTGGGCATCGCCCTGGTCGGCGCGGACGCCGGCTATCCGGCCACCGTCGCCGCCGTCGCCCTGTCCGGGCTGGGTGTCGCCGCGTACCACCCGGCGGCCGCCCGGCTGGTCCGCACGAGCGCGGGCGGCCCCGGGCACGCGGCGATGAGCTGGTTCGCGCTCGGTGGCAACATCGGCTTCGCATGCGCGCCGCTGCTCGTCGTGGGGGCCCTGTCGGTGTCCGGGCCGGCGGGCTGGTGGCTGCTGGCCGCCCCGGCTGCGCTCGGCGTCGTACTGAACCTCCCCCGGCCGGCGCCGGACCGGACGGCCGGACCGCAGGCAGCGCAGACGGCGGGGGGCGCGGTCGCGTCGGCCGGGCCCGAGGACCGCCGGGCCTTCCTGCGGCTCTCCCTCGTGGTGGTCGTGCGGTCCGTCGCGTTCATCGGGCTGAGCACGTTCATCGCGCTGTACGTGCGCGAACGCGGCGGCGGTGAAACCGCCGGGGCGGTGGCCCTGTTCGCCCTGTTCGCGGGCAGCGCGGGCGGCACCCTGCTCGGCGGCCGGCTGGCCTCCCGCTGGGGCCGGGTCACCGCCGTCCACCGGGCGTACGCGGCGGCCGCCCCCGCCGTCGCGGGCGTGCTCTTCCTGCCGCTGCCCCTGGTGTACGTCTGCGCGACGCTGGCGGCCGCCGCCCTGTACGTGCCGTTCTCGCTCCAGGTCACGCTGGGCCAGGACTACCTGCCGGCCCGCATGGGCACGGCGAGCGGGGTCACCCTCGGCCTGACGGTCAGCGTGGGCGGCGTGGCGAGCCCCTTCATCGGCGCCGTCGCGGACGCCACCTCCGTGCGGACGGCCCTGCTCCCCCTGGCCGTTTTCCCCCTGCTGGCCTGGGCCCTGGCCCGGCGGCTCCCGGAGCCCGCGACGCCGGAGCCCGCGCCGGACGCCTGAAAGGACGGACGGGGTCAGTCAGTCCTTCGGGAGGGCGCGGTGGGCCTGCCAGGCGGCCAGGGCCTGCGGCCGGGCGCCCTCCGGGTGGCGGGCGTGCCAGTCGCGCAGGAACCGGTTGAACTCGAACTGGGCGGCGACCTCCTGGGGTTCGGCCGCCCGGGCGCGGGTGCCGTGCCAGTGGGCGACGGCCTCGGCGAGGGTGTGTCCCGCATGCCGGGCGACGTAGTCCCGCATGAAGGCGTCGAAGTGGAATCCGGGCCCGATCTCCCGGACGAAGTACTCCCGGAGCACCTGGCTGCACCGCTGGCCCTGCGGGATCACGGTGGCGCCGTCGACGGGGGCGGTGAGCTGCCGCCCTGCACGCCGCGGAGGCCGGACCGGCTCCGGCGGCCGGAGCCCGTCGAGTGCGGCGGCCAGCCGGGCCGTCAGCACCACCTTGCCGCCCCCGGCGGACAGGCCCATCTCGCGTGCGAGCGCGGACAGTTCGGCCAGGGTCCAGTACCAGCGCGTCAGCTCCGCCCCGGTCAGCTCCGAGGTCAGGGCGGGCCGGGACTCCCCCACGTTCGTACTCATGTTCCCATTCTAGGACCGGGGGTCGTCCGGTCGCCGCCACGCCGGTCGGCACGGACCAGGCGGCCGACGCGGCGCGACCCGGGTTTCATGGGCCTGGCCCGCGACGCCCGGATCCACCGGAGGAGACCCGATGAACACCGCAGCCGACCGCACCCGCCTGACCCTCGACGACGGCACCGCCCTGGTCCTGATCGACCTCCAGCAGGGCATCCTGGCGCTGCCCACCACCCGGCCCGCCGCCGAGATCCTCGGGAACGGCATCGCTTTGGCCGAGGTGTTCCGCGCCCACAAGCTGCCGGTGGTGCTGGTCAGGGTCGCCTGGTCGCCCGACGGCGGCGACCTGCCCACCACCGACGTCGACCGCCCGGGTCCGGCCGCCGCGCCGCCCGCCGCGTTCTCGGAGATCCCGGCCGAGCTCGCCGCCCTCGGCGACGTCGTCGTGACCAAGCGCCACTGGGGCGCCTTCACCGGGACCGAGCTCGACCTCCAGCTGCGCCGCCGCGGCATCCACCGGATCGTCCTGGCCGGCATCTCCACCAGCGTCGGCGTCGAGTCCACCGCGCGCACGGCCTGGGAACACAGCTATTCCCTGGTCTTCGCGGAGGACGCCACCGCGGACACGGACCCCGCGTCCCACGCCCATTCGTTCGGAAAGATCTTCCCGCGCATCGGCAAGGTCAGCACGACGGCGGAGATCATCGCCGCGCTCAACGCCTGACGATATCCGGCCATTCACACTGGCGTTTATCTGACGTGACATCAAATGGCCTGAATTGATGCCGTTTCAGCTGTGGTTATGCTCATCACCCAGGTGAAGAGGACTTTTATCGATCACTTATGGGCAGAGTGGGGCGGCCGATTGACACCCCCACGCGACCGCATGACCGGAGAACCGATGGATCGCAACCTTGTCATCCAGACCCCCGCTGGTGGCCAGGAGTTCGACGAGAGCCAAGTGCCGCTCTACTACAGCCGCAAGACCGTGGAAATCCTCCACAAGTACGGCCCGGGTCCCAGGGTCCATTTCCACATGGGCCTCTTCGCCCCCGGTGCCACGCCGAACACCACGGTCACCCAACGCGTGCTCAAGCGCCGCATCGTGGAGTCCCAGGAGGCCATCGTCGAGCACGCGGCCCGCAGTTGGGGGGCGTACACCGCACCCCCCGGCAGCGTTCTCGACATCGGCTGCGGAGTCGGCGGCGGGTCGCTCTACTGGGCCCAGGAGCACGGTGCGACGGTCACCGGGCTCACCGTCGCGGCCGATCACATACCCGTGATCGAGGACTTCGCCCGCCAGGCGGGCGTGGGCGACCGCGTGACCCCCCTCCTGGGCGACGTGCACGCCTTCACGGCCGACCGGAAGTACGACGCCGCGTACGCCAACGAGAGCTCCGGCTACATGGACCGCGAGCGGCTCTTCCAGGTCGTGGCCCGGTCCCTGAAGCCCGGCGGCTGGTTCGGCATCCAGGAGCACTTCATCTGCCGGCCGGAGTGGACCGAGTTCATCGACGGCTACTACAAGACGCGCCTCGGCACCCTCACCGAGTACCTCGCCGCCGCCGAGGCGGCCGGTTTCGAGCTGGAGCAGGACGAGGACGTCACCGACCGCGTCGCCGAGTTCTGGGTGCAGTCCATGGCCTGGAACACCGCCGAGCTGGACCGTGCGGAGTACTCCGGCACCCCGTCCCACTGGTCGCTCGAGCGGCTCCGGGAGTCCGCCATCACGCACGGCAAGCTGTTCCGCATCTGGCGCGACCACGCCCTGGAGACCCGGCTCCTGCTGTTCCGTCTCGGCGGGGGCAGCTGACCGATGGCACCCGCGTACGACGAAAACACCCGCCCTTCCCGCATCGGCTGGCAACTGCCGCCGTTCTACTGGCCGTTCGAGAGGGGCTTGATCCACCCCAAGGCAGCCGAGCTCGAAGAGCGCTCCATCGCCTGGATCGATGCCTTCGGTCTGTACCCCGACGCCACCGAGCGTGCCTGGGGACTGGCCACCCGCAGCGTGGACTTCACCTGCCGGATCATCCCGCACGGCGAAGTGGAGCCGATGCTGCTCTTCGCCGAGTGGAACTACTGGGCCTTCTCCACGGACGACTGGCAGGACGCCGATGCCGGCGCGGCGCGCACGGCGTCCGTCGTCGACCAGGGCACGCGCCTCGTCCGCACCCTCGAGACGCCTGGCTCCAGCCTGCTTCCACCGGGGCCGCACACCGCCGCGCTGGAGGACCTGGTGGCGCGCACCCGAGCCATGCTCACCCCCTTCCAACTGCACCGCTTCGCCGAGGGCGTCCGGGACTGGGTGTTCGGCGCCGCCTCCCAGGCCGCCAACGCCGAGCGGGGCATCATGCCGAGCCTCAACGACTTCTCGGCGACGCGGATCTCGGTCGGCGGCACCCGGTTCCTCCTGACCTGGTGCGACGCGGCCAACGGGATCTCGGTACCGGCCGAGGTGCTGTACTCCGCGCCCGTCCAGGCCTTGACCGACGCCGCCGGGTTCATCGTCGCGTGCGACAACGACCTGTTCTCGTACAACAAGGACGACCACCACGAGCCGCGGGAACAGAACCTGCTCAACGTGCTGGCCCTGCACCACGGCTGTACGCCCGCCGAGGCACTGCCCACCGCGTCCGCCCTGCGGGACAGGGCGGTGACGCTGTTCGGCCGGCTGCGCGAGCAGCTGGCACGCGACGCCGACGAGCAGCTCGGGCGCTATCTCGTCTCACTGGAGCACTGGATCGTGGGGAACACCGAATATCACAACCGCGCGCCGCGCTACGCCAGTCCGCGCAACCGCAACGTGCTGCCCGTCGAAGGTGCTTCGTACGACATCACCTGGAGCGACACGCCCAGCGACCCGAGCGTCGAGCCGCTGCCGGTCCCGGCTCTCGCCTGGTGGTGGCAGCAGCTAGACGACTCGTCACGCTGAGGTCAGCCGCGGCCGCGAAGGCGCGACCACCAGGAGACCCGGCCCGCCCGCCGATTCCCCGCAACGGGGGCGGCCGGCGGGGCCGTCGGCGCCGTCCGGGGCGCCTCTGCGGCCGGCCGGCCCGCGCCGGGTACGGGCGTGGACCCGGTGACGGTGCTGCCGCGCGGGGTGAACCGCACCGGGAGCGACACCAGGTGGCGTGACATCAGCGAGGCCTTCCACCGGAGCTCCTCCTCCACGACGGCCAGCTCCAGGTCGGGCAGCCGGGTCAGCAGGGTGTCGATGCCGGTGTCCGCGATGGCCCGCCCGATGTCCTGTCCGGGGCACTCGTGCGGGCCGCTGCTGAAGGCGAGGTGGGAGCGGTTGCCGTGGACGGGCTCCGTCAGATCGGGCCGGATCTCGGGGTCGACGTTGCCCGCCCCCAGCCCGAGCAGCAGCATGTCCCCGGCCTTGATCGGCGTTCCGGCCAGCTCCGTGTCGCCGGTGGCCCAGCGCCCCAGGATCGCCATGAACGGAGGCTCGTCCCACAGGACCTGCTCCAGGGCGTCCGGGAGCGTCATGTGACCGCCGGACAGGTTCGCGCGGAAGCGGCGGTCGGTGAGCACCATGCGCAGGGTGTTCGCGATCAGGTTGGCGGTCGTCTCGAAGGCCGCGATCAACACCAGCCGCAGGTGCTCCACGGCCTCGTCGTCGCTGAGTCCCGTGGGGTGCTCCACCAGCCAGGTGGTGAAGTCCCTGCCGGGCACCTCCCGCTTGCGTTCCACGAGCTCGCGGAGGGTGACCGAGACGTACTCGAAGCTGGCGACGGCCGTCTCGGTGCCCTGGATCATGTCGCGGGCCGCCTCGACGAGCCGGGGTCCGTACGACTCCGGGGCCCCGACGAGCTGGGTCATCACCAGCATCGGCAGCGGCTCGGCGAAGTCCTCGACCAGGTCTGCCCTTCCGGTCTGGGCGAAGGCGTCGATCAGCAGGTCGGCGAAGCGCTTGACGTACCGCCGGATGCCGCGCCGGTCGAAACGCTCCAGCGACTCGGTGATCGCCCCGCGCAGCCGCTCGTGCTCGACGCCTTCGACCAGGTGGCACACCGGCTGCCACGCGGTCATCGGCGTCAGGGGGTGGTCGGCGGGAACGTTTCCCTCCCGCTGGTCCCGCCAGTGGCGCGGGTCCCGGGCGAACCGGGACGGGGTGCGCACCACGTCCAGGTTCTCGCGGTGGCCGAGCACCAGCCAGGCGGGGAGGTCGCCCTGGACGAGGACGGGAGCCACCGCGCCGTGCTCGGCGCGCAGCTTCTCGTACAGGCCCATGGGGTCGGCCTCGGCCTCGGGTCCGTAGAGCCGGTGGGCCGGGCAGCCGGGCGGCGGGGCGGCCGGACCCGGCTGGGGGACGGGGGTGGTGCTCACAGTGCCTCCGGGGTCGCGGCGAGGGAGTGCAGGTAGCGCATCAGCGTCATCAGGACGTCGCGGCTGGAGTCGCGCCGCCGGGCGTCACAGAAGACGAGCGGTACGGACGGGGGCAGGTCGAGGGCGGCGCGCAGCTCCTCCAGCGGATGCTGGGGCGCTTCGGGGAAGGAGTTGACGGCGACGACGAACGGTACGCCGCGCTCCTCCAGCCGGCCGATCACGTCGAAGCTGACCTCCAGCCTGCGGGTGTCGACCAGCACCACCGCGCCGAGCGCGCCCTCGAACAGGCCGCGCCACAGGAACCAGAAACGCTCCTGGCCGGGAGTGCCGAAGAGGTAGAGCACCAGCTCCTCGTTGATGCTGATGCGGCCGAAGTCCATGGCCACGGTGGTGGAGGTCTTGCGTTCCACCCCCGCCGTGTCGTCGACGCCGACCCCGGCCTGGGTCATCGTCTCCTCGGTGGTGAGCGGCCGGATCTCGCTGACCGAGCCGACGAGGGTCGTCTTGCCGACCCCGAAGCCGCCCACGATCACCACCTTGACTGCGGCGGCGGCCGTGGCCGGCAGCGCGTCCTCGCGCCGGGGCGCGGTGGCCCGGTCAGAGCTTTCGAAGTCCATCGATGACTGCCTCAATCAGTGCCAGGTCCGGGAGTTTGGCGGGGGCGACGGGTGGGCGGGAGAGCACGTGCTTGGCGGCGAGCAGGTCACCGAGGAGTACGGTGACCACGCTCACCGGCAGACCGAGGTACGCGGAGATCTCGGCCACCGAGAGCGGCGACTGGCACAGCCGCATGATCGCCGCGTGCTCCGGCTGCATCCCGGGCCTGGGCCCCGACTTGGCGATGATCAGCGTGACGAGGTCGACGTGGGCGGGGACTAACCCGCCGCTGCGGCCGCCGGTGATCACGTAGAGCCGCTCGGGGGTGCCGTCCTCCCAGTCCCCGCCGGGATTGCTCACGCCGGCTGCCCGTCGCGGCGCGGCGGGCTGCTCAGGTGTTCTCCGATCCGGGCGACGAGGTCGCGCATGCGCTGGCCCATCAGGCCGGCGTCGACGCCTTCGTCGGCCAGTACGGCGAGGAAGGCGCCGGCACCGGCCGCCATCAGGTAGAAGAACCCGCCGTCCATCTCGATGACGACGAGCCGCATCCGGCCGCTGCTGCCCGGGAGTTCGGAAGCGACGGCGCCGGCGAGGCTCTGCAGTCCGGCGCAGGCGGCGGCGAGCCGGTCGGCGGTGTCGGTCTCCGCGCCGTACTGCGCCATGCGCAGGCCGTCGGCGGAGAGGACGACGACGTGGCGGGTCTGCGGAACGCTCTCGGCCAGGTCCTTGAGCATCCAGTCCATGTTGGTGGTCTGCTGCTGACTCATGGCTGTTCCCCCTTGCTCGCCGAGGCCGGCGAGGCGTCTGTGTTCTGGCTTGCTGCGCCGCTCCGGCTCGCGGTGGTCTGGCCCGAGGTCTGGCTCGCGGCGGTCTGGCTCTCCCCCGAAAGGCCGCCCTGGAAGGCGGCCAGCCACATCCCGGGCTGTACCTCGGGCTGGGGATCGGGCGCGGGCTCGGGCACGGCTCCGTACCCGTATCCGGCGCGGTCCGCGGCCGCCTCGGCCGCTGCCGTGATCCGGTCGCCGGTGCCGATCGGCGCCGGTGCCACGGCGCGGGTCTTGCGGCGGCGCTGCGGCAGGCCGTTCGGTGTCCGCTCGGTCACGGCGGGTACCTCGTCGGCGGCTGCCGGCATCCGGGGGCCGGTGACCGGGCGGCCGGCCGGTACTCCGGATTCTGCGGTGGCGGTGGCGGCGGCTTGGGTCGTTGCTCCGCCGGCCGGCGCCGGCGGGAGGGCGGCGCGGGGGCCCGAGGCGGTGCCGATGCCGTGGGCGACGCCGGTCGCGGCGGACGCGGTGGTGATCAGCTGCTGCGGGATCACCAGCACGGCCCGTACGCCGCCGTACGCCGACGAGCGCAGCGAGACCTGGAAGTCGTACGCCTGCGAGAGCCGGCCGACCACGGCCAGACCCAGGCGCGGGGTCTCCCCGAGGTCGGTGAGGTCGATGCCCTGCTGCGCCTGGCGGAGCATGCGCTCGGCCCGCTTGCGGGCCTCCTCGCTCATGCTCACGCCGCCGTCCTCGATCTCGACGGCGATGCCCGAGTTCACGTCCACGGCGGTCAGATGGACCTTGGTCTGCGGCGGCGAGTAGCGGGTGGCGTTGTCCAGCAGCTCGGCGAGCGCGTGGATGAGCGGTTCGACGGCCGGTCCGACGACGGCGACCTGCGAGACGGAGTGGAGCTCGACGCGCTGGTAGTCGATGATCCGCGACATGGCACCGCGCAGAACGCTGTACAGCGGGACGGCCTTGCTCCACTGGCGGCCGGGCCGCGCCCCGCCGAGTACGGCGATGGAGTCGGCGAGGCGGCCGATGAGGGCCGTGCCGTGGTCGAGCCGCAGCAGGTCGCCGAACACGTCCGGGCTGCGGCCGTGCCGGTCCTCCATCTCCCGCAGTTCCTGGGCCTGTTGGTGCACGATGGCCTGGACGCGGCGGGCGATGTTGACGAAGGCGCGCTGCGCGGAGTCGCGCAGGTCCTCCTCGGCGACGACGGCGTCGAGCACCGAGCGCAGCACGGCCTGGTGGGCCGCCCTGAACTCCTGTGTCAGGCCGGGCCCGTGGGTGTCGGGCTCCTCGAGCGAGGCGAGCACCTCCTCGGGGAACTCCCCCTTGCGCAGCCGCTCGACGACATCGGGCAGCAGCTCCTGCGCCAGCCGTACGGTCTCGGTCTGCTGCCGGTGCAGGGCCGCCTCGTGTGCGGCGACCGTCAGCCGCAGCGCGGCCAGCGCCTTGCCGCGCCGGGCGGCCTCACCGCAGGACAGCGCCACGGCCACGAAGGCCACGGCGCCGATCCAGGCGACGGGGGTGCGGGCAGGTGCGGACACCTGCGCCACGGCGATCGCCGCAGCAGCGGCGGTCAGCAGGGCGGGCAGCGCCCATGCGACGGGTGAGGTGGGCCCTGGACTTCCGGGCGACGATCCCACGCGAACCATCAGAACCCTCAAACGATCGAAAGCGAATGATCATATGACAACGGCCCGGAATCTTAGCGTCTATATGCAGGGCTCTTGACGGCAGGTCATGATCCGGACGCAGCAGGCGGGTTGACCGTCCATGATGTGGCCGAAACCCGTGGGCCCGACACCAAGGCCGCATGCCCCGAGCATCCCCTGCCACCCCAGTCCGCGCACGCTTGCGCCTCCACCATCACCCGCCCGAGGCCGCCGACCCGCCACCCAAGGATCGGCCGAATCCCGCCACCCGCGCCGGGGCCACTGAGCGGCTCATCGCCGCCTCGTCATCGGGCCAGGACTCGGCCGACGGTCATCAGGGCACGGAAAACACGATGGACCGCACTCGGCAAGGCCGAGTGCGGTCCATCGTGAAAAATTCTGATATCCGACTTTACGTCGGGACGACAGGATTTGAACCTGCGACCCCTTGACCCCCAGTCAAGTGCGCTACCAAGCTGCGCCACGTCCCGTTGTGCTGTTGATCTGGGGTTTCCCCCGTCCCTGCGGCACATGCAGAACATTACCCCACGTAGAGGGGTGCGCATGCACCGGTTTCCGGCGGGAGGGAGGATGGCCTGGTGAACGGACGGGATCGGGACGGTGAGGGGCGGGCGCGCAGCGCGCGGCCCAGGGACGGGCTGGGGCGGCCGCTGCCCTACGGGGAGCCGGGGGTGGAGCGGCAGCCCGAGGGCGTCGTGCGGACTCCCGCCGAGACGGTGGCCGAGGCACAGCGGCTGCTGGACGCCGGGATGCCGTTCCATGCGCACGAGGTGTTCGAGGACGCCTGGAAGTCCGGCCCGCCGGCCGAGGCCCCGCTGTGGCGGGCCCTCGCACAGCTGGCGGTCGGCCTCACGCACGCCGCCCGCGGAAACGCCGTCGGCGGCGCCCGCCTCTTGCGCCGCGGGGCCGCCGCCCTGGCCGGGCCCGACACGGGCGACGGGGCGGGGCCAAGCGCCGGGGCCGGCGGGGCTCGGGAGCCCTACGGGATCGATGTGCCGGGGCTGGTCCGCTGGGCCCGGGAGTTGGCCGGGCGGGTGGACGCCGGGCCGACCGTCGACGCGGCGGCCGAGGCCCCGCGGCTCGCCGCGCCGCCGGACGGCCCGAGCCCCGTCTGACCCCGGCCCGGGGTCGGCGGCGGTACCGCTCCGGGCGGCCGGGCCCGGCGACGGCTACGCCGGCTCGAGGAGGTCCCAGCGGTTGCCGTAGAGGTCTTCGAAGACGGCCACCGAGCCGTACGTCTCGTGGCGCGGCTCTTCCAGGAAGCGGACGCCCTCCGCGGTCATCCGGGTGTGGTCCCGGGCGAGGTCGTCGGTGTACAGGAAGAAGCCGACCCGGCCGCCCGTCTGGTCCCCGACCCGGGAGCGCTGGGCCTCGTCCTTGGCGCGGGCCAGCAGCAGTGCCGCCTCGGTGGCGCCCTCCGGGCGTACCACGACCCAGCGGGAGCCGTCCGGGCGCTCGGTGTCCTCGACGAGGGTGAAGCCGAGGGCGCGGGTGTAGAAGTCGATGGCCTCGTCGTAGTCGTGGACGACGAGGGCGGTGAGGGCGATGTATGCGGACATGGGACTCATTCTGCTGGTCCGGCCACCAGGACCACCTCCAGGGTGCGGGGGCCGTGCACACCTTCCACCCGGTCGAGTTCGATGTCGCTGGTGGCGGAGGGGCCGGAGATCCAGGTCAGCGGCCGCGTCGGGTCCAGCAGCGGCAGCGCCTGCGGGACCGAACCGACCACCTGGCCGGGGACCCGGACCACGCAGACGTGGTGGTCCGGGATCAGCGTGATGCGGCGCCGGCCCTGCCCGGGACCGCCGTCGAGGACGATCGTGCCGGTCTCGGCGATCGCCAGGGCGCAGCCGGTCACCACGCTGTCCACCTCGTCCAGTTCGTACGGGGTGGAGGCGGCGCGGTCCTGCACCGTCATCGCTTCCGCCGCCTCGAGCCAGTACGGGGGCAGACCGGGCGGGACGAGGACCGTTCGCGCTCCGCGCTCGGCCAGCAGTCGCGCGAGGAGGGGCGCGAGCCCGTCCTCGTCCGTGCGGTGCACCTTGGCGCGGTACTCGGCGAGGTTCGCGGCGAGCAGGTCGGCCGTTTCGGCCGGGGTGCGGGTGCCGTGGACCTGGAGGTAGTCCCGGGGGACGGCGGGGTCGGGGGCGCCGTCCGCCACCGCCCGGCGGATCCGGCCCAGGATGCGGTCCCTGCTGCTCATGCCCGCCCTCCCCGCTCCCGCGCCCACCAGTCGCGGAACGGCTCCGGCGGGGGCTCCGGCAGGTCTCGGGTGTCCGTCCATGCGCGGCCGGGGCCCGGCAGGCGGCGCGGCCGGAGCCTGCGGGCCCGGGCCAGGAGGCGCTCCCCCGTGCGCAGCGCGCCCGGGCGGTCCAGGAACAGGCGGGCGGCCCGCATCGCGGCCCGTTCGGCGGTGTGGCCGTGCGCGGGGCGGATCCGGACGCGGATGCCCCCGCGGGTCACCGGACCGCCCTGGGCCACCCGTTCGCGCAGGTGGACCAGGACCTCCGGGATGTCGATGGCGACCGGGCAGACCTCGTAGCAGGCCCCGCACAGCGTGGACGCGTACGGCAGCGACGCGTCGATCCCGCTGCCCGTACCCCGCAGTTGGGGACTGAGAATGGCGCCGATCGGCCCGGGGTAGACCGAGCCGTACGCGTGGCCGCCGGCGCGCTCGTACACCGGGCAGACGTTCAGGCAGGCGGAGCAGCGGATGCAGCGCAGCGCCTGGCGGCCCACCTCGTCGGCGAGGGTGTCGGTGCGGCCGTTGTCGAGGAGGACGAGGTGGAAGGCGGAGGGGCCGTCGCCGTCCGCCCCCCTCGAAGGGCCCAGCCCGGTCCACATCGTCGTGTACGGGTTCATCCGCTCGGCCGTGGACGAGCGCGGCAGCGTCTGGAGGAAGATCTCCAGGTCCCGGAAGGTCGGCACGACCTTCTCGATGCCGACGACCGAGATCAGGGTCTCGGGCAGCGTCAGGCACATCCGGCCGTTGCCCTCGGACTCGAAGACGACCATCGTGCCCGTCTCGGCGACCATGAAGTTGGCGCCGGAGACCCCGACCTTCGCCCGCAGGAACTTCTCGCGCAGGTGCAGGCGCGCCGCCTCGGCGAGCTCGCGCGGGTCGTCGCCGAGCCCGGCCGGTGCCGGAAGGCCCCAACGACCCATCTCCGCCTCGAAGATGTCCCGGATCTCGGCCCGGTTGCGGTGGATGGCCGGGACCAGGATGTGCGAGGGGCGGTCGTGGCCGAGCTGGACGATGAGCTCGGCCAGGTCCGTCTCGTACGCGGCGATCCCGGCCGCCTCGAGGGCTTCGTTGAGGCCGATCTCCTGGGTGGCCATGGACTTGACCTTGACCACCTCCCGGTGGCCCGTGGCCAGCACGAGCCCGGTCACGATCCGGTTGGCCTCGTCCGCGTCGGCGGCCCAGTGGACGGTGCCGCCGGCGGCCGTCACGGACTCCTCCAGCCGGAGCAGGTGGCGGTCGAGGTGGCGCAGGGTGTGGTCCTTGACGGCCTTGCCCGCCGCGCGCAGCCGGTCCCAGTCGGCCAGCTCGGCGACCGCCCGGGCCCGTTTGTCGCGGATGGTGTGGGTGGCGTGCCGGAGGTTGGTGCGCAGCACCCGGTCCCCGACGGCCTCCCGCGCCGCATCCGGGAAGGCGGGGAAGGTGGGGGAGGCCGGGAAGGCCGGCATTCCCATGAACGTGCCCGTCATCGCAGCGGTTCCTCCTCCGTCGAGGCCAGGATCTCGGCGAGGTGCAGGGCCCGCATCGCGTCCCCCCTGCGGTGCAGGATCCCGCCGAGGTGGGCCAGGCAGGAGTTGTCGGCCCCGCACAGCACGTCCGCGCCCGTCCCCACCGCACTGTCGATCTTGTCGGTGCCCATCGCCGCGGACACGTCCGGGTTCTTCACGGCGAAGGTGCCGCCGAAGCCGCAGCACTCCTCGGCGCCGGGCAGCTCGACCAGGTCCAGGCCCTTCACGGCGGCGAGCAGCCGCCGCGGGCGGTCCCCCAGCCCGAGCCCCCGCAAGCCGTGGCAAGAGGGGTGATAGGTGACCGTGTGCGGGAAGTACGCGCCCACATCCGTCACTCCGAGGACGTCGACCAGGAACTCGGTCAGCTCGTAGACGCGCGGTACGAGGTCCTCGGCCGGCGCCACCAGCCCGGAGCCACGCCCCTCCTGCTCGGCCAGGCGGGCGATGCGCGGGTAGTGGGCGCGGACCATCGCGGCGCAGGAACCCGAGGGGGTGACCACGTACGGGTACCCCGCGAAGGCCTCGGCGGTGCGCCGCAGCAGGGGTTCGCTCTCGCGCCGGTAGCCGGTGTTGTACTGCGGCTGGCCGCAGCAGGTCTGGGCCGCCGGGAAGTCCACGCCGACGCCGAGCCGCTCCAGCAGGCGTACGACGGCGATACCGGTCCGGGGGTACAGCGCGTCGTTGACGCAGGTGACGAACAGGGCGGCACGCATGACGGGCAGAATAGCGGCGTGAAGAAGTTCTCAGTGATCGGCATAGGCGCGGGCGACCCGGACCACCTGACCCTCCAGGCGGTCAAGGCGATCGGCGCGGCGGACGCATTCCTCATCCTGGAGAAGGGCGAGGAGAAGGCGGATCTGACCGGGCTGCGGCGCGCGATGCTCGACGAGCACGCCCGCCCCGGCCACCGGCTCGTGGAGGGCCGCGACCCGGACCGGGACCGGACCCCGGACCAGTACGCACCCACGGTGGACGGCTGGCGCAGCGCGCGGGCCGAGATCTTCGAGCGGTTCATCGCCGAGGACCTGGCGGACGGCGAGACCGGGGCGTTCCTGGTCTGGGGCGACCCCTCGCTGTACGACTCCACGCTCGCCATCCTGGACGAGGTGCTGGAGCGGGGCCGGGTGGCGTTCGAGCACGAGGTCGTGCCCGGCATCAGCAGCATCTCCTCGCTGCTGGCCCGCCACCGGACCAACCTGAACCGGGTCGGCCGGCCGGTCCAGATCACCACCGGCCGGCGGCTGGCCGAGGGCTGGCCGCAGGACGTGGACGACGTGGTGGTGATGCTGGACGCGCGGCACGCCTTCACGGCCCACCTCGACCAGGACCTCTTCATCTACTGGGGCGCCTACGTCGGCACCCCGGACGAGATCCTGGTCTCGGGCAAGCTGGCGGAGGTCGCCGGCCGGATCGAGGAGCTCCGGACCGAGGCCCGCGCCCGCAAGGGATGGATCATGGACACGTACCTGCTCCGGCGCGGCTGAAGCCCGTCATCCCACGTAGCCGGGGAGCACGGCGGCCAGGCGTTCGTACTCCTCGGGCCGGTTGTAGACCTGCCCGCAGACGCGGATGCCGCCGCCGCCCGGCCACGGCCAGACCAGCACCCGGATGCCCTGCTCCGCCGCGATCCGCTCGCGCAGCGCGCGGGCGGCCTCCGGGGTCTCGGCGGTGCCCGGCGGCAGCCGCAGGGAGCGCATCGCGAGGCCCTCGGTGTACGGGAGCGGGGTGAGCCCGGGGATCTCGGCCAGCAGGGCCGCGCCGTGGGCGGCCAGCGCGCTGTTGTGGGCCCGCACCTTGGCGGCGTCGAGCCGGTCGAGGAGGTCCAGGCCCTCGGGGGCGGCGAGCCAGCCCGTGTAGTCGGCGGTGGCGCGGTTCTCTACGGAGCGGGGGAACCCGTCCCCGTCCTCCCAGGAGGGCACCAGCGCCCGGACCCGGCTCCGGTGTCCGGGGGCGACGGCGAGGACGGCGCTGCCGGAGGGCGCGTACCCCCATTTGTGCAGGTTGCCGAACCAGAAGTCGGCGCCCCCGGCGAGCGGGTCCGCGATCATGCCGGGGACGTGCGCCCCGTCGACGACGGTGGTGACCCCGCGGGCGGCCAGGTCGGCGAGCAGCCGGGGCGAGGCGATGAGCCGGGCGGTGGGCGAGCTGATGTGGTCGAGCAGCGCCACCTTGGTACGGGGCGTCAGCCCGGCCAGCACGCTCTCGCGTACGGCGTCCTCGTCGGGAAGGTTCGGGTCCAGGGCGACGGTGGTGACCCGCGCGCGGCGGGCGGCGGCCGCGACGACGGTGCCGTAGCCGTGGTCGGTGACCAGGATCTCGTCGCCGTCGGCGAACGGGACGGCGTCGAGGGCGAGGTTGGCGCCCTCGGTGGCGTTGGCGATGAGGGCGATGCCGTCGGGGTCTGCGCCGAGGTGCCGGGCGATACGGGCGCGGGCCCCGGCGATCCGGTCCGCGGCGCCGATGAAGAAGGCGTCGGGATCGGCGTGCGCCTCCTCGCGCAGGGCGGCCTGGGCCTCCTGCACGGGGATCGGCACCGCGCCGAACGACCCGTGGTTCAGGTGGGCGATCTCCGGATCCAGCCGGAACAGCCCCGCTCCGCCGGGGAACTCGGCGGGGCCGGCGGGGCTCGACGGCGCGGCGGGGGTGGTCGGGTCGGTCACTGGTCCTCCGAGGGGTGGTGTGCGCTTGCCCGGATGATGCGGGGCCGCCGGGACGGCCCGGAAGGGCCAATGCCGCCAAGGTGGCCGGTGGACGCCCAGGCCACCCCCTAGGGGGTGTCGTCAAAGTCCCGTCTGGCCGGCGGGGCCCGGCACGCGCGCTCGCCGCGTTGTCGTCGGTCGACGACGCGAGCGTCGCCTCCCTCCTCCGCCTTGCGATCACACGCACCAGACCCCACCGGCCCCGCCCTCACGGGCGGACGACGCTACTTTGACGACACCCCCTAGTCCCGCCCGCTCGTGACGGCGTAATACTGCAGGTCCTGGACCTTCACCGTACGGTCCGCCGCATAGGGCAGTTTCACCTCCGTGCCGCGCTTGCCGTCGCGGACCACCACCGCCGAGCTGGTGCCCGGGCGCAGCGGGAGCAGTGCGGAGTGGATGCCGGCCGGGGCCTCGTGTTCGTCCTGGGCCGTGCCCACCGCCGTACGGACGGTCGCCGGGGCGGTCAGGAAGCTGAGCACCTCCACCGTGTCGCGAGGTGCGGCGCTGCCCTTGCGCAGGGACATCACCAGCGACTGGCTGCCGGTGGGGTCGGCCGCGGCGAACTGGGTGCGGGCGGAGACGTACAGCGTGTCGCGGACGATCTTCGGCCAGCTGCCCGTCTTGAACTTGGTCAGG
Source organism: Streptomyces sp. NPDC031132 (assembly GCF_055570595.1). Classification (NCBI taxonomy): domain Bacteria; kingdom Bacillati; phylum Actinomycetota; class Actinomycetes; order Kitasatosporales; family Streptomycetaceae; genus Streptomyces; species Streptomyces sp. NPDC031132. The sequence continues at coordinate 162,616 of NZ_JBVIGX010000004.1, forward strand.
TAGTACGAGGAAAGGTCCAGGTAGGCGTACCCGTTGTGCAGCGAGGGCGCGAACTGGCTGCCTTCCGAGTAGTCGTTCCAGGTGGTGAGCTGCACCCAGTCGGCGCCGTCGTCGATGGCGTGCGTCCAGGTGGAGCGCAGGGTGGCGGTGTTGCCGGCCTCGTCGTAGATGCCCTGGTTGGGGCGGGCGTCCTGGACCGACACGGGCTGCATCCAGATCTTGCCCATGCCGTGGGCCCGCTGTACGTCGCGGGTGGCGGAGTCCTGGCCGACGTAGCTGCGGCTGCCCCACTCGGAGAACCCGTGGCTGATCGGCGCGAACCGTGCGCTGTTGGCGCCGAAGTCGAGGAACGTCGGGACGAAGGCGGTGCGGATGCCGTGCCGGTTCTCGAGGAGGTCGAGCACCTGCGTCCACCAGGCGACGTCCTTCGCCTCCGCCTTGAAGGGGGAGACGACGAGCCGGCCGTCGCCGAGGCGGTGCGCGGCGGGGGCCTTGCCGAGGGCCGCGACGGCGTCGGCGAGCACGCCGGGGTCGCCGGTGGTCAGCGAGGTCATGTCCGGCATCAGCATGATCTTGAACGCGGGGTCGACGGCATGGGCGGCCTCCATCAGGAGGTGGGCGCGGTCCCGGTTCGGCCCGGACAGGGAGAGCATGTCGAGCGTGAACCCGTCGAGGCCGGCCGCGCGGGCGGTGCGCACCTCCTGCTCGAGGTTGGCACGCTCCCAGTTGCCGTCCTTGGGCCGGACGGGCAGCGGCCGGTCGCGCAGCAGGCCGCCGTACCGCTCGTGCTTGCCGTTCTCCCCGCCCGGGTTCAGGTAGTTGCGGGTGTAGTAGTCGGCGTCGGCGCTCGCGTTGTCCAGCGAGAGCGGGTACGGGGTGAAGTAGTGCGCGAAGACCAGCTTCCTGCCGGCGCCGCCGGTGCGCAGGGCGGCCGGCGCGGGCAGGTCGAAGGGCAGGGCCCCGGCGGGCCGTTGACCTTCGGCGCCCCCCGCGTCGCCGGCGCTGCCCGGCCCCTGGCCCTCGCCGCCCGGGCTCCCGCCGGGGGCGGGCGGCGCCTGACCGGTGGCGCCCGGCGCGGGGCTCCCGGAGCTGGTGTCGGGACCGGTGGGCCAGGGCGTGCCGACCGCGGAGGCGGCGGCGCCGTCCTGGCCGGAGGCGCGGGCGAACGGGTCCCAGGCGATGCCGGTGGCGGCGCAGACGCCGACGAGTAGGAACGCGGCGGCCAGCAGGGTCAGCAGCGGCCGGCCCCGGAACCCCCGGCGGCGGCGGTGCGAACTCATCGTGGATGCCCTCCCCTGCGGTGTGTCCCGGATGCGGGACTTGCACAGCAGTAGAGCCGATCCACGGCTTCCGGACAACCGTTCGCAGGAGCACGGGCGGCAACCGGGGCCGGGCCGAACGTAGTCAGGAGCGGGCGGCGGCGACGTTCACGTTCTCCAGGATCCCGAGGGCGTCGGGGACGAGGACGGCCGCCGAGTAGTAGGCGCTGACCAGGTAGGACATGATCGAGCGCTGGTCGATGCCCATGTAGCGGACGTTCAGGCCGGGTTCGTACTCCTCGGGGATCACGGTCGGGCGCAGGCCGATGACGCCCTCCTGCTCCTCGCCGGTCCGCAGCGCGAGGATCGAGCTGGTGTGGCCGCCGACGATCGGGATCTTGCCGCAGGGCAGCAGCGGGATCCCGCGCCAGGCGGGCACCGACTTGCCCTGCACCTCGGCGGAGTCGGGGACGAGCCCGCGCTTGTTGCACTCGCGGAAGAAGGCGGCGATGGCCTTGGGGTGGGCCAGCAGCACCTTGGTCCCGCGGCGCATGGTGACCAGCTCGTCGAGGTCGTCGGGGGTGGGCGGCCCGGACCAGGTGTTGATGCGCTGCTCGTACGCGGCGTTGTGCAGCAGCCCGAACTCCCGGTTGTTGACGAGCTCCCACTCCTGGCGCTCGCGCAACGCCTCGACGGTCAGGCGTAGTTGCTGCTCGAACTGGTCCATCGGGTCGTTGTAGAGGTCGGCGACGCGGGTGTGGATCTGCAGGACGGTCTGGGCGAGGGAGAGTTCGTACTCGCGGGGGCTGAGGTCGTAGTCGACGAAGGTTCCGGGCAGGAGGGCCTCGCCCGCGTGGCCGGAGGCGAGCTCGATGTCGGCCTCGCCGCGCCGGTTGACCGGGCGGCGGCCGTTCTCCACGTACTGTTCGAGGTGGGCGCGCAGGGCGGCGGAGCGCTCCAGGACCTCCTGGAAGGCGCGCCAGCGCAGCACCATCACGGTGCCGGCCGTGGCGGCCCGTACGGAGTAGTCCCAGCGCGGTTCGGGCCGGCCGAGGGCGTCGTCGCCCAGCTGGTCGCCGTCGGCGACGACGCCGAGGACGTCCGGCGCCCCGTACTTGCCCTGGGCGCGCTTCTCGAGGCGGCCGTGGGCGATGACGAACACCTCCTCCACGGGCGCTCCCTCCTCGACCAGGGTGTCGCCGGCGCGCAGGTCCCGTTTGACGAAGCGGACGGCGAGGTCTTCGAGGACCTCCTGGTCCTGGAAGCCCTTGAGGGTGGGGAGTTCACCCAGGGTGGGGGCGAGGATCCGCACGTCGTCGGCGCCGGTCTGTACGAAGGAGACCCGGCCGCGGCCCACGGCGTGGCTCAGGCGCCGGTTGACGCGGTAGGTGCCCGCGGTGACGTTCACCCAGGGCAGTACGCGCAGCAGCCAGCGGGAGCTGATGCCCTGCATCTGGGGGACGGACTTGGTGGTCGTCGCGAGGTTGCGGGCGGCCGCGGTGCTGAGGGCGGCCTGCCGGGCCGCCGCTTCGGCCTCGGGGGTGGGGGCTTCGGGGGTGGTCATGCCGGGGTCCCTCCGTGCGTCGGGCCGGGTGTCGGGCCTTGCCCCGGGCCTTGCTCCGGGCCGTGCGTCGGGTTGTCGTCCCGGGCCGGGTCCCGGCCCGCGGGGTCGTACCGGGCGGTGGTGCGGTGCCATTCCAGGTTTCCGCCGAGCCAGGCCCATACGTCGGCCAGGAAGCGGATCAGCGGCGGGAACCCGGCCGCGGCAAGGAGGGCCGACTCCTCCTCGAAGGCGCGTACGAGCTCGTCGTGGAGGTCGGCGGAGCGGCGGACCGCCTCGGCCCGCGAGCATCCCTCCTCGGCCTCGATCAGCGCGGGCAGGTTGTAGTTGACGGCCGCGCTCGCGTCCTCGCGGTGCATCGAGTAGAGGTCGTTGACGATGACGCTGGCCGAGGCGGCTTTGAGGACGGCGCCCCGCACGCGGGGGTCGGCGTAGGCCTCGACGGGGAGCTCGTAGCCGCCCGCCGGGTCGAGCATCACCATGGTGGGGATGAAGCTGTTGTCCTGGCGGACGGCGAGGAACTCCCAGACGGGCGGGGTGCGCCCGGAGACCCGCCAGCCGGCCTCGGCGGTGTAGCCGCAGAACAGCGCGGCCATCTCGTGCCGGTAGCGGGTGAGCTGGGAGCGGGTGGCGTACCGGGACAGGTGCTCGGTGCTGGAGCGCAGGGCGACGAGGACGGGGTCGGCGCGCATGGCCTGCTCCAGCCGGGGTGCGTAGCGGGCCGGCAGATGGGCCGGGTCGATGGCGGCCAGGGCCTGGGAGAGGTGGGTGGCGATCTGCAGCGGGACGGCGCCGGCGCTCTCGTCGTCGCAGTAGTAGTCGTCGGTGGCCCACTGGGCGAGGGTGCACTTGGCGGGGGCGAGCAGCCGGTCCGGGTCTTCGACGTGGGCGTACGTGAGCATCGTGTACCGGCCGAGCGAGAGCGCCCGTACGTCGTCCAGCCGGCCGGCGTAGATCCCGGTCTCCTCGGCCCAGGCGAGGAGCCGGTCCTCGACCGCCGCCGCGAGGGCCGGGTCGTCGCGCTGCGGGGGCGGGCAGTACAGCTCGGGGACGGCGGGGTTCCCCCGCGACCGCCCGGCCGCCGCGGGGGCGGGTACGGCAGCGGGGGTCGGCGCGGGGACGGCGGCCGGGGCCGGGGGCGGGAGGGCGGGACGGATGCGCAGGGTGCTGGTGCCGGGTCCGCCCGGCCCCCCGCGCAGCCGGGCCAGCAGCGCGGCGCGGGACGGTACGGGCAGGGCGGGCGGAGCGGGCAGGGCGGACAGGTCGGGCGGGTGGGCGGGGTCGGCAGCGGGCGGATGCTTCTGCATGGCATGACAGTGCGATGCGGGCCCGGCGCACGGGTAGCCGCCCCGGCACCGGCCCTGTTGAAAATCCCGCGCAGTTGAAGCTCTGAACGGATGTACGGAGAGGTGCGACGAGGGCCCCCGCTACGTCCCGGCCGCCACCCGCTCCAGCAGCGGCCGTACGACCCCGCTCGCGCGCACCGCCCGCAGCCGCCCCCGCATCCGGCGCAGCGCGTCCGTCACCCGGGCCGACTCCAGCTGCGGTACGACGTCCAGTACCTCGTGCCAGGCGGCGCAGGCCCGCTCCAGGTGCCCCTGGCCCAGGTGGAGTTCGGCCAGCCGGGCCGCCGTGACCGCCCGCGCGCGGCGCTCCGCCGCCGGCCGGTGGCGCAGCGAGGCGCCGAGCGCGGCGATGGCGCCCCGGCCGTCGCCCAGCGCGGCCAGCGCCTCCGCCTGCTGGTGGCACAGCGCGGCCTGGTGGTAGTCGCCGATGGGTGCGCTCTGCCCCTCCGAGCGGTCCAGCAGCCGCTGTGCGCCGGCCAGATGGGAGACCGCGGCCCGCCGGTCACCGCAGGCGGCCTCCGCCACGGCCAGCTGCCCGGTGACGAACGCCGCCTGGAGCGTCGGCAGCCGCCCGGCCTCCCGCGCGGCCGCCTCCGCGAGCTCCAGCGCCTGCCTGCGGTGGCCGAGGTGGTGGGCCTGCACGCTCATCGCCCGCAGCACGGGCGCGTGGCACTGCGGGTCGCCGGCCTCGCGGCCCAGCCGCAGCGCCGCCCGGTAGTAGGCCTGGGCCACGCCGTGCTGGTTGCTGTCGAAGCACAGGAAGCCGGCGGTGTAGGCCAGCCGGGAGGTGGCGCCGAGCAGCCGGTGGCGTACGGAGGGCGGCGCGTCGGCGCGCAGCCACGGGGCGACGGTGGTGGCCAGGTAGGCGGTCAGGGCGGGCCGGGCCAGCCCGCTGCCGAACATCATGTCGGTGTTGCGGAAGACCGGGAGCACCGCTTCGGCCGCCCGTACGTGGTCCTGCCCGATCCGTGTCCCGTCCCGCGCCCCGGCCCGTATCCCCGCCGGCGAGCCGGTCTCCCCCGCACGGGCCGGCTGCTGCTCCTCCGGCGGCCGCCACGCGGAGGAGTAGACCGGGATCTCGCCCAGCGCGCCGACCCCGAAGGCCGGTCCGCAGTCGGGCAGTTCCGTCGCGCCTGCCAGTGCGGCCGCGGCGAGGGCGTCCGCGCCGTGCGCCCCGCCGCCGGGGCGTTCCCGCGCCCTCGCCCCGGCGGGCCGGGCGAGCCCGGTGTCGGCGGCGGCGATCCGGCGCCCGGTGCGCCGGCTCAGCGCCTCGGCGGCGAGGTCGACGACGTGGGCGGGCGGCCTGGTGCCCGCGAGCCAGTGGGAGACGGAGGTCCGGTCGTAGCTGAGGGTGAGGCCGGCCTCGGCTGCGATGCCGTTGACGGCCCGTGCGAAGTCCTGCCCGCTCCAGCGGGCTTCGATGAGGAGGGTGCGGAGTTGTCCGTTGGGTTCACGCTTCGCCATCCAGAACCGCCCAACTCGTACGTGTGTCCAGCGCTTCAACACGGTCGGAGATTCAACAGGGTGGGACAGGGGCCCGTGTACCGGGTGGGGCCGCCCGGCCTCTAACTAAGACGTGTGCACACGGTGGCACCCGGTCACACCGGGTGTGCGTGGCGTGCGGGAGCACAGCGGATCACGCACAAGCGGGGCCACTCCTTCCGATCGACCCCGCACACGGCGTACGCGACCCTCACCCGTGCCGCATCCGGAGCCAGGAACACCGGCCGACCAGGAAGACCGACCGAGAGGACGTTCCGTCATGTCTGTCGACCCGACGACCGAAGAGAGCGCCACCGCACACCCGACCCGCACCGCCCGCCAGAGCCTCAGCACCGATGCGGCGCGGAACCTGGCGACCACCACCAAGTCCGCCCCGCAGATGCAGGGCATCAGCTCCCGCTGGCTGCTGAAGATCCTCCCGTGGGTCCAGACCAGCGGCGGCACCTACCGGGTCAACCGCACGGTCAGCTACACCCTCGGCGACGGGCGCATCAGCTTCGTCAAGACCGGGTCCGAACTCCGGGTCATCCCGCCCATGCTGCGCGAGCTCGGCATGCTCCGGCACTTCCCCGACGACGCGGTCGTCAAGTCGATCGCGGACCGGTTCGTCAAGGAGGAGTTCCGCAGGGGCGACGTGATCGTCCGCCGCGGCGAACCCGTCGACAAGATCTACCTCATCGCCCACGGCCGCATCGAGCGGCTCGGCGCCAGCGCGTACGGGGACGAGGCGAGCCTCGGCGTCCTCAGCGACGGCGACCACTTCGGCCACCACCCGCTGCCGGACGCCCGCTGGGAGTTCACCGCCCGCGCCCAGACCGACGTGGTGACCATGACGTACAACCGCGGCGACTGGGACGAGGCGCTGAGCCGCTCCCCCGCCCTGCGCCGGCACGCCGAGGCCTACCTGGAGGCGGAGCGCGTGGGCCGCAAGGGCAGCGAGGCGGTGGACCTGTCCGCCGGCCACACCGGCGAGGTCATGCTGCCCGGCACGTACGTCGACTACGACCTGAGCCCGCGCGAGTACGAACTGAGCGTCGCCCAGACCGTGCTGCGGGTCCACACCCGCGTCGCCGACCTCTACAACCAGCCGATGAACCAGTCGGAGCAGCAGCTGCGGCTGACGATCGAGGCCCTCAAGGAGCGCCAGGAGAGCGAGCTGGTCAACCACCCGGAGTTCGGGCTGCTGCACAACGCCGACTACGAGCAGCGGATCTACGCCCGCACCGGCCCGCCCACCCCGGACGACATGGACGAGCTGCTCAGTCGCCGGCGCGGCTCCCAGTACTTCCTCGCGCATCCGCGCACGATCGCCGCGTTCGGCCGCGAGTGCAGTCGGCGCGGGCTGTACCCGGCCTCCGTCGAGTTCCAGGGGCACTCGATGCCCTCCTGGCGCGGGGTGCCGCTGCTGCCCTGCAACAAGATCCCGGTCACGAAGGAGCGGACCAGTTCGATCCTGGTCATGCGCACCGGCGAGGACAACGAGGGGGTCATCGGACTGCACCAGCTGGGCCTCCCGGACGAGTACCAGCCGGGCCTGTCCGTCCGGTTCATGAGCATCAACGAGCAGGCGATCGTCTCCTACCTGGTCACCGCGTACTACTCGGCGGCCATCCTGGTGCCCGACGCCGTCGGGGTGCTGGAGAACGTAGAGATCTCGCGCTTCGACGACTGAGGGCGGCGACCGCATGAGCAGCACAGGGAGCGCGCAGCCCTTCGAACTGCCCGAGTTCTACGTCCCGCACCCCGCCCGCCTCAACCCGCACCTGGCCCGCGCCCGCGCACACGCCCTCGACTGGGCCCGCGGCATGGGCATGCTGGAGGGCTCCGGCGTATGGGAGCAGGCCGACCTGGAAGCGCACGACTACGCGCTGCTGTGCGCCTACACCCACCCCGAGTGCGATGCTTCGACGCTTTCACTGGTCACCGACTGGTACGTGTGGGTCTTCTTCTTCGACGACTGGTTCCTGGAGGTCTTCAAGCGCCCCGGCGACCGGACGGGCGGGCGCACCGCGCTGGAACGCCTCGCCCTCTTCATGCCCGACGGCTCACTGGGACAGGACGTGAACGCGCGGGCCCCGGAGCCCCGCAATCCGGTGGAGGCGGGGCTCGCCGACCTGTGGGCCCGCACGGTCCCCGGGCACTCGCCGGACTGGATCGCCCGTTTCTCGCTCAGCACCCGCAATCTCCTCGTGGAGTCCCTGTGGGAGCTCGACAACATCAGCCTCGGCCGGGTCGCCAATCCGGTCGAGTACGTCGAACAGCGCCGCAAGGTCGGCGGCGCGCCCTGGTCGGCGGGGCTCGTCGAACACGCCGTGGGCGCCGAGGTTCCCGCCGCCGTCTCCGCCGAGCGGCCGCTGCGCGTGCTGCGCGACTGCTTCGCGGACTCGGTGCACTTGCGCAACGACCTGTTCTCGTACGAGCGGGAGGTCGGCAAGGAGGGCGAACTCAGCAACGGGGTGCTGGTGCTGGAGACGTTCTTCGGGTGCACCACCCAGGAGGCGGCCGACCAGCTGAACCGGCTGCTCACCTCGCGCCTCCAGCAGTTCGAGCACACCTTCTTCGCCGAACTGCCCCCGATGTTCGCGCGGGCCGGCCTGACTCCGGAGCAGGTCACGGCGGTGCTCACGTACGCCCGCGGGCTCCAGGACTGGCAATCCGGCGGCCACGAGTGGCACCTGCGCTCCAGCCGCTACATGAACCGGCGGGCCGGACTGCCCGCCGGACCCTCGGGGCTCGGCAGCGCGACCTCCGGCCTCCGGGCGCTGCTGGGCATCACCGGCGGCGCGGACCGCCTGCGGCGGCACACCCGCACCCCGCACCCGGTGGGCCCGTCCGTGATCCCGGATTTCCACCTGCCGTACCCGAACCGGCTCAACCCGCACCTGGAGGGCGCCCGCGGGCGGCTGGTGGAGTGGAACCGGGCGATGGGGATGTTCGACGAGGGCCTGTGGTGGGAGGACAAGGCCGTCGACTTCGACTTCGCGCTCTGCTCGGCGGGCATCGACCCCAAGGCCTCGGCCGCGGACCTCGACGTCAGCGCGGCCTGGCTGAGCTGGGGCACGTACGCGGACGACCTCTACCCGCTCCGCTTCGGCGCCACCGGAGACCTGGCCGGGGCCCGGGCCCAGGACGCCCGGCTGCGCTCGCTCATGCCGCTGGATCCGGAGGCGCCCACCGCTGCGCCCGTGAACGCGCTGGAGCGGGGGCTCGCCGACGTCTGGCTGCGCACGATCACGCCGATGGCTCCGGCCGGGCGGCGCATGTTCCGGGCGGCGATGGACGCGGTGCTCGACAGCTGGCTGTGGGAGGTGGAGAACCGGGCGGCCCACCGGGTGCCGGACCCGGTGGACTACCTGGAGATGCGCCGGGTGACCTTCGGCTCCCCCATGACGGCCTCGCTGGCCCGGACGGCCCACATGGACGTCGTACCGCAGGAGGTCTACGGGAGTGCGGCGATGCAGTCGCTGGAGGCGGCGGCCTTCGACTACTCGGCGCTGATGAACGACGTGTACTCGTACCAGAAGGAGGTGGAGTACGAGGGCGAGCTGCTCAACATGCTGGTCGTCACGGAGACGTTCTTCGGCTGCGACTACCGGACGGCGCTCGGGGTCGTGAACGATCTGATGACCTCGCGGATGAAGCAGTTCGAGCACGTGCTGGAGAAGGAGTTCCCCGCCATGTACCGCGACTTCGGGCTGGACGCGACGGCGCGCGCGGCACTGGACCGGTACGCGGACGAGCTCAAGCAGTGGATGGCCGCGATCGCCACCTGGCACGCGGAGACCCGGCGCTACCGGGAGGAGGACCTGGAACGGCACCACGCACGGCGGACCGGACCGGTGGTGGCGGCACGCGCCGGGGCGCTGCCCCGGGCACCACACCGGGCCGGGTGGGCGCACGGTGCCCCACCTGGCCGAATGGACAAACGTACATCGGATGTACAAGTGCGATGATCAGCGGGCGGCCCGGGGCGGCCCGGGCCTTTCTCCGGAATACGACATTCCCCTGGCCTTCCGGCAGAACTGGCGCATAATCATCGCTACGCGGCCCGAAAGAACCCTTGGTCGCGCATGGACACGCATGCAATGGGGGGCATCGTGCCGATGAGGGATTCAGGCAGTGCCGGCACGCTGCCGGCGTCGTCCGACGAGCTGTCCAAGCTGCTGACCGCCGTCCGGCGGGGACGGGTCCTGACGGTCACCGGGCGGTTCCGGGAGCCCCGGAGCCTGCTGGTGCGGGAGATCGCCGAGCGGCTCTCGTCCAACTTCTGCGACGGCGTCGCCGTGGTCGTGATGGACCGTCCGTTCGGCCTGCGCGAGCTGACGGCCGCGCTGGGCTGCTGCGTACCGGGCATGCCCTTCCTGCCGTGCGGGACGGCGAACGCCTTCTCGTGGCTCGCGGAGCGGGACATGCTGCTCGTGCTGGACGGCACCGACCGGCTGGCGCCGCAGACGCTGGCCTGGCTGCGGAACCTGCTCACCGCGGCCCCGGGGCTGCGCATCCTGGCCGCGGGCCCGTCCCCGCTGGCCTTCGAGGGGGAACGCGTGCACCGCCTCTGAACCCGGACGAGCCCGACCGTGCGGCGTCAGCACCCGCTTGACCACCGCACCTTCGGGTGGTTCGGGCCCGGTCTACGCGCGTCCGGTCCACGCGGCCTCCCGGGCACACCGAGGGTGGGCCCATGATCATTGAACCCGGTTCCGCAGGCCCTGGGCCTTCCGCCCCTTCCCCCTCCCCCGCCGCCGGCGCGACCACCCGGCGCACCCTGCTCGCCGGAGCGGGCGCGGGCGCCCTCGCCGTGGCCGGCGCGGTGGCCGCCGCCGCCCCGGCCGCCTCGGCGACGGCACCGGTCCTTGCACCCGCCGATGCGCCCGGCCCCGCACCCGCCTCGGCACCGTCCGCCGACTGGGAGACCTGCCTGTCGGTGGCCCGCGCCGTCCTGGTCCTGGACGACAACGACAGGCCCCTGGTACCCCGTTACTCCGACGTCCTCCTCAAGTCCGGGCTGCCCCGCTCCCGCAGGGCCCCCAAGAAGGTGCTCGTCATCGGCGCCGGCCCGGCCGGCCTCACCGCCGCCCACCTGCTGCGCTCCGCCGGCCACCGGGTCACCGTCATCGAGGCCAACGCCAACCGCGTCGGCGGCCGCATCAAGACCTTCCGTGCGGGCGGCCACGAGCAGGCCGCGGCGCCCTTCGCCGACGCCAAGCAGTACGCCGAGGCCGGCGCCATGCGCATCCCCGACAGCCATCCCCTGGTGACCGGGCTGATGGACGGCCTGGGGCTCAAGCGGCGCCCCTTCCACCTGGTCGACGTGGACGGTTCCGGCCGGCCCGCGTACCGCACCTGGATCCTCGTCAACGGCATCCGCGTCCGGCGCGCCGACTACGCGCGCGACCCGCGCGCCGTCAACCGCTCCTTCGGGGTCCCGGTCGCCTACGAGTCCGTCCCGGCCGCGCAGATCGTACGGGGCGCCCTGGCCCCCGTACGCAAGCTGGTCGACGGCAAGGAGGGCCGCGCGCTCGTCGAGGGCTGGGCTCAGGTGATCCAGCGCTACGGCCACATGTCGATGTACCGCTACCTCAACGACGAGGCCAGGCTGGACGAGCGGACCGTCGACCTGATCGGCACCGTCGAGAACCTCACCTCCCGGCTCCACCTCACCTTCCTGCACTCCTTCATCTCCTCCGCCCTGATCAGCCCGGACACCGCCTTCTTCGAACTCCCCGACGGCACCGGCACGCTGGCCGACGCGATGTACGCCCGGGTCAAGGACCTGGTGCGGCTCGACCGGCGCGCCACCCGGATCGCCCAGGACCCGGCGAAGAAGTCGGTCACCGTCGAGACGGTCTCCGAGGGCCGCGGCGGCCGCCCGGTGGTGCGCGAGACCTTCACGGGCGACATCGCCATCGTCACCGTGCCGTTCTCCGGGCTGCGGCACATCCCGGTCACGCCCGCCCTCTCGTACGGCAAGCGGCGCGCGGTCACCGAGCTGCACTACGACGCGGCGACGAAGGTGCTGCTCGAATTCAGCCGCCGCTGGTGGGAGTTCACCGAGGCGGACTGGAAGCGCGAGCTGGAGGCCGTGCGCAAGGGCCTGTACGCCGACTACCAGCTGGCCCGGACGCCGGGCGACGGCTCGCTGCTGGGCGCCCACCCGTCGGCGCCGAAGGGGCGTGTCACGCAGGCGCAGCGGGCGCACTACGCGGCCAGTCGGCTCGTCGCCCGGGACCAGCCGGAGGCCTCGGGCGTCGTCGGCGGCGGCTCCACCACCGACAACGCGAACCGCTTCATGTTCCAGCCCTCGCACCCCGTGGAGGGCAGTTCGGGCGGCGTCGTGCTGGCCTCGTACAGCTGGGCCGACGACGCCCTGAAGTGGGACGCGTTCGAGGAGGCCGAGCGCTACCCGCGGGCTTTGGCCGGCCTGCAGGAGGTGTACGGGCAGCGGATCGAGGTGTTCTACACGGGCGTCGGCGCGACCCAGTCGTGGATGCGCGACCCGTACGCGTTCGGCGAGGCGTCGGTGCTGCTGCCGGGGCAGCACACCGAGCTGTTCCCGCACGTGACCCGACCCGAGGGCCGGCTGCACTTCGCCGGCTGCCACACGTCCGTCAAGCCGGCGTGGATCGAGGGCGCGCTGGAATCGGCCGTGCGGACGGCGCTGGAGGTCCACCAGGCCGACTGACCGCGCGGCGGCCCGGCGGGACCTCGTCAGCCGTGGTGCTCGCCCAGGATCCGCTTCAGCAGCCGGGGGACGGACGAGCGCGGCGCCCGCACGGCCGCGGCGCCCGCGGGCAGCCGGGCCCGGAGCTGGTCCCAGACGGGCGCCAGCACTCCCCCCAGACCCCCGGCGGCACGCCAACGCACCCGCCACAGGGGCCGCCAGTGGCCCGCCGGACACCCTTAGGGGGTGTCCGCAAAGTCCTGCCTGCCTTCGGGCGCCCGGCACGACTTCGCGGACACCCCTGGGGGACGTCTTGCCGATCCCTAGACGGCCCGCTTCCATTCCTCCGCCGGCAGCCCCAGGATCACCTCGTCGACGAAGGCCCCCGCCACCCAGGCGGAGCGCCGCAGGGTGCCCTCCAGGGTGAAGCCCGCGCGGGTCGCGGCGCCGATCATGGCGGCGTTGTCGGCGAGGGTCTCCACCTGGAGCCGGTGCAGCCCGCGCACGGTGAACCCGTAGTGGCACAGCAGCTGCACGACCTCCGCGCCCATGCCGCGGCCGCGGCAGCCGGGCAGCAGGGAGATCCCGAGGTGGCCGCTGCGGTTGTGGGTGTCGATGCCCCACAGCGCGGCGTCGCCCGCGAGCGATCCGGAGGCGGCGTCGACCACCGAGAAGAACGACGCGCTGTCGGACGGGGCGGAGGGCTCGTACGGGGAGTGGCCGGTGCTCGGGGTGATCGGGCGCCACGGCCCGGCTTCGGCGCGCGACCGCGTCGCCACGTCCTCGTACAGCCCGGCGTGGAGCACGGCTACGTCATCGGCGTGCCGGGCGCGCAGCCCGGCCAGGGTTCCCTGGATCACGGGGACTTCCTAGCCGCCGGCCCGGCCGCCCCGCAACCGGGTTTCCGGCGCCGGGTGCCCACGTACGGGTCCGCAGACGGGTCCACAGACGGGTCCGCCCCGGTCGGCGGCTGCCGACCGGGGCGGAACCCTTCACACGGAACTCTTCACAACGGCCGGACCTCAGGCGAGGGTCGCGATCGCCTGGTTGAAGGTCGCGGACGGCCGCATGATCGCCGAGGCCTTGGCGGCGTCGGGCTGGTAGTACCCGCCGATGTCGGCCGGGGAGCCCTGGACGGCGATGAGCTCGCCGACGATGGTCTCCTCCTGCTCGCCCAGCGTCGTGGCGAGCGCCTCGAACGCGGTGGCCAGCTCGGCGTCGTCGGTCTGCTTGGCCAGCTCCTGCGCCCAGTACAGGGCGAGGTAGAAGTGGCTGCCGCGGTTGTCGATGCCGCCCAGCTTGCGGCTCGGCGACTTGTCCTCGTTGAGGAAGGTGCCGGTCGCACGGTCCAGGGTGTCGGCCAGCACCTGGGCGCGGGCGTTGCCGGTGGTGGTCGCGAGGTGCTCGAAGGAGACGGCCAGCGCGAGGAACTCACCGAGGGAGTCCCAGCGCAGGTAGTTCTCCTTGACCAGCTGCTGGACGTGCTTCGGGGCGGAGCCGCCGGCGCCCGTCTCGAAGAGGCCGCCGCCGTTCATCAGCGGGACGACCGACAGCATCTTGGCGCTGGTGCCCAGCTCCAGGATCGGGAAGAGGTCGGTCAGGTAGTCGCGCAGCACGTTGCCGGTCACCGAGATGGTGTCCTCGCCGCGGCGGATGCGCTCCAGGGAGTACGCGGTGGCCTTGACCGGGGAGAGGATCTCGATGGTGAGACCGTCGGTGTCGTGCTCGGCGAGGTACGTCTTGACCTTGGCGATCAGCTGCGCGTCGTGCGCACGGCCCTCGTCGAGCCAGAAGACGGCCGGGACGCCGGTGGCGCGGGCGCGGGTGACGGCGAGCTTGACCCAGTCCTGGATCGGCGCGTCCTTGGTCTGGCAGGCGCGGAAGATGTCGCCGGCGGCGACCTCCTGCTCCAGGACCGTGTTGCCCGCGGCGTCGACGACGCGGACGGTGCCCGCGGCGGCGATCTCGAAGGTCTTGTCGTGGCTGCCGTACTCCTCGGCCTTCTGGGCCATGAGGCCGACGTTCGGCACCGAGCCCATCGTGGACGGGTCGAAGGCGCCGTGCGCGCGGCAGTCGTCGATGACGGCCTGGTAGACGCCCGCGTAGCTGCTGTCCGGGAGGACCGCGAGGGTGTCGGCCTCGTTGCCGTCCGGGCCCCACATGTGGCCGGAGGTGCGGATCATGGCCGGCATGGAGGCGTCGACGATGACGTCGGACGGGACGTGCAGGTTGGTGATGCCCTTGTCCGAGTCGACCATCGCGAGGGCCGGGCCCTCGGCGATCTCGGCCTCGAAGGAGGCCTTGATCTCGTCGCCGAGGCCGTGCGGGATGGACGCCAGGCCGTTCAGGATGGTGCCGAGGCCGTCGTTCGGGGACAGGCCGGCGGCGACCAGGACCTCGCCGTACTTCGCGAAGGTCTTCGGGAAGAACGCGCGGACCACGTGGCCGAAGACGATCGGGTCGGAGACCTTCATCATCGTGGCCTTGAGGTGCACGGAGAACAGGACGTCCTCGGCCTTGGCGCGGGCGATCTGCGCGTCCAGGAAGGTGCGCAGCGCGTCGACGTGCATGACGGACGCGTCCACGACCTCGCCGGCCAGGACCGGTACGGACTCGCGCAGGACGGTGGTGGCGCCGTCGGCGGCGACGTGCTCGATGCGGAGCGTGCCGGCCTCGGCGATCACGGCGGACTTCTCGGTGGAGCGGAAGTCGTCGGCGCCCATGGTGGCGACGTTCGTCTTCGACTCGGAGGTCCAGGCGCCCATGCGGTGCGGGTGGGCCTTGGCGTAGTTCTTGACCGAGGCGGGGGCGCGGCGGTCGGAGTTGCCCTCACGCAGGACCGGGTTGACGGCGCTGCCCTTGACCTTGTCGTAGCGGGCGCGGATCTCGCGCTCCTCGTCGGTCTTCGGGTCGTCCGGGTAGTCCGGGAGCGCGTAGCCCTGGCCCTGGAGCTCGGCGACCGCGGCCTTCAGCTGCGGGATCGAAGCCGAGATGTTGGGCAGCTTGATGATGTTCGCTTCCGGCGTCTTCGCCAGCTCGCCGAGCTCGGCGAGGGCATCGGCGATCCGCTGGCCCTCCTCGAGGTGCTCGGGGAAGCTGGCGATGATGCGACCGGCCAGGGAGATGTCACGGGTCTCGACATTCACACCGGCCGTCGACGCGTAGGCCTGGATCACAGGCAGGAAGGAATACGTCGCGAGGGCCGGGGCCTCGTCAGTGTGCGTGTAGATGATGGTCGAGTCAGTCACCGGATGCTCCGCTCCACAGTCTGCGTCTCTCGTCTGCAACATTGCTCGACATCAAGATATCTCGTGATCGGCCCGGTCCGGACAGCCCCCTGCCCGAGTCTCGGGGAGACGCGCGTCACCCCCGGGTCTCGCGCGACCCCGGAGAACGGCAAAGCGCCGCCTCCGGCTGTTTCCAGCCGGGGCGGCGCTCGAGGCAACTCAGGTGCTCAGGCTTGCGGGCCTGATCAGGCCTGGACGGCCTTCGGGTTGTGACCGTACTGGTTCGGCTGCGGCTGGCCCTCGGTCGCCATGAGGACGAGGAGCCAGATGCCGCCGATCAGCGGGACGAGGGCGATGAACATCCACCAGCCGGACTTGCCGGTGTCGTGCAGGCGGCGGACGCCGACGGCCAGGCCCGGGAGGAAGACGGCCAGCGCGTAGATCGCGTAGAGGAGCGGGTAGGTGCCGATCGCGTTGTCGAGCACGGCGACGATGATCAGGGCGATCAGGTTGAAGAGGGTGAACATCCAGTACTCCTGCCGGCGGGCGCGGCCGGAGAAGACGGTGTACTTCTTCAGAACGTCGGTGTAGTAGTGCATGGGTCCCCCCAGAGGACGGTTCGTCGGCCCGTCCTGCTGGAGCAAGCCGAGGCAGAACTTATGCCCCGCTTATGTGGCGGTCAAGCCAGTTCTCAAGCTGCCAGAAGTGCCGCTTTCCTCGGGTTCATCGACCAAAAACACCGGTACCGGGCGCCATTTGAGACCCACTGGTCGCGTCAGGTCACATGGGGTGACGAAACAGGGGCGACAGGGCCCCATTTGTGAGGTTGGAGAGCCCCCTGATCCTCTCCACGCAGGCACCCGCGAGGCCCTGCAACCCCCCGGAGCGGGCCCGTCCGCGCCCACATCGTTACGGCTCTGCGACCTGAACCCGCCACCGCACGCACGGACGGTCCCGCGCACGGCCGGGGCCGGGCGCGGGACCGTCCGTGGACTCGTCAACCGGATCAGCCGATGTGGAACGGGTCCCCGTAGACCTTCCAGTCGAGCGGGGTGTTGAGGTTCAGGTTCCCCTTCTTGAGGAAGACCCGCTGCGCGGTGTCGACACGGCTGGTGTCACTGTGCGCCTCCTCCTGCTTCATCGCCCAGACGCGGGCGTCGAGGAAGGCGTTCAGCCAGGTCGTCTCGTTGCCGCCCTGGGCCGGGGGCTTGGCCTTGGACAGGGCCCGCTTGCGGATGTTGCGGAAGCTGGTGGAGTCGGTGCCGTCGCCGTGCATGACGATGGCGTCGTAGTACATGAACTGGCCGAGCGTGCCGACTCCGTCGGACTTGCCCTGCTTGACGGCGGGGTTGAAGTAGACCCGGTCGCGCTCGTGGTCCTGGGCCTTCTTGAACTCGCCGTCCTGGGCCGCCTTAGCCCAGTCCTTGGTGAAGTTCGGGTCGAGGCCGGCGTGCGAGTCGCTGCCGTCGACCTTGCGCAGCGCCGGGAGGTACTTGGCGAGCACGTTGCCCGGCTTGACGTCGGTGTAGTACTCGACGAGGTCGAGCATGTCGCCGGTGCCGGAGCAGAATCCGATGATGCCGGCCGTGTAGCCGCGGCCGTCGTCTATGTCCTCTATGTACTTGTACTGCGCCTTCCAGTCCAGCGAGGAGTTCTCCGCGCTGGAGACGATCTGCATGGCGATGTCCTTCTTCGCCGGATCGTCGAGCCCGACGGCCGCGGACGACACGGAGGCGGAGGACGCGGGGAGGGAAGCGGGGGCGGGTGCCGCGGTGGCGTGGGCGGTCACCGGTACGGCGAGCAGGGCGCTGCCGAGCAGGGCGCCGATGGCCATTCTCTTGCGGTGGGGGGTGAACACAAGACCTCCATGGGGGAGTTGAGGCTGACCCGACTTCGTTAGGAAACTTTACTACCAGAGCTCGGGACAGCTCAATACCCGTGCACGCCATGGGTGCCGGAAGGGCCGGTGGTCGATCCGCGGCTCAGAGCCAGCCGTTGCGGCGGAAGCCCCGGTGGATGACGAAGCAGGCGAGGGCCATGACGCCGACCACGATCGGGTAGCCGTACGTCCAGTGCAGTTCGGGCATGTTGTCGAAGTTCATGCCGTAGACCCCGCAGACCATGGTCGGCACGGCGACGATGGCCGCCCACGCCGTGATCTTGCGCATGTCCTCGTTCTGCGCGACGGTCACCTGCGCGAGGTGCGCCTGCAGGATGGAGTCCAACAGGCCGTCGTACGCGCCGATCTGGTCGGTGGCCCGGGTCAGGTGGTCGGCGACGTCGCGGAAGTACGCGCGGACGTCCGGCGGGATCACCGGTATCGGCTGCGTGGCCAGGTGCTGGAGCGGTCGGCCCAGCGGGGCCACCGCCCGGCGCAGCTCCAGCAGTTCGCGCTTGAGCTGGTAGATCCGGCCCGCGTCGCCGCGGCCGCCGTACTCGCTGAAGACGGCGGTCTCGACGGCGTCGATGTCGTTCTGCACCGCGTCCGTGACGGCCACGTAGTCGTCGACGACGTGGTCGGCGATGGCGTGCAGAACCGACGACGGCCCCTTGGCCAGTTGCTCGGGCGCCGCTTCCAGGCTCTCGCGGACGGGGCCGAGCGTGCCGTGGCCGCCGTGCCGGATGGTGATGACGAAGTCCTCGCCGGTGAACGCCATCAGCTCGCCGGTCTCGACGACCTCGCTCGTCGCGGTGAGCTCCTCGTGCTCCACGTAGCGCACGGTCTTGAAGACGGAGAAGAGTATGTCGTCGTACCGCTCCACCTTGGGACGCTGGTGCGCGTTCACGGCGTCCTCGACGGCGAGGGGGTGCAGGCCGAACAGTTCGGCGAGCCCGGCGAGCTCCTCCTTCGCCGGTTCGTGCAGGCCGATCCACACGAACCCGTCGCCCGTCTTGCGGACCCGCCGCAGCGCCTCCTCGACCTCGGCGCAGCCGTCCTGCCGTGCGCCGTCCACGTAGACCACGCAGTTGACCACCGCGCTGCCGAGCGGGGAGCGGGCCGGATGACTCAGATCGACGGCCCGCCGGTAGCCGCGGCGCACGGCCCGGCGCAAGTTGCTGAACATGGACAACGGGGTACTTCCCTTCGGCGGTTCAGTGGCCAGTCTGCCACCGCCGCCGATCGGCCCCGTCAGACCCTGTCGATGAACACGCTCGTCGACTTCACCCGCGCCACGGCCCGTGCGCCCACCTCGAGGCCGAGCTCCTCCACCGCCTCCCGGGTCAGCAGCGACACGATGCGGTGGGGCCCGGCCTGGATCTCGACCTGGGCGTCGACGGTACCGAGCTTGACGGCGGTGACGATGCCCGGGAAGGCGTTGCGCGCCGAGGTGTACGGGGCGTCCTCGGCGTCGGCGCCCTCCTGGGCGGCCTCGACGCAGAACGCGGCCAGGTCCGGCCCGTCCACCATCCGGCGCGTGCCCTCCCGGCGGGTGGGGAACCGCTCCGCATCCGCCCAGCGCCGGGCGGTGTCGACGCTCACGCCGAGCAGCCGCGCGGCCTGGCCGATCGTGTAGGACTCCATGACCGCAGCTTAAGCGTCTGTCCGACCCCGATCCGCCGGACACCCCCTTAGGGGGTGTCTTGCCGATCAGGCCGGATCAGGGAGCGGCGCCCGGTGCGTGCGATCGCAAGGCCGAGGAGGGAGTCGACGCGGTGGGGGCACCTCCCAGCGGTAGCTGGGGGACGTCGGCGAGTGACGAGAACGCGGCGAGCGCGCGTGCCGGACGCCGCGAGCCCGGCCTGATCGGCAAGACACCCCCCTAGGGGGTGACTCCGTCCTGGCGGAGTGCCTCGGCCGCCGCGGCCGCGATCACCTCCGCCACCGTCGACAGCGCCGGGGAGTCGAGTTTCCACTGCTGCCAGTACAGCGGCACGTCCAGCGGCCGCCCCGGCACCAGCAGCACCAGCCCGCCCGTGCGCAGCAGCGGCTCCGCCTGCGGCTCGGGCACGAGTCCCCAGCCCAGCCCCGACGCCACCGCGTCGCAGAAGCCCTCCGAGGTCGGCACGTGGTGGCGCAGCGGCCCGGCCCCGGCGTCCTGATCGCCGGTCAGCGACCGTACGAACACGTCCTGGAGCACGTCCCGCCGGTCGAACACGATCACCGGGGCCTCCCGCAGGCCGTCCTCGACCGCCCCCGACAGGTACCGCGCCACGAACCCGGGGCTCGCCACCGGCAGGTACCGCGCCAGCCCGAGCCCGCGTACGGTGCACCCCGCCACCGGGTCGGGCGAGGAGGTCACCGCCGCCATCACCTGGCCCTCCCGCAGCAGCGCCGTCGTGTGCGACTCGTCCTCCCGGTGCAGTTCGAAGAAGACCGGCGGATCCTGCGGCACCTGCGTGAGCGCCGGCAGGAACCAGGTCGCCAGCGAATCCGCGTTGACCGCGATCGGCAGCCGCACCGGGCCGCCCGACTCCTGCGCCATCCCGAGCTCGGCGCGGGCGTCCCGCTCCAGGCGGGCCAGCTGCCGGGCGAACCGGACCACCACCTGCCCGGACTCGGTCGCCCGGACCGGTTTCGTCCGCATCAGCAGCACCCGCCCGGTCCGCTGCTCCAATGCCTTGACCCGCTGACTGACGGCGGACGGGGTCACGTGCAGGGCCGCGGCCGCCGCGTCGAAAGTGCCCTCGTCCACCACGGCGAGCAGGGTCCGTACCTGGTCCAGGGGAAGCTCATCCATCACGAGAGCTAAGGGTACGTAAAAATCTTTAGCTGTACTGAAACCGTGCCGCTGCCTACGGTCGGAGACATGACACACGGCATCATCGCGGCGGCCCTCGCCGGCTTCGGCACCGGACTCTCCCTCATCGTCGCCATCGGCGCACAGAACGCCTTCGTCCTGCGGCAGGGGGCCCGTCGGCAGGCCGTCCTCGCCGTGGTCGCGATCTGCGCGGTCTCCGACGCGGTCCTCATCGCCCTCGGCGTCGCCGGCGTCGGCGCCTTCGTCGCCGCCTGGCCGGCCGCCCTGACCGCGGTCGCCGTCGCCGGCGGCGGGTTCCTCATCTGCTACGGATTCCTCGCCGCCCGCCGGGTGCTGCGGCCCACCCCGGGCGCCGCCCTGGACACCGGCGGGGCCACCGCCGGGACCCGGCGCCGGGCCGTGCTGACCTGCCTGGCCATGACCTGGCTCAACCCGCACGTCTACCTCGACACCGTCCTGCTGCTCGGCTCCCTCGCCGCCGACCGCGGCGACCTGCGCTGGGCCTTCGGCATCGGGGCCGGGCTGGCCAGCCTGATCTGGTTCGGCACGCTCGGCTACGGCGCCCGGCTGCTCGGCGGCCTGCTGGCGCGCCCCTCGGCCTGGCGGGTGCTGGACGGGCTCGTCGCGGCGACCATGGTCACGATGGGCGGGATGCTCCTGGCCCGGGCCTGACCGCGGAGCGCGGCGGGCCCGCGCGCGGGGTACGGATCCGCCCGGTACCGCCGCACGACCACAGGAGCCCGCCGTGCCCGACCGCTCACCCGACCGCCCCTCCCCCGGGGCGGTGCGCGCGTACTACGCCGCCCGGCCGTCCCCGCTCGTCGCCGCCACCGGGATCGTGCTGGACACCGGCGGGCGGGTCCTCGTGCTGACGCCCACGTACAAGGCGGGCCTGGAACTGCCGGGCGGCACGGTCGAGGACACCGAGACCCCGGAGGAAGGACTGGCCCGCGAGCTCAAGGAGGAGCTGGACCTGGCCGTGCCGGTCGGCCGGCTGCTCGCCGTGGACTCCCGGCGGCCCGGCGCGCTCGGCCGCTCCCTCATCGCCCACATCCACCTCGTCGGGCCGCTCTCGCCGGAGCAGACCGCCGCGATCTCCTTCGCGGACGGCGAGGTCGCCGCGGCCCGCTGGCTCCCGCCGGACGAGGCGTACGCGGCGCTGCCCGCCCGGATCGCGCCCCGGCTGCGCGCCGGCCTGGACGCCCTGTACTCCGGCTCCCTCGCGCACCTCGTCGACGGGGTGGCCCAACCCGGCTCCCCGGCCGGTCTGGACCCGGCGCGGCGTACGGCCCTCGAGCACGACGGTTCCTTCGACGCCGCGAGCCACCGGGCCGCCCGCCCCAAGGCCCTCACCGCGGCAAGCGTGCTGTTCACCGACTCCGCGGGCCGGATCCTGCTGGTGGAGCCCTCGTACGGCAAGCCCGGCCGGTGGAACCTGCCGGGCGGCGGGATCGACAGCGACCTGGGCGAGACCCCGCGGGCCGCCGCCCGCCGGGAGGTGCACGAGGAACTCGGCCTCGACCTCGAACCGGGCCGACTGCTCGGCGTGAACTGGGCCCACAAACCCGGCTATCCGGCCCGCATCCGCTTCCTCTACGACGGCGGGGTCCTGGACGGCGCCGCCCTGGCCCGGATCCGGCTCGCCCCGTTCGAACTGCTCCGCTGGCGGGCGGTGCCGGCCTCGGAGCTGCGCGCCCTGGTCAAACCGTCCCTGCGCCGCCAGATCGAGGCCTGCCTGCGCGCCCGCACCGAGGGCACGGGCCCGCTGGAACTCCACGCCGGCCGCCCGGCCGGCACGCCGCGCAAGGGGAAGAAGAACGCCGGAGGGACGGCGAACAAGGGGAAGCGGTAGCAGAAACGAACGCTCCGCTGGTCCATCCGGACGGCATCGTGGCGTGGCGCGCGGGCGACGGGGCGTGCTCACGCATCGTCGAACCAGACAGTCCACGTACACGCACCTGCACACGTATACGCGCACGCACCTCGCCCGCGAGAACGAGCGCAACCCATGGAGCGCCACCATGTCCGCAGAGCCGAACCGCCCCGGGACCAGTACCACTCCAGCCGTCGCCGACGCCGCCGCGCAGCCCGATCCGCGCCGGTGGTGGATCCTCGCCGTCATCGGCCTCGCCCAGCTCATGGTCGTCCTCGACGCCACCATCGTGAACATCGCCCTGCCCTCCGCCCAGGCCGGCCTCGGGTTCTCCGACGAGCAGCGGCAGTGGGTGGTGACCTCGTACGCGATCACCTTCGGCAGTCTGCTGCTGCTCGGCGGGCGGCTCGCCGACAAGTTCGGGCGGCGGCGGGCCTTCCTCATCGGGCAGATCGGCTTCGCCGCGGCCTCCGCGCTCGGCGGGGCCGCCGCCACCTTCGGGATCCTCGTCACGGCCCGCGCCCTGCAAGGCGTGTTCGCGGCGCTGCTGGCTCCGGCCGCGCTCTCGCTGCTCACCACGACGTTCTCCGCCCCCGCCGAACGCGGCAAGGCCTTCGGCGTGTTCGGATCGCTCGCCGCGTCCGGGGGCGCCGTGGGGCTGCTGCTGGGCGGGTTCCTCACCGAGCACCTGAGCTGGCGCTCGACCATGTACGTGAACCTGCTCTTCGCCGCCGTCGCCGTCGTGGGCGGCGTGCTGCTGCTCAAGCGGCCGGCGCCGACCAGCCCTCCCCGGCTGGACCTGCCGGGCACACTGCTCGCTTCGGCCGGGCTCTTCTGCCTGGTCTACGGCCTCGCCCAGGCCGGATCCCACGGCTGGCAGTCCGTGCACACCCTGGGCTTCCTGGCCACCGGCGCCGTCCTGCTCACCGCGTTCGTCTGGTGGCAGGGCCGCAGCGCGCACCCGCTGCTGCCGCTGCGGATCGTGCTCGACCGGGTCCGGGGTACGGCGCTCACGTCCGTGTTCATCACGGGGGTCGGCATGTTCGGGGTGTTCCTGTTCCTCACGTACTACCTGCAGCACACCCGCGGTTACAGCCCGGCCAGGACCGGCCTGGCCTTCATGCCGATGTCCGGCTGCACCATGATCGGCGCGATCGGCAGCAACATGGGCCTGCTCGGCCGGATCGGCGGGCGCCCGCGCATCGTCACCGGGATGCTGCTGTCGGCCTGCGGCATGGCCTGGCTGTCGAGCCTGACGGCGACCGGCTCGTACGTCGTCGACGTCCTGCCGGGCCAGGTGGCCACGGGGCTGGGCATGGGCCTGATCACGGCGGCCGCGATGAACCTCGGCACGGCCGGCATCGACCCGCGGGACGCCGGCGTCGGCTCCGCGACGGTCAACGCCATGCGACAGACGGGCGGCTCCGTCGGCACGGCGCTCATGAGCACCCTTGCCGCCGGAGCCGTCGCCCGCTCGCTGGCGGGCCGGCAGCCCACGCCGGAGCTGATGGCGCGGGCTGCCCTGGAGAGTTACCACACGGTCTTCACGGCATCGGCGGCGATCTTCGCCGTCGGCGCGGTGCTGACCCTGCTCCTGCTTCCCGGCGGCCTGTCCATGGAGCGCGCACACGGCGCACCCGGGGGCCGCCGCCCGTCAGCGCGGTGAGTGGGCGCCGGGGGCCTTGGGAGCCGCCGGGGAAGCGGGCTTCTTGGCAGGGGTTTTGGGAGCCATCGGAGAGGCCGGCTTGGCGGGGGCCATGGGAGCCGCCGGCGAGGCCGGCTTGGCGGGGGTGACCGGGGCCACGGGGGTGCCGTCGGCCATCAGGCAGTTCGCCATCGAGCTGCGGACCCGGTCGCCGGTCGAGAAGTGCTTCACCCGGCAGGAGTTGGTCCCGATCCCGCCGTCGACCTGGCCGTAGCCCGGTCCGATCGTCAGGACGGTGTCGTTCAGGCCGCGGACCGTGTCGTTGCCGGGACCGCCCTGGACGATGCCCGCGGACTCGGCACCCACCGACTTGGGCTCGATGATGTCGTTCTCGCTGCCGCCGAGCACCCGGCCGCCGAGGTCGACGTTGCCCGTGCGGATCAGGTCGTTGCCGTCGTTGCCGAAGACCTGGCCGCCGCCGCGCTGGTACTCGCCGGGCTCGCCCAGCACGCTGCCCGTGGTGATCTGGTCGTCGCCGTGGTCGCCGTAGACGGTCGCGCCGTGCGCTGCGGTGCCCATGACGAGGGCGGTGATGATGGTGTCGTTGCCCGCACCGCCGCGCACCGTCGCGTTGCCGTTGCGCGGGGAGAGGTTGTTGACCTGGAGCGTGTCGTCGCCCTCGCCGCCGAGCACCTGGGCGTCGATGAGCATGCCCTTGACGCGGATGTTGTCGTTGCCGCCGCCGCCGTAGATGATCGCGTTCTCGACGTCGTTCTCGCACAGGATCGTGTCGTCGGACGCAGTGCCGCGTACCTCCTGCCCGGGCGGGGCCTCGACACCGTTGACGTAGCACCAGTGGGACGGCAGGGGTTCGGCGGCCCGGGCCGGGCCCGCGGCGAACGAGGCGGCGGCGGCGATCGTGCCGGCCAGGGCGTACGAGGCGGTGCGTAGGGTGCGGCGAGTGCGCAGCATCGATTTTGCTCCCGAGCATGGTGTTGGGTGGGGATGTGGTGCGGTGTTGGTCGGTCGTCAGGACAGCTCGTGGCGCAGTGGCGTGAGCTGTTCGATGTCGTAGCGGATCCGCAGTTCGCGGATCGCTGCGGGATCCGGGGTGGCGCTCGTGTCGAGCAGCTCGAGGAGCTCCTCGAAGTACCGCTCGTGATCGGGCGGCGGTGAGGCCTGGAAGAACATCCGGGCGGGTTCGCCGGTGGGGTTCGCGAAGGCGTGCGGACAACCGGGCGGAACCACGATGACGGTTCCGGGCGTGGCACGGACGACCTGACGTCCGTCGAGCGCTTCCCAGTGTCTCCAGTCGTCGCCGGAACGCACGCGCGGCTCGAAGGCCATGACGTCGAGTTCACCCTCCAGGACGTAGAACAGTTCTTCGCTCCGCGTGTGGAGGTGCGCCCCGACGTCGAAACCGGGCGGTACGACGACCTCGAAGCTCGAGGCCACCGAGGAGTGCTCCCCGGTGACCTTGAACGTGACCTGCTGGGCGTCGGTGTGCAGCTTGCGGCCGTGTCCCGGTGGTACGAGCAGCCCGTCGCGGGCGATGTGCGCGGTCATGACCAGGTCACGGGCAGACCTTCGGGCCCGCGGATGAGGGCACCGGGCCGCCAGCCCAGTTCGCTCGGGGGGACGCTGAGGCGCAGGTCCGCGAAGCGGTCGAGCAGCGCGTCCACGAGCAGTTCGGACTCGAGGCGGGCCAGCATGTTCCCGGGACAGAAGTGGGGTCCGTACCCGAAGGAGACGTGCGGGTTGGGGTTGCGGTCCAGGTGCAGCTCGTGGGGGTCGGGGAAGACCTCCGGGTCGCGGTTGGCCGCGAGGTAGGAGACGTAGATCGCTTCGCCCGCCCGGATGAGCTGGCCGGCCACGGTGACGTCCTCGAGGGCGATCCGGGAGAGGCCGACGGCGTTGCGGTGCGGGATGTAGCGCAGCAGCTCGTTGAGTGCCGAGGGCCGCAGGCCGGGCTCGCTCCTCATCCGTTCCATCAGGTCCGGCCGGGTGAGCAGGATGTAGACCATGTTGCCCACGTTGTTGGTGACGGCCTCGCCCCCGATCTGGATGAGCAGGGCGAGTCCGGTGGCTTCCTCGGCGGTGACCTCGCCGGCCTCGACGGCCTTGACGAGGAGCCCGATGACGGTGTCGCCGCCGGCCACTTCCCCGCTGCGCATACGCCCGCCCAGGTAGGCGCACATGTCGTTCTTCGCCTGCTCGCTGCGTTCCGCGCCCTGGGCCGAGGAGAGGATCAGGCTGGTCCATTCGTGGACCATGGGCCGGTCGGCCTCCGGTACGCCCATCAGCTCGCACACGACGGCGAGCGGGAAGGGCGCGAGCAGGCGCTCGGTCAGGTCCACGGGCGGGCCGTCGCGCAGGATCCCGTCGACGAGGGTGTCGAGCATGTCCTTGGCCCGGGTGCGCAGGGCCTCCACCCCGCTGGTGGTGAAGGCCGCGGCGACGGTGCGCCGCAGTCGGGTGTGGTCGGGCGGGTCCTCGAACCCGACCGCGCCCGGCGCGGGGATGAAGTGGGGGGCCAGCCGGGTGACGTCGTGTTCCGCGACCAGCTTGCGGCTGAACCGGGGATCGTTGGCCACCATGCGCACGTCGTCGAACCGGCAGACGAGCCAGGCCCACCCGCTTCCGTTCGGCAGGCGGATCCGGGTGATCGGACCCGCCTGCATCAGTTCGGCGAGGACGGGGTCGAAGTCGACCCCGTCCAGTGCCGGGGTGGGCCAGTGCGTGATGGGTGGCCTTGCGGTTGCGGGGCCGTCCTTCAGCATTCTTCGGATTCCTCCCTCACCCGGTCCCTCGATCCGAGGTCCAGCTGCCCAGCGAGATCTCTGCGGTGATGCCCGGGCCGAAACCGGCCAGCAGGCCCCGCGCGGCGTCAGCGGTGCCGTTCTCGTCGAAGAGCCGGCGCAGTGCGTCCAGGACGACGGCGCTGGCGATGTTGCCGTACTCGGTCAGTGTGGCCCGACTGAAGCGGAATGCCTCGGGTGCCACACCGAGGTACTTGCTCAGGTCATCCAGGATGCGGGGCCCACCGGCGTGGATGATGTAGAAATCCAGTGCGGCAGCGTCCCACCCATGGGCTTTTGCGAGCTCCTTGAGGGACGGGGCGAGCGGTTCCATGGTCCCGGGCACCCGCCGGTCGAGCTTGAAGTGGAACCCGGTGGACTTGACGTCGTACATGATCCAGTCCTCTGTCTGGGGGATGATGTACGAGCTGTTGCGGTGCAGTTCCATGCCGGTGCCGCCCTTGCCGCGGACGACGGCGGCGCCTACGCCGTCGCCGAACAGGCCGTTGGAGAGCAGGTTGCCGACCTCCAGGTCACTGGGCTGGTAGCAGAGCGAGCAGAACTCGCAGGACACGATCAGCGCGTTCGCCTCGGGGTAGGCGGTGCAGAAATCGTGGGCCCGGTTGACCGCCGCCCCGCCCGCCGCGCAGCCCAGCTGGGCGATGGGGAGCTGTTTGGTGTCCGTCCTGAAGCCCATCGCGTTGATCATCCAAGCGGTCAGCGAGGGCATCATGAAGCCCGTGCACGACACGTAGATGATCATGTCGATGTCCTGCGCACGCAGCTGCGCGTCCTCCAGCGCCTGCCGCACCACCGCCGGGACCCGCTGCTTGGCCTCGACCTCGTACACCGCGTTGCGCGATTCGAAGCCGGGGTGCTTGAGGGTCTCCTCGATGGGGCGCACGATGTGCCGCTTCGCGACGCCGGTGTTGCGGATCAGACGCAGCGCCAGGTCGAGCTGCGGATGGTCCGCGTGCACCGAACGGCACAGATCCAGGGTCTGCTCCATCGTGATCACGTGCTCGGGCACGCACACCGTTGGCCTGCACAGAGTCGCCATGGGTGGCTCTCCTTTCGTGTCTGACACAGCCTCACGGACCTTTGGCCGATGCGCGCGCGGGACTACGGCGTTGGGGACATGAGCCAATCCGGTGACGCTGCGCCGTGGAGGCAGGGGAGCCTGCGACGAGAGGGAAGGGATGGCTGTGCCGATTTCCCGCGGAATCGCGCCTTGGGGGGTGACATCCACGCAGGGAGATGAACCATGACGTCAGACCCGCACACGGCCCTCGAGCCGGAGACGGACCCGGCCTCGGGCGAACCGGTGCACTGCTGGAACCTGGACGACTTCGAGGCGCTCGACTTCGACCCGTTCCTGCACGACCGCCTGCGGGACAAACGGGCCGCCCGGATCCGGCTGCCGTACGGCCAGGGCAGCGCCTGGCTGATGTCCCGCTACGCCGACGTGAAGGCGGCCACCACCGACCCGCGCTTCAGCAGGCAGGAACTGGTCGGCCGTACGATCACCGCCTCCTCCCCGCACGCGATCGCCTCGCAGCAGGCGTCCATGAACTACGCCGACCCGCCGCGCCTCAACGACATGCGCCGCGTGGTCGCACGGGCCTTCACCGGCAAGAGCATGCAGAAGCTGCGGCCGACCGTGCAGCGGACCGCCGACAGCCTGCTGGACGGCATGGAGCGGCACGGCTCACCGGCGGACCTGGTCGAGCACCTGCACGGCCCCTTCCCGCTCGCGGCCGTCGCCGACCTGCTGGGGATGCCGCAGGACATGCGCAAGAACATGACCTCCTGGGCGAACGTGATCATGACCCCCGGGCCGGCACCCGACAAGAGCACCGACGCCCTGAAGACCGTGCGCGAGAGCATCGTCGCCCTGCTCGCCATGCGGCGGGAGAAGCAGAGCGACGACCTGGCCGGGGTCCTCGCCGCGGCCGCCGACGCCGGTGAGATCACCGACCCGGAGGCCGTGTCCATCGCCACCGCGATCCTGGTGAGCGGTGCGCACGCGGTACGCAACAACAGCGCCAACATGATCTTCGCCCTGCTCACCCATCCGGAGCACCTCGAACGGCTGCGCAGGGAGCCGGAGCTGATCCCCCAGGCCGTCGACGAGCTGCTGCGCTTCATCCCGCACCGCAGCGGGGTGGGCCTCCCGCGGATCGCCACGCGGGACGTGGACATCGCCGGCGTCACGGTCAAGGCCGGCGAGACGGTGTACTCCTCGTACCTGGCGGCCAACCGCGACCCCGAGGTCTTCCCGAACCCCGACACGCTGGACTTCGACCGCGGGCCCATCGCCCACATGGCCTTCGGGAACGGGCCCCACCACTGCGTCGGCTCGATGCTGGCCCGGATGGAGTCCGAGATCATCGTCACCACGCTGCTCGACCGCTACCCGCGCCTGGCCCTGGCCGTACCGCGCGAGCAGATCGAATGGCAGGCTGGGGCGCTGATCCGCGGGCCCAAGACCCTGCCGGTGTCCTGGTGATACGCCGGCACCGGATCAGGGTGGTCCGAGGCACCCCCGACCACATAGAACTGGCGGCCCTCACGGCCGCCCTGGTCATCCTGGCGCGCACGGCCCACGTGCCCCGCGCGCCGCACTCCGCCCGGCACCACCGTGCCCACTGGGACCGCAACCTGCCGTCGGTGGTGCACCATCCCGCGCACTCGTGGCGCGCCCGCCCGGGCTCCCCCTAGGCATCTCTTCGCCGTTGACGGGGCCCGGCCCGGCCGGGCCCCGTCGGCGGGAGTCCGTCAGGCGCGGACCGGCTTCGGTGCGGCCGGGGTCGCGGGGGCCGCCGGGGTCGCGGCCGCGGAGCCGGCGGGGGGCGTCGGGGCGGCCGGGCTCGCCGGGGTCTGCGGATCGCAGGTGACCTCGTCGCGCGGGGTGTAGTGCGTACGGTAGGTCTCCCGCTTGACCTCCTGCCCGCCCTGGACGAAGACCCGGTCGACGGCGACGTCGAAGCCTTCCAGCGGGGTCTGCACCTCGCAGGTCGGACCGGAGCCCGTGCGCTTGGCCGGCGGGGTGACGTTCGTCCGCGGGCCCTGGGTCGCGCGTATCTCGTCGTACTTCTTCGTGCCGAGCAGGCTGATGGTCACCGAGGTGTCCGAGGACTCGGCCTGGACGTAGATCGCGTGGCCGGAGTCGTTCTTCCAGCGCAGGTCGAGGGTGCCCCAGGCGACGGTGGCCTCGCGCCCCTCGGGGTACCGCTCGATGTAGAAGGAGTGCGCCCCGTGCTCCAGCGGCTTGACGCCCGCGAAGAACATGGCGTTGTACATGGTCGTCGCGACCGCCGAGACACCGCCGCCGGGGGACTTCACGTACTGGCCGTCGTTGATCATGATGCCGTCGACGAAGCCGTTCTCCTTGGTCCGCTCGCCGACCGTCTTGTTGAAGCTCCAGGTCTCGCCCGGGAGCACGACGGAGCCGTTGATCCGCTCCACTGCCTGGGCGATGTTGGTGGTGCGGTACGGCGCGGCCGGGAACTTGACGGTGAAGGAGGACACCTTCTCCTTGATGCCGAGGCGCTGTGCGTTCTCGGCGGTCAGGCGGGGGTGGACCGTCTTCACGGCGACCACACCGGTACGGGCGGCGCCCGAGCGCGTCAGCAGCGGGACGACGGCGTCGGCGAAGGCCTTCTCGGTGACCTGGATCCCGGAGCGCCCGTCCTGGGCGACGACCGCCCGGCCTGCGGAGTCGACGCGGAAGGTGGCCCCGCGGGAGGGGCTGGTGGCCGCGGCCACCTGCCGGGCGACCGCGGGGTCGGCCAGCAGCCCCTTGGAGTCGAGCTTCGGAACCAGCCGGCCGTGGGCGTCGGGCTCGACCGCGAGGTGCCGGCCGAGCACGGCGGGGGTGAGGACCACGGGCTTTCCGGCCACGGTGAGGGTGATCGGGCCGGACATCGCGGGCTCGGCGAACTCCTTCAGGGCCCGTGCGGTCTCCTGCCGGCCCACGGCGGGCGGCTTCTGGTCCACGGGGATCGCGACCGGACCGCCCTGCGGACGCAGGTAGGCGGCGCGTACGGTGTCGGCCGCCTGGTCGGCGCGCACGGCGATTCCGGTGACGGGGTCGGTCGCCTTGGCCGCGCCGCCCTCGAAGGTGACGTCGCCGTCGCGGGCCTGCCGTCCGGCGGCCGCGATCCGGTCGACCTCGGCCGTGCTCGTCGGGCCGTCCGTACGGATGACGGGCTCGACCTCGCGGTCCTCGGCCGGGGTGACCAGCCGCCCGATCACGGTGATGGGATCCGCTCCGGACTGCGCGGCGCGGTCCGCGGTGGCGGCGGTGTCCAGGGACAGCCCGAAGGCGGCGGGGGCGGCCTTCTCGGTGCGGTCGCCGATCCGCAGCTCCATCGGGGCGGCCGCGGCCGGGCCGAGCGTGCGGTCGAGGGCGGCCTTGGCCTCCGTACGGCTCATGCCGCCGATGTCGACTCCGCGGACGTGGGTGCCGTCGGCGATGGCGTCGCCCGCCACGGCCAGACCGGTGAGGTAGAGGCCGCCGAAGCCGAGGACGGCAGCTCCGCCCACGAGGGGGAGGGCTGTCCGCCGGTTGATCGTGAGGCGGTGTACGCGTCGCATGTCTCTCGTCTCTGCCGGTGCCGGTGGCGCTGGTACGTCGGGGTGGACCGGGAACCAGCATTCACCAATTCGGACTAACCGGGGCAAAAATGTGCCTGTTCTCACGGGGGAGACCGGTCGGCACACCACCGGAACCGAGACCCCCGAACCAAGGCCACTTGGGTTGGATTGGCCCTGTCCGGCCATCCAGGGGATGCCACATCGTGAGGTCTGTCGGTCTTTGGCTCCCCGAAAGGCTCCACCGATGTCCCTCGCCCCCGCCCGCCCCGCCCGGCGCCTCACACGTCGACTCCTGCAGCTCTACGTCGGGCTCGCGCTGTACGGCGCCAGCTCGGCGTTCCTGATCCGCGCGGGTCTGGGGCTGGACCCGTGGGACGTCTTCCACCAGGGACTCGCCGAGCTCACCGGGTGGAGCATCGGCACGGTGTCCGTGGCCGTCGGGGCGCTGGTGCTGCTGCTGTGGGTGCCCCTGCGCCAGCGCCCGGGGCTGGGCACCGTCTCCAACGTGTTCGCCGTGGGCCTGTCGATGGACGCCACGCTCGCGGTGGTGCCGGACGTGCACGGCACGCTCGCGCAGGCAGCCGTGCTGACGGCGGGCATCGTCCTCAACGGGGTCGCGACCGGCCTCTACATCGCCGCCCGCTTCGGGCCGGGGCCCCGCGACGGCCTCATGACCGGGCTGCACCGGCGGACCGGGCGGTCGCTGCGGCTCGTGCGGACCGGGATCGAGCTCACGGTCCTCGCGGCCGGTGTCCTGCTGGGCGGCACGGCCGGCGTCGGCACCGTGGCGTACGCGCTGGCCATCGGCCCGCTCTCGCAGATCTTCCTGCGCGTGTTCGCCCTGCCCGGGGAGGACGGCTCCCCGGCGGCCGGCGGCCGGGTCGCCGCCCGGTCCCCCGATGCAGCTCCGGTCACGGATCCGGCGTGCGTGGCCGACCCGGCCCGGGCGGCAGCTCAGGCACCGGCTGCGGCTGCGGCTCAGGCGCCGGCCGCCGGGCCGGAGCCGGCACCGGCCCGGCCCTGACGGTCAGCCGCCGCCCTTGCGGAGGATGTCGTCGATCCTGCGCCCCTCGCCCTCGGTGACCCCGCCCTCCCCCACCACCACGCCCAGGGCCGCGGCGAGGTCCCGGTGGTGGATGTCGAGCACCGCCTCGATCAGGGTGGTGAACTCCTCCAGTGCAGCGCGCGAACGCCGCCGGCCCGCGAGGAGCACACAGCCGCCCACGATCAGCCCGGGCCACCACCACACCCCCGTGACCAGGTAGAGGCACCCCCACCCCGCGAGGGTGACGGCCTCGGCGAAGCCCGTGCGCGCCGCCAGCACCGGCCGGCGCACCTCGTCCGCGACGAGCAGCCATACGCGCGGCCACGCGGCGGCCGCATCGAACCAGTACTGGGCCCGGATCCTGGCCTCGACCAGCCGTACCCGGTCACTCATCCAGGTGTGGCGGCGCGGCAGGTACGCCTCCACCACCCCGGCGCCTGCCCGCTCCGCGGCCCGCAGGGCCCGGCGCCTGCGGCGCCGGGCCACCCCCCACTCCAGCGGGGCCAGCCAGAACCGTTCGAGCGCGCGGCCGAGCACCCCCGCGACCGTGCCTGCGGTGCCCGCGGCCAGCAGGACCAGGGCGATGTCCACCACCGCCCGGGCCGGCGTGGCCCGCCAGCGCCGGGCGAGGCCGTCCAGCCAGACCGTCAGCCGGCGGGCGTCGAGGGCGTGCCCGTGGCCGAGGTGGAATCCGGCGGCGGCCACCAGCACCAGGAGCAGCCCCGGCAGCAGGACCGACCTGAACCAGCGGCTGCTGACGTGTCTGCCCACCTCGGAGAGGATCCCCGTGATCATCGGGTGTCGGGGGCCGGGCCGAGGGGCCGCATGGCCGCGCCGTACGCATGGCACGCCGGGACGTGACCCTGCGCGTCGCGCCCGGCCGTACGCTCGCACCGCTCGCTGGGGCAGCCGTAGCGTCCGCCGCCCGCGGACGGCGGACGCGGGGAGCCGGGAAAGCCGACCATCGCCGAGCTCTCCCGGTCCGACCAACTGCGCCGGGGCGCAGCCGAGTCGGCCGGATCCGCCGGATCCCCGTCCTCCTGGAGCCACTTGCGTACGGCGCGCTGCGCGGAGCCGCCCTGCCGGACCCGCGCGGCGTCGCGTTCCAGCCGCTCGGCCACGCCGGTCACCCGTGCATGGTCGCGCAGCCCGGCCAGCCGGGCGCACCACAGCGCCAGTGCCTCGCTCTCGGTCGGCCCGACGGCCCCGGTCTGCTCGCTCGTCCCGCTCGTCCCCGTCGGTTCCTGCGCGGCCATCGGCTCCCACCACCCCTTCCGCCCCTGCCGGTTCGGGCGCCACGGTGAGGCTACCGACTGGCACCGACCGGACACACACAGCTACCGTAGCGGGAACGGCAGGGAGGTCGTCTGGCATGCGGTGGCGCTGGCGCGGCAGTGCGCGGGGTGGGATCGAGCAGGTGGTGCTGGAGTACCTGCGATCGGGGCGCGAGGGTGGACTGCAGGACCCGCGACTCGACGCCGAGGCCCGGCAGTTGCTGGCGGCGGCCGCCGGGCAGCCGGCCCGGTCCGAGCCCCGCGGCCGGGCCGTGCTGCTGGTCGGCCTGCTCCTGCTGGCGCGGTTCAAGAGCCTGAAGCGGCAGGCCGCACTGCCCGATCTCGCCGCCACGGTCAAGCTCGTCGGCCTGCTGCACGACACCCTCCCCGATGCGGTACCTGCCGAACTCTGGGAGCTGGCCGTAGAGTTCGGCGCCGATCCGGCGGCGCGTGTGAAGGTGGCCCGAGCCTTCCTCGAGACCGAGCAGCGCAGCGGCGACGACGGGCTGATGGGGCTCGTCGCCCTGCAGCGCGCCCTGTCGGACCTGCCCGAAGACGAGCCGCACTGCGCCGAGTTGCGTCTGCTGCTCGCCACGGAGTGGCTCGAGCGCTTCGAGCGGACGGGTGAACCAGGCGATCTCAAAGGCGCCGTCAGGTGGGCGCGGGCGGCGCTCGCCCTGGCCCCGGCTGCCGCCGGCCGCCGACGCGAGGCGTTCCTCCAGGTGCTGGCGGCGGCGCTGGCCCACGAACTCGCCCGCGACGACAGTCCGGAGAACGCGACCGTCAACGTGGAGGTGTGCCGCAAACTGCTGGCGCTGCAGACCCGGCAGGGCCCGGACCGCGTCGACGCCGTGACCCGGCTGGGCGGCGCCCTGTTCACCCGGTACAACCACTCGGGGGCGGCCGGGGACCTCGACGAGGCGATCGACCTGCTGCGCTCCGCCACCGCCCCGGGCGCGGTCCCGAACGTGATGCCGCGCGGAGCCCAGCTCAAGTGTCTCGCCTCGGTCTTGCACCGCCGCCACGAGCTGACCGGATCCGTCGACGACCTCGACGGGACCATCGCCGTGATGGCCTCGGCCGTCGGACCGGGGGGTCTGACGGATCCCGCCGAGCGGGCGCAGTGGAACGGCACGCTCCGCTCCCTCCGGCGGAAGCGGGCCGAAGCCGGCGCGCAGCCGGCCACAGCGCGGCGCCCCACACCGGCACTGCCGCACCAGCGCGCCGCGGAGGCCCGGCAGCTGATCCTGCGGGCCGCGGCGGAACCGGACCCCCTCTCCCGCGACCGGGGCATCGAACTGCTCGGCCCGGCCCTGCGGGAGCTCCCGGAGGACTTCGCCGACCGCGGCGCGTACAGCGCGCACCTGGGCTCCGCCCTGCTGGCCCGCTACCGGACGGGGACCAAGGACCCGGCCGATCTCGAAGCCGCCGTGGAGTTCGCCGGCGAAGCCGCACGCCTGCGGCACCGGGGCGACCCCGCCCACCAGGTGGCGCACCTGCTCCTGCTGGCACAGGCCACCGAGTCGCGCTACGACCACTCCGCCACGGCGGCGGATCTCGATTCCGCGATCTCCCTGTACCGCATGCTCCTGGGGCTCCGGCCGCCGCCCCGTGGGGACCGGCGCTGGCACTGCCTGCACCACCTCGGCAAGAACCTCCTCCTGCGCTGGCAGCGGTCCGGATCACTCGCGGACCTCGACGAGGCGGTGGACCTGCTTCGCCAAGCCCTGGGCCTCGTACGGCCGCCCGCGGAGGAGTACTCGCTCAATGCCGTGAACCTCGGGCTGGTCCTCGTACGCCGGCAGGAGATCACCGGCACCGACCACGACCTCGACCAGGCCCACGCCTGCCTGTCCGCCGTACTGCCCCACCTCTCGGCGGACGGCGAACTGCGGGAAGAGGCGCGCCTCCTGCTGGAACTGGTGGACGGCCGGAGGCGCGAGCGGGAGGTGCGGCGGGAGGAGGTCATCGCCCCGCTGCTGAAGAACGCCGAGTTCGTCTCGCCGGGAGGCACCCCCGGGGTCCCGCCGGAGCAGGCCGGCCGGGAGGGGGGCGCCGGCCGGACCGCGGTGGTCCGGTACGACCACCGCCTCACCGAGTACATCTCCCGCTACGAACGGACCGGCGACCCGGCGGTGTTCGCCCCGGCGCTGGCCCTCGGGTACCGGGTGCTCGGCGGCATGCCGGACGGGCACCCCGGCCGGCCGGTGATCGAGGGCCGCATCGGCGCACTGCTGCTGCGGCGGTTCGAGCGGGACGGGGACCCGGTCGACCTCGACGGCGCCGTCGAGCACCTGCGCCGCAGTGCGTACGGGCCCACCCCCAACCTGCAGCAGCTGCGGATGCTGCTCGGGATGCCGGACGCGGACGCGGAGGAGCTGCGCCGCGTCGCGGGAGACCGGGTGGACGCCGTGCTGCAGATGGAGCCGGAGCGGGGCGGCGAACTGTCCGCGCTGGCAGCCGCCTACGTACGCCGCTTCGAACGCGACGGGGCGCGGGGCGACCTGGACGAGGCGGTGGCCGCCGCGCAGCGGTCGGTGGAGGCGGGCCGCCCGTACGACCGGCCCGCGCACTGCGCACGTCTGACGACCCTGGGCACGACCCTGGCGCTGCGCCACCGGTTCACCGGGGACGCCGCCGACCTGGACCGGTCGATCGAGCTGGGCCGGCAGGTCCTGGCCGTGGCCGAGGAGATCTCGCCCGCATCGGCCGCGGACGTCCGGCGGACGGCCCTGCCCAATCTCTCCAGCCGGCTGCGGACCCGGT
Organism: Streptomyces sp. NPDC031132; assembly: GCF_055570595.1. Taxonomy (NCBI): domain Bacteria; kingdom Bacillati; phylum Actinomycetota; class Actinomycetes; order Kitasatosporales; family Streptomycetaceae; genus Streptomyces; species Streptomyces sp. NPDC031132. Next base: position 198,873 of record NZ_JBVIGX010000004.1, read on the forward strand.
ATCTGACGGGCCGTGCGGCCGCCGACCTCGACGAGGCGGTCGCCCTCGGCCGACAGGCCGTCGCCCTGGATCCGTCGGACCGCACGGAACGGCCGGACGTCACGGCGCGGACCAACCTCGCCCTGGCGCTGTGGGACCGGGCACTGCTGCGCGGCGACCTGGGCGATCTCGACGCCGCCGTCGCCGAGGCCGGGGCCGTGGTCGCCGGTCTGCATCCCGCCTCGCCGCGGCGCGCCCACACGCTGATGTCGTGGGCGCACATGGTGGCCGACCGCAGCGACATGGCGCGGGAGCGCGAGGGCTGCCGCGCCGGCGAGGACGACGCCGGGGCCGCACTCGACGGGTTCGCCGAGGCGGTGCAGTGCCTGACCTCGCCGGCGCACGAGCGTCTCGACGCGGCGGTCGGCTGGGGCACCTTCGCCGCGGAGCGCGCTCGGGCCGGGCGGGCCGGCTGGGAGGCGGCCGCGGACGGCTTCGCGGCGGCCGTCGGGCTGCTGCCGCTGACCGCCTGGCACGGTCTGGACCGGGGCGACCGCGAACGGCTGCTCGCGCCGCGCTCGCACGTGGCGAGCGATGCCGCGGCCTGCGCCATCGCCTGCGGGCGGCTGGAGGAGGCGGTGGAACTCCTCGACCAGGGCCGCTCCGTGCTGTGGGGGCAGGCCCTGGACGCCCGTACGGATCTGACGGAGCTGGCTCGGGAGCATCCCGAACTCGCCCGGCGGCTCGACGGCCTGCGGGCGCGGCTGGAGCAGGGAGGAGCCGGTCCGGTCGACGGCGGCGACGGCTGTGGCGCCGGCGTCACGGACGGCGCGCAGCGGCAGCGCCGGCTGGCCCGGGAGTGGGAGGCGCTGGTGACGGAGATCCGGCGCCGGCCGGGTTTCGCGTACTTCATGCTCCCGCTTCCCTTCGCCGAACTGTCGCAGGCGACCGCCGCCGGGCCGATGGTCCTCGTCAACGTCAGCCGCTACCGCTGCGACGCCCTGGTGGTGACCCCGGGTCAGGCCCGGCTGGTCCCGCTGCCCGGTCTGGACGCGGAGGAGGCGCAGCGCCGTACGGAGCGGTACCTGGCGGCCGTGGACCGTATCGGGCGTCCGGGGGCGCCGACCGGTGCCGTGCAGCAGACGGTCCTGGACACCCTGGAGTGGCTGTGGGACGCGGTCGCCTCGCCGGTGCTGGACGCCCCTGAGGCGGCGGACCGGCGCGGGCGGCGCGTGTGGTGGTGCGCCACCGGGCCGCTGGCCCTGCTGCCCGTGCATGCCGCGGGCTACCACGATCCCGACGACGAGCGGCCGTACGACGCCGTGGTGGAGCGGGTGGTGTCCTCGTACATGCCGACCCTGCGGGCCCTGGCCCGGGCGCGCAGGCCCGCGGCCGCCCCGGACGGGCCGCGCCGGCTGCTGGTCCCGGCGGTGAGCGAGCGGCCCGGGTACGCGCCCTCGCTGGAACCGCTGCCGGGCGTACGGCAGGAGGCGGAGGCACTGCGGCGGCGCTTCCCCGGGCGGCACACGGTCCTCGCCGAGGCCCAGGCCACCCGGGCGGTGGTCCTGGACCTGCTGCGCTCGCACAGCTGCGTCCACTTCGCCTGCCACGGCGGCCAGAACCTCGCCGACCCGGCCCAGGGCGCCCTGTACCTGTACGACGGTCCGCTGACGGTGACCGCGCTCGCCCGGCTCGACCTGGAGTCGGCGGAGCTGGCGGTCCTGGCCGCCTGCCAGACCGCGGTGGGCGGCACTGAGCTGCCCGACGAGGCGATCCACCTGGCCGGCGCCCTGCTGCTGGGCAGCTTCCGGCAGGTCGTCTCGACGCTGTGGACCGTCGGGGACGACACCGCACGGCAGGTCACGGAGATGCTGTACGGGGTCCTCGGCGACTCCGAGGGCGCCCTGCACCCGTCCCGCGCCGCCCACGCCCTGCACGAGGCGGTCGTCAGCATCCGCCGGGAGGATCCGTACCGGCCCCTGGCGTGGGCCTCGTACGTCCACTTCGGACCGTAGATCCGCTCACCCCACCCGACGGCCACCCCACCCGGCGGTCACCCCACCTGGCGGCGGACCAGCTCGTGGAACAGGCCCGCCGTATCGGCGAGCAGTTCGGCGGGCGGACCCTGCTGGGCGACCCGACCGTCCGACATCACGATCACCCGGTCCGCGTCCATGACGGTGGACAGCCGGTGGGCGATCACGATGCGGGTGGCGCGCAGGGCGCGGGTGGACTCGATGACCACGCGCTGGGCCTCGTTGTCCAGTGCGCTGGTGGCCTCGTCCAGGAAGAGGATGCGCGGTTTGCCGATGAGGGCCTGGGCGATCATCAGCCGCTGGCGCTGGCCGCCCGAGACGGTGCCGCCGCCGTCGGACAGCACGGTGTGCATCCCCATGGGCATGGCCTTGATGTCCTCGGCGAGGCCCGCCAGAGTGGCGGCCTCCGCCGCCTCCTCGAGGGAGTACGCGCCGGAGCCGCGGATGCAGTCGAGGATCGAGCCGGAGAACGGCTGCGCGTTCTGCAGGACGACGCCGCACTGGCGGCGCACGGCCGCCTGGTCGAGTGCTGCCAGGTCCTGGCCGTCGTACAGCACACTGCCGGAGGCGGGCCGGTCGAAGCCGATGAGCAGGCGCAGCAGGGTCGACTTGCCGCAGCCGCTGGCCCCGACGACCGCGACGAACTCACCGGGCCGCACCTGGAAGGACACGTCGTCCAGGACGAGCGGTCCGTCGTCGGCGTACCGGTAGGAGAGGTTCTTCACCTCGACGGCGCCGCTGAGTTCGCCCGGCCGGATGCTGGAGCCACGCACCTCGGGGGTCGCCTGCAGGAGCGGCTTGACCTGCTCGAACATCGGCTGCACGGCGGCGGCCGAGAGGAGGGCGCCGGTCAGCTGGGTGGCCGAGGACAGCATCATCGTGACGGCGGTGCTGAAGGTGAGGAACTCGCCTGCGGACATGCTGCCGCGGGCCGGTCCGGCCAGCAGCATGAACATCACGAGCGTGCACAGCGGCAGATAGACCGCGTTGAGCACGGTGACGACGTTCTTGATGCGGCCGATGCGCTGCTGCAGCTCGCGGGTACGGGCGAACTCCCGCGCCCAGGCGGCGTACGCGAAGCTCTCGGCCGCGGCCACGCGCAGCTTGGGCAGCCCGCGCAGGGTCTGGAACGCCTGGTTGTCCAGCTTGTTGCCGATCCTGATCAGCTGCCGCTGGTAGCGGAGCTGCCACAGTCCCAGGCCCAGGAAGACGACGGCGATGCCGAGCAGCATGGCGAGCGCGGCCAGCGCCAGCGGCACGCTGTAGACGAGCAGCAGCACGAGGTTGATCGTGCCGACGGTGCCCGCCTGCAGGGACACCGAGACGATGCCGGACAGCACGGTGCGGATGGAGCTGATGCCCATGGCCGCCCCGGCCAGTTCCCCGGTGGAGCGGCCGGCGAAGAACGTCACCGGCAGCCGGAGCAGCCGGTCCCATACGGCCGGCTGCAAGGTGGCCTCGATGCGGCCCTCCATGCGCAGGAGGGAGATGTTCTGCAGCAGCATGAAGGCGGCCGAGACCACACCGGTCGCGATGAGCGCCAGAGCGGTCTGCACGATGAGGCTCTCCTCGGCGTGCGGGACGTACGAGCCGAGGACGCGGCCGGTGGCCACGGGGACGACCGCGCCGAGGCCGACCGCGCCCAGCCCGCCCACGACGAGGCTGCGCAGGTCCGCGCCGCTGCCGCGCACGCTGAACCGCAGCAGGTGCAGCAGGCCCGGCTTCCGGTCGGGCAGCGGGCGGTAGAACATGACGGCGTGCGGCTCCAGGGCGTCCGCGCCGCCCTGGCCGAGGCGTTCGCGCGTGCCGGTCGCGGGGTCGACGGCCTCGTACCGGCCGCGCCGCCACAGCAGCGCGACGGGGGTCCCGTCGTCCGCGCGCCGGCCCACCAGGGGTCCGCTGTTCTCCCGCCACCAGCGCCCGCCGAGCTGGACGGGGCGGGTGCGGATCCGGGAGGCGAGCGCGATGCGTTCGACGGGGTCCGTCCGCTCGGCGGCTGCGGCGGCGCCGCCCGTCGGCTCGGTCAGGGGGATGCCGGCTTCGGCCGCGACCAGGCGGCACACGGCGAAGGTCGCGTCGTGGCCGGCGTCGCGGCGGGAGCCCCTGCGGGAGCGGCCGATGGAGGCGAGCAGGGTGCGGTCCGCCTGGGTACGGGCGGCCTCGCCGGCCTCGATTCCGGCCGCCGTGCGGTCCTCGTGGGCGCGCTCGTCCTGCTCGATCCAGCGGTCCAGGGCGTCCAGCAGCCGGTACTGCTGGTCCACCATGCCCTGCCACACGGCCCCGTCGACGAGGAGCGTGCCGGCGGGTGCGGACATCCCGACCGTGCCGTCGTAGGTCTCGTACACGGCGCCGTACTGCACGCTCCCCGGGGGGATCTGCATCCACAGGATGTCCTCGTCGGCCCCGCTGGGGCCGGCGGTGGCGCGGCCCTCCAACGGAGCCTGGTACAGCACGCGCAGGCCGCGGCCGATGCCGCGGGCGAAGGCGTCCTCGAGGGGGCTGGGCGCCGCGTCGGCGAAGCCGTTCTGCCAGGGGTCGGCGTGCCAGCCCCAGGATGCGTCCGCGGGGGCCCCGGGGGCTCCGTACTCGGGGCGGTACAGCTCGCGCAGCTCGATGCGCCGCAGTACGCAGCCTTGCAGCGGGCGACCGGTCAGCGTGTGGGCGGGGCCCTCGGCCGGGCCCAGGAGCAGCGTGCCCGACTCGAGCCGGCCCAGGAAGTGCCAGTGGCCGGCCTGGGCGGCGTCGACCGCGAACAGGTCCAGCTCGCCCTCTACGACGAGCCACAGTACGAGCGGGCCTTCCAGCGACAGGCTGCGCAGGCCCGCGCAGTCGACCGGTGTGCCGAGGCCGCCGAGGGCCGCGACGACCGGATCGGCTACGGGCGGGACGTACGCCTGGTGGGGCACGTATGTCTGGTGGGTCTGGTGGGTCTGGTGGGTCTGGTGGGTCTGGTGCGGGAATGTCACGTCAGTGCTCCTTCACCAGTCGGGCGTACGCGCCCTGCGCGGCGATCAGGTGCTCGTGCCGTCCGCGCTCCACGACCGTGCCGCGGTCGAGCACGACGATCTCGTCGCTGTCGCGCACGGTGCTCAGCCGGTGGGCGATCACCACGCAGGCGCAGCCGCGGCGCCGCAGGTTGTCGATGACGATCTGCTCGGTCGCCGCGTCCAGGGCGCTGGTCACCTCGTCCAGGATCATGACGCTGGGTCGGCGCACCAGGGCGCGGGCGATCTCCAGGCGCTGGCGCTGGCCGCCGGAGAAGTTGCGGCCGTCCTGCTCGACGCGACTGTGGATGCCACCGGCCCGGCGCGCGACCACGTCGTACACGGCGGCGTCCTGGAGCGCGGCGATGACGGCCTCGTCCGGGATGGAGGGGTCCCACAGTGCGACGTTGTCCCGGACGGTGCCCTCGAAGAGGAAGACGTCCTGGTCCACGAAGGAGACGGACGCGGCCAACGCGCCGCGCGGGATGTCCTCCAGCCGCATCCCGTCGATGCGGATGGCGCCCGCCCAGGGGGTGTAGAGGCCGGAAATCAGCCGGGAGACGGTGGACTTGCCGCTGCCGGAGCCGCCGACGAGCGCGATCTGCTGCCCGGGACCGACCGCGAGCGAGACGTCCTTCAGCAGGGGAGCGTCCAGCGGGCTGTAGCCGAAGGTGATGCCGTCCAGCTCCACGTGCCCCTTGAGCCGGCGGGTACCGGCGGCGGCCTCGCCCCGCGCGTGCCGCAGGTAGAGCGGGTCGACGGGGAAGTTCTCGACGTCCTTGAGGCGCGCGACGTCGGCGGCGAAGTCCTGGATCCGGCCGGCCACGCCGCCCAGGCGGGTGATCGGTGCGGTGAAGCTGGTCACCAGGGCCTGGAAGGCGACGAGCAGGCCGACCGAGAGGTGCCCCTCCACCGCCCGCAGGCCGCCGATCATCAGGATCAGCGCGCTGTTGAGCGCGGCCAGCGTCGGCGCGACGACGGCCAGCCATGCGCTCGGGACGCCGAGCCGCTGCTGCACGTCGAGGGTGACCGCGTGCTGGCCGGCCCAGCGGCGGAAGAAGCCGTTCTCCCCGCCGGTGGCCTTCATCGTCTCGATGAGCTGGAGTCCGCTGTACGAGGTGTTGGTGAGCCGGGCGCTCTCGGCGCGCAGCTTCTGCGTGCCGGTGGCCCGTACCCGCATCACGATCCGCACGGCCGCGATGTTGAGCAGTGCGATGAGCACGCCGACGGCGGTGAGCTGCGGGTCGTACGTCCACAGCAGCACCGCGTAGAGCACGACGACCACGGCGTCCACGCCCGCTGCGGCCAGGTCCCGGGCGAGCGTCTCGGCCACCGCGTCGTTGGACTGGAGGCGCTGGACCAGGTCGGCGGGGTTGCGCTGGCCGAAGAAGCTGACGGGGAGCCGGAGCAGGTGCCGCAGGAAGCGGGCGCTGCCGAGCGTCGAGGAGATGATGCGTCCGCGCAGCAGGTTGGCCTGCTGGAGGAAGGTGAGCACGGCCGTGAGCACCAGGGCCGCCGCCATCGAGGCGAAGAGCACGCCCAGCAGGGACGTCTGCTCGCCGATGAGGAACATGTCGATGTACGTACGGCTGAGCGCGGGCACCGTCGCACCGACGGCCACCAGCAGGAGGCTGGAGACCACGGCGGCGAGCATGGTGCCCGACGTGCCGCGCAGGCGGGCGGGCAGCGCGCTCATGACGCCTTGCTTGCGGCCGGTACGGCGGAAGCCCGGGCCGGGCTCGAAGACGAGCGCGATGCCGGTGAAGCCGGTGTCGAACTCCTCCATGGGGACGAACCGGCGGCCCTTGCCGGGGTCGTTGATGTACACGCCCCGGCGGCCGAGGCGGCGGCCCATGCCCTCGTAGACGACGTAGTGGTTGAACTCCCAGAAGAGGATGGCCGGCGGGTTCACCCCGGCGAGCGCGGCCAGGTCCATCTGCATGCCCTTGGCCGTCAGCCCGTAACCGCGGGCGGCCTTGAGGAGATTGCCGGCGCGGGAGCCGTCCCGGGACACCCCGCAGGCGATGCGCAGCTCTTCCAGGGGCACGAAGCGGCCGAAGTGGCCGAGCACCATGGCCAGCGCGGCGGCGCCGCACTCCACCGCCTCCATCTGCAGCACGGTGGGCGTGCGTACGGTACGGGGCGTGCGGCCCTTGGGGACGGCCGGTCGGCGACGCCGGCGCCCGCCGGCCGGGACCCTGGCGGCCGGGGGCCGGGAGCGGGGCCGGTTCGGGGAGGTGTGCTGCGGCACGGTCACGGAAGCAGCCAATCGACGGGGTGCTGTGCGGCGAGGTGGACGGCTCCGGTGACCGGTGTCGTGGAGTCGACCGGGTACGGGGGCCCGCCCGCGGAGGACCACCGGTAGCCGGAGGTGGTCGCGGAGGAGCGTTCGAGCTGCACGAGCACGGCGACGGGGTTGCCCTGGCGGGCGAACTCGGCGGCGAGGCGGGGATCGCCGAGGAAGCCGGTGAGCTGCGCCGGCGTCTGGGGCGCGCGGCCGATTTCCTTGACGCGCCCGCGCAGCACGCCGAACTGCTGCTGGGGGGCGGACTGGACGGTCAGGTCGACCGGGGCGCCCACGCGGATCTCCGCGCTGCTGCCGCCGGGCAGGTAGAGCACGGCCACCAGCGGGTCGTCCGCGTTCTTCACGCGTTCCACGGTCGCGACGTCCGCGCCCGTCGTGATGACCGAGCCGGTCTTGGCGACCAGGGTCGTCACCCGCCCTCCGGCGACCACGCGTACGGTCCGCTCCCCCTGGTCCGTGGCGAGCTGGAGCAGTGGCGCGCCCGGGGGCAGCAGCTGGCCCTCTTTGGCGAGTACGGCGGTGACCTGTCCGGCGAACGGGCTCTGCAGCAGATAGCTGCCCTCGGCATGCGTGAGGATGCCGGGTGCGCTCAGCTTGGAGGAGACGGATCCGGTGAATGCCCAGAATGCCGCGGCCGCCATGACGACGACGGTGACGGCGAGAACGAGCCGACCCTGCGGGCGTGCGAAACGTACGGGCAGATCGAGTTCTTCGGGCGATTGCAGCTTGGAGAGCGCCTTTTGACGGAACTGCACGAACTATCCCTCGCCTGCATCCTGCATTTCTGCGTCCTGCATTCTGCGTTCTCGAAACGGGCACCCGTGAACCCCGGAACGATGACGTCCCGGGGTTCACGGGTGCTGCTGGCCGGCTCGGCTCAGAGGCCGGCGACACCGGCGCGAACGCCGACGATGCCCTCGACCTGGCCGGGCAGGGCCAGCGCGCCGTGGACGGTGTTCAGCGAGGTCACGGTGTTCACGACGTGGAAGACGTCGCCGGTGACGGCGCCGAGGAGGCCACCGGAAATGCTGACACCGCCGGAAACCGCGTCCAGTTCGTCGTCGGCGATCTCACGGGTCTCGATGTCGTTACGCATGATGTGCGCACCCTTCGGTTGTCTGAATGTTTCTCAAATGGCGTGGGCGGTCTGCGACAAGGCGGCCCGACCACTCCCGAACTCACTTCGGTGGGCAGATGTAAGCACGCGAACGGGTCACCGGGCCAACCGCGTTGACGCCCTCTCTGGCGCCAGGTGACCGTTCACCCGGCGGGCTTTCCGATTGATTCGACGGATCGTCACGGGTTCTCCACAAGATCGAGTAACAAAACAAAACGCCTCATCACCTCCGCAGCCCAAACCCACCCAAACCCGCATCACTCGCAGAGGCCGCGATCCCCGCATCGGGCGGGGATGTAACGGGAGGTACCCCCTCCACTTTCACCGCGTGAAGATTTCCGGGAGCAGCATTCCGTGACGGGCCGAGCACGGTCCGTGCCGATCGGCGCCCTCCCGGCTATGGTCGGCCCATGGAACGAGTGCGCAGCCGAGTGATCGTCCACGGCGTGGTGCAGGGCGTCTTCTTCCGCGACACCTGCCGCCGCACCGCCCTCGACCTGGGCGTGGCCGGCTGGGTGCGCAACCTCCCGGACGGGACCGTCGAGGCGGCGTTCGAGGGACCCGCGACCGCCGTCGCCCGCATGCTCGACTGGGCCCACCGAGGCCCGAGCGGCGCCGACGTGACCCGTGTCCAGCTCCACGAGGAACAGCCCGAGGCCTTGGAGGGCTTCGAGATCCGCGCCTGACCCCTCCCACACCGGGAACGCGAAGAGGCCGTCCTCCCACGCAGGGGAGAACGGCCTCCGCAGTCTCACCGCGGCGGGCCGCGCGTCCCGGACTTCGGGATCGCCCACGCCGCCGACGGCACGTCCGTGCCCCCGGACCGGCGTGACGACCGGGACTTCGGGCCGGATCAGCCCCGAGCGCTACCGCACCTGCACTCCGTGAGCCCCTCGGCAGCAGCCCGCGCCGTCTCGCCTTCGTGGCTCCGGTTCGCGGGGCGGCCCGTCACGCGCGCCTCCAGCGCTTGTTTCGCCTGCGGCCATTCCGGCCGGGTGATGCTGTACACCGCCGTGTCGCGTATCCAGCCGTCCCGCATGACCATGTGGTGGCGCAGCACACCCTCGTGCGTCGCGCCCAGCCGGGAAATCGCCGTCCGGGACTTCGCGTTCCGCACGTCCGTCAGCAGCTCGACCCGGTTCATCCCCATCACCTCGAAGGCATGGGTCAGCATCAGCAGCTTCGCCTCGGTGTTCATGCCGGTCCGCTGCCAGGACTCCGCGAGGAAGGTCCAGCCGATCTCGAGCCGCCGCTGCGCGGTGTTGATCATCATCAGCCGCGTCGAGCCGATGACCCGCCCGGTCGCCGCGTCCACCGTTGCGTACGGGATCTGCGTGCCCTCGGCCCGGGCGGCCCTCGCGTCCTCGATGAAACCGCGGACGTCATCCGGGTGCGGGACGAGCGTCACCGCGAGCTCCCACAGGCTGCCGTCGCGGACCGCCTCGCACAACCCGTCGTGGTGCCGGAGCTCGAGCGGCTCGAGCCGCACCCGATCCCCCACGAGCTCCACCCACTCCGCCGACGCCTTGGCCCGTTCCATGCCCGCCCCGTCCGTCCCCGTGATCACCACCGACGGCCAGACCCTACCCGCCATCACCGATCAACCCCACCGGGATTGAGCTCCCAAGGGGGCGCCGACGGCAGCCGACTTGGCTGCCGACTTGGCTGCCGACTTGGCTGCCGACTTGGCTGCCGGGCGCCCGATTCCCGGAGCAGTCACGGGCCGCTCCGACGCCTGTGGCATACCGGCAGAACTGTCCGGAATGGACCCTTCGGCCATATCCCCAAGCTACTTCTGAGTCACCTGCATGGTCATGTAGCGTCCGGAGCCGTTTGATCCGTTTCACCGCTGCCGCGCCCTGAAGAGGACTCATGTTCGCCGATGCCGACGCCCCGATCGCCGCTCCCCAGAGCCGGGAGTTCCCTGGAGACCCCGCCCCCAGCGTGCTGCGAGGGCGTGGCCCCGGGACCGCAGCCACCCGGTGGTCAGCCGGCGAGCCATCTCGGATGGCGGACGGAGGAGCGCCTTGAGGTTCCGGCTCGGGCGTCCGAGCGACACCTCCGCGTACCCGTCTGCGGAAGATGGGGCACCCGCCGCGAATCCGGTCCGCCCGACAGCGGAGCCGGAGGTCGCCGAGTCACCTCTGTCGGCCCACGAGATCGACCTCATACGCGCCTCCGTCGCGGTGGTCGAGCCCTTCGCCGCAGACATGACGGTCTATTTCTACGCGATCCTCTTCGCCCGCCACCCCGAGGTCCGTCCGATGTTCCCGCCGGGAATGGATGCCCAGCGGGGGCGCCTGCTGCGTGCGCTCCTGCGCATCGTGGAGCTGGTCGATGACGCCGAGAGCCTGGTGCGCTTCTGCGGACACCTCGGACGTGATCACCGCAAGTTCGGCACCCTCAGCGCGCACTTCCCGGCCGTCGGCGAGTGTCTCCTCGCCTCTCTGGCCCGCTACGCCGGCCCCGCGTGGACGGCGGAGACCGCCGCCGCATGGACGAAGGCGTACGGTGCAGTCGCCCAAGTCATGATCAGTGCTGCCGAGCAGGACGCGGCGGTACGGCCCGCCGTGTGGCCCGCCACGGTCGTGCACCGCATCTCGCGCGGACACGGCATTGCCGAGATCACCGTACGTCCCCACACGACGTACGAGTACGCCGCCGGGCAGTACGTGAGCGTGGAGACCCCGTGGTGGCCGAAGCAGTGGCGCTACTACTCCCCCGCCAACGCGCCCCGCGAGGACAACACCCTCACCTTTCACGTGCGAGCGGTGGCCGGCGGCTCGGTCAGCAGCGCGCTGGTGCACCGGGCGGCGGTGGGAAGCGTCATCCGGCTGGGGCCCCCGATGGGGGACATGGTCCTGGACTCCGCCACCTTCAGCAACCTGCTCTTCGTCGCCGGCGGCACCGGCCTCGCCCCGATCCGCGCGCTCGTCGAAGAGGTGGCCCGTCGCGGAGAACGCCACCAGGTCGACCTGTTCCTCGGCGCCCGTACCGGGGACGAGCTGTACGGGGTCGACGACATGCTCCGGATGGCCCAGCGGTACCACTGGCTGACCATCAGGGGCGCGGTCTCCCACGAGTACATCCCCGGCCTGCGGGGGTCCCTGCCGCACGTACTGGCCGAGTTCGGGCCGTGGTACGACCACGACGCCTATCTGAGCGGTCCGGCCCCGATGGTCGTCTCCGCCGGCGAGGCACTCACGCTGGGCGGCACCTCGCCCGACCACATCCACCACGACCCGTTCGAGACGCCCGTACTGTCTCTTCCCTGAGTCAAGCCCTTGGTCCGTCCTGCCTGGAGAACACCCCCGTGACCTTGTCAACTCCGCCCTTCGGATCCGCAGGCGAACACCGGCTGCAGCAGCAACTCGGCACCGCCGACCGCGCCGCCCGGTTCTACGACCAGCAGGTACGCCCCTGCCTCACACCCGAGATGCGTGACTTCGTCAGCCGCCAGGCCATGGTCTTCCTGGCCACGGCCGACTCCCGTGGAGAGTGCGATGCCAGCTTCCGTTCCGGGCCGCCGGGGTTCGTCCACGTCATCGACGACCACACGCTCGCCTACCCCGAGTTCCACGGAAACGGTGTGCTCGCCAGCGCCGGCAACATGGCGGAGAACCCGCATCTGGGCATGCTGTTCGTGGACTTCACCCACCACCACGTGGGCCTTCATGTCAACGGCGTGGCCCGGCTCTACACCGACAGCGGTCTGCGCGGCCTCCATCCCGGTCTGCCCACGGACATCGCGCCCGGCCGTAGCCCTGAGATGTGGGTCCAACTGAGCGTCGAGGAGGCCTACATCCACTGCTCCAAGTACATACCCCACCTGGAACCGGCTCCCGGCTCCAAAAGCCATGACCCCGCGCGCCCCAAGGACGCGTGGTACTTCACACGGCCCCGAGCCGGCGCCGACGAAGCCGCCCAGGGAGCGTGACGGCAAGCCCCCGTCGCGCCCGTCGAGCAGGCCGCGAACCCCTTTCCCGGATCTGGTCGCGGATCGGGCGGACGGCGGCGACGCCCTACCCGGCGGGGTCCTCGAGGGTCCGGTCGAGGTATCGCTTACCGGGGAAGTACGGGCAGGCGTCGCCGCAGCCCATGGTGATCACGACGTCGGACGCCTGAACGGCCTCCACGGTCAGCACCTTGGGCGTCTCGGCGGAGATGTCCACGCCGACCTCCTTCATGGCCTCGACCACCGCGGGGTTGACGGTGTCGGCCGGGGCGGACGAACAGCACCGACAGGCGCACGGGGGACGGATTCACGGCAGCGGCTCCAGAGTTCAGCGGGCGGCGGAGACGGTGGCGAGGGCGAGCAGGCCCAGGCCGACGGCGGCGCCGAGGAGCCGGGCGGCGATGAAGGGGGGACGGAGGCGGGCGCGATTCCTGCGAAGGACTCGGTGAAGGCCCGGCCGATGGTGAGCGCGGGGTTCGCGAAGGAGGTGGAGGAGGTGAACCAGTAGGCCGCGCCGATGAACGCGGCACGTCATCCATGGCGGCACCACCTCCACCGTCTGAACCCGGCACCAGCCCGAGGACCGCCATGCACGAGAACCACCTCCACGACATCGCGCCCGACGCCTGCCCGAGACCATCACCGGCCTCCAAGCCCACCGCGCCCGCGACACCGCCACCGTGCTCACCCCCACTCCCACCGCCACCGCCACCGCCACCGATGACGGCAGCACCTACGAGGGCACCGCCGCGATCGAGCGGTGGCGGAGCCAGTCCGCCACCGAAGTCACCTCACCATCGGACTCACCGGTGCGCAGCAGACCGACGCGACGCATTACACCGCCACGCACCGCCTCGAAGGCAACTTCCCCGGTGGCGCCGTCGACCTGCGCTACGCATTCACCCTCCGCGACGACCTCGTCGAACGGCTCCTCATCACACCCTGAAAGCGCCTCAAGGGGTGTCCTCCACGGCCTCCTCGTCAGCCTCTCCGGGCTCGTTCTCTCGGAGGGTCACTGTCAGTTCGCCGTCCCTGACGTCCGCCACGACCGTGTCGCCCGGGTTGAGCCTGCCGTCGAGCAGCATGTTCGACAGGCGGTTGTCGAGTTCCGTTTGGATGGTGCGGCGCAGGGGCCGGGCCCCGAACTCGGGGTGGTAGCCGCGGTTGGCCAGCCATTCCTTTGCGGTCTCGGTGACGTCGAGGCCGATCTGCTGGGCGTGGAGTCTGCGCCGGCTGCGTTCCAGCAGGAGGTCGACGATGTGCACGAGGTTTGCTCGGGTGAGGGCGTGGAAGACGATGATCTCGTCGATGCGGTTGAGGAACTCGGGCCGGAAGTGGGCCTGGAGTTCGGCCATCAGCTCGTCCCTGATGTCGTCGACCGCGCCGTGGTGGTCCAGGATGCGCTTGGAGGCGATGTTGCTCGTCATGATGACCACGGAGTGGCGGAAGTCGACGGTGCGCCCCTGGGCGTCGGTGAGCCGTCCGTCGTCCAGCACTTGGAGCAGCAGGTTGAAGACGTCGGGGTGGGCCTTTTCGACCTCGTCGAAGAGTACGACGCTGTACGGCTTGCGGCGGACGGCCTCGGTGAGCTGCCCCGCCTCGTCGTATCCGACGTAGCCGGGCGGGGATCCGATGAGCCGGGAGACGGTGTGCTTCTCCTGGAATTCGCTCATGTCGAAGCGGACCATCCGGTCGGCGTCTCCGAAGAGCAGGTCCGCGAGGGCCTTGGCCAGTTCGGTCTTGCCGACGCCGGTGGGACCGAGGAAGAGGAAGCTGCCGGTGGGGCGTTCCGGGTCTCCCATGCCCGCCCTGCCGCGGCGTACGGCCTGGGCCACTGCCGTGACCGCCTCGTCCTGGCCGACCACACGCTCGTGGAGGGCCTCTTCCAGCTTGGTGAGCCGTTGGCGCTCGGTCTGGGTGAGCTGGGAGACGGGAATGCCGGTGCGGGCGGAGAGCACGTCGGCGATGTCCTCGGCGGTGACGCTCCCGGTCTGCTCACGCGCCTGCCCGGCTGCGGCGAGTTCCTGTTCCGCCTGCTGGATCTGCTCCTTGAGCCGGCCCGCGCGCTCGTAGTCCTCGCTGCTGACGGCTTCGTCCTTCTCCCGGCGCAGCTTGGTGAGGCGGTCCTCCACCTCGTCCGTCCCGGACGGACCGCCGAGACTGCGCAGCCCCACCCGGGCCCCTGCCTGGTCCATGAGGTCGATGGCCTTGTCGGGCAGGAAGCGGTCGGTGATGAACCGGTCGGACAGAGAGGCAGCGGCGTCGAGCGCCTCGTCCGTGAAGCGGACCTGGTGGTGGGCCTCGTAGGAGTCGCGCAGGCCGCGCAGGATCTCGACGGTCTCGTCCACGGTGGGTTCGGGCACCATGACCGGCTGGAAGCGGCGTTCGAGGGCGGCGTCCTTCTCGATGTACTTGCGGTACTCGTTGATGGTCGTGGCACCGACCACGCTGAGGTCTCCGCGGGCGAGCGCCGGCTTGAGGATGTTCCCCGCGTCCATGGCCCCCTCGCCGCCACCGCCGGCACCGGCGACCGTGTGCAGTTCGTCGATGAACAGGATGATGCTCCGGTCGGCCTCGGTCACCTCGTCGATGACCTTCTTCAGCCGCTCCTCGAACTCGCCCCGGTACTTGGACCCGGCGACCAGGCCGGCCAGGTCGAGGCCCACGACGCGGCGGTCCCGCAGCGCCTTGGGAACCTCTCCGGCGACGATCCGCTGCGCCAGTCCCTCGACGATGGCGGTCTTGCCGACGCCGGGATCGCCGATGAGTACGGGGTTGTTCTTGGTCCGCCGCGAGAGGACCTCCACGGTCTGCTCGATCTCCTCCGCCCGGCCGACCACGGGATCGAGACGTCCGCTGCGGGCCTCCGCGGTGAGGTCGCGCCCGTATTCGTCGAGGGTCGGGGTGTCGCTGTGTCCGGCGGCAGCCGCGTCCCGGCCGCCGCCGGGGACGTTTCCTCCGGCGCCGCTCAGCGCGCCGGGCGACATGCCCTCGGATCTCAGCGTCCCCGCGAGAGCGCCACGGGTGTCGTCCGTCAGCGCGGCCAGAATGTGCTCGGGGCCGATGTACGAGGCGCCGGCCGCCTGGGAACGCGCGTGGGCGGCGAGCAGGGCGCGCTTCGCCGCCGGGGTGAGCGCGGGATCCCCGTCACCGGTGCTGGTGGGAAGGCTCTGCTCCAGGCTCTCGGCGAGGCGGTCGGGTTCCACCCCGGCATGTTCGAGCAGTTGCCGGGAAGCCGGCAGCTGCGTGACGGCCCACAGCAGGTGCACGGTGTCGAGATCGGCCCCGTCCTGGGCCGCGCGTTCGCCGGCCGCTGCCAGCAGCTCGCGCGAGGAATCGCTGAGGAGTCGGCCTATGGGCACACGCTGGACGGCCGGCGGCGAGGACGCCGGGCTCGTACCGAAGAAGCGGCTGAAAAGATCGGAAAACGGGTCGCCGGACCCAAAGGGTGAGGTCGTCACAGGGATCATCCCGTCCGGCGAGCGACATGATGCCGGCGTGCAGCCCGCCGTAGTCGATTTGCCCGTACACGCCCATTCTTCGCCGGGTCGTGGCGGGGTGCGACCGCAGGAGTCGTCAGGCAGGTCAGGAGCCCCGGGCCTAGCATTCTGTATGTGCCGACCATTTCCCGAAGGTCCGGAAGCCATCGATTGCAGAGCATTCTGCAGACGGCCGAGGACGGCATCCACCTGGTCGTCGCGGCACTTCTCATCCTGCTCGCCGTGCTGCTGACCATCGGGGTCGTCGGTGATGTCGTGAGCTCCATCAGAGGCCCGTACGACGAGCAGGCGATCGTGCTGTCCGCGCTCGACAACGGCCTGGTGCTGTTCATCGTGGCCGAACTCCTGCACACCGTCCGGCTCACCATCAGGAACCAGACACTGGACGCCGAACCGTTCCTCGTCGTCGGTCTGATTGCGGGTATCCGCAAGGTGCTCATCGTGACGGCCGAGGCGGGCAAAACCTTCAAGTGGAGCGTTCAGGGCATCGAGTTGCTCATCCTGGCGGGCCTGATCCTCACGATGGCGGTGGCCGTGTACATCTGGCGGCGCTCGACGCGGCCCGGGGACGTCGACAGCCCCAGGGCCGCGCCGCGCAGCTGACGTACTGGCATGTGGATCCGGCGCCGGTCCACCGGTCCGCCCGATCAGCCGGAGATCGACTTCGGTACGCCGCCGCCGTTGATCTGGATCTTCCGCGGCTTGGCCTCCTCGGCGACCGGGATGCGAACGGTCAGCACGCCTGCGTCGTACGAGGCGTCAATCCGTTCGATGTGACCACACCCTCACCCGGGCCCAGAAGCGAAACGACCGACGGGCCTGGCTGGAACGGCTGCGACCACCAGGCGACCGCATCCGGCACCTCCGCGAAGCACTCCACCGGCTCCGCTCCCCCGCCCCAACCGGCTTCCACCCCACCGCCAACCAACCCCAAAGCGGGCGTGCGACCACAATGCGACCACCAGCATTCCGGGCATGGAAAAGGCCGTCCTCTCATGTGTGAGAGAACGGCCTCCGACCTGCGTAAACGCTGGTCGGGACGACAGGATTTGAACCTGCGACCCCTTGACCCCCAGTCAAGTGCGCTACCAAGCTGCGCCACGTCCCGATGCCCGCTGACCTGGGGTTTCCCCTGGTTGAACGCGCAGGAGAACAATACCGCACTTCGCGGGGTGGTCGCGCGCAGCTTTCTCGGGGCCGGGTCATGGCGAGGAGGCGCTTGACCTCAACCTGACTTGAGGTTGCACGATCGGTGCATGACACAGGCAACCGCGGACACGGGGTTCCGCTACGAGGATCTGAGCCGGCTCATGGCGCTCATGACCGGGGCCGAGAAGCACGGGCCCGCCGCCACCTCCACCCTCGACGTGCTCTGGGTGCTCTACGACCGGGTGCTCCGCGTCGGGCCGGCGAGCGCCGAGGAGCCCGGGCGGGACCGGTTCCTGCTCTCCAAGGGGCACGGGCCGATGGCGTACTACGCCGTACTCGCCGCCAAGGGGTTCTTCCCGGTGGACTGGCTGGGCGGCTTCGGTTCGTACGACTCCCCCCTCGGCCACCACCCGGACCGCACCCTGATCCCCGGCGTGGAGATCAGCAGCGGCTCGCTCGGGCACGGGCTGCCGCTGGCCGTCGGCAGTGCGCTCGGGCTGCAGGCGCAGGGGCTGGACGAGCCGGCGGTTTGGGTGCTGATCGGTGACGCCGAGCTCGACGAGGGCAGCAACCACGAGGCCCTCGCCTACGCCGGCGCGGCCGGGCTGGAGCAGCTGCACACCGTCGTGATCGACAACGACTCCGCCACCCACGGCTGGCACGGCGGGATCGCCTCCCGCTTCGAGGTCGCCGGATGGTCGGCGGTGACCGTCGACGGCCGGGACCACGCGGCGCTGCACGCCGCCTTCACCACACCGCATCCGGGCCGGCCCCACGCCGTCATCGCCCGTGTCGAGAAGAAGCAGTAGAGGGGTTGATCGTGGACACCATGCGGGAGCGGTTCGTCTCCGTCACGTCGCGCGCGCTCGACGAGGATCCTCGGCTTGCGCTCGTGCTCGCCGAGATCACCATGGACGGGTTCCGGCCCGACCAGCAGCGCCACCCGGGGCGGGTGATCAACGTGGGGATCAGGGAGCAGCTGCTCGTCGGAGTCGGCGGCGGGCTGGCCCTCACCGGGCTGCGGCCGATCATGCACACCTTCGCCAGCTTCCTGGTGGAGCGGCCCTTCGAGCAGGTCAAGCTGGACTTCGGGCACCAGGGCACGGGCGGGGTCCTGGTCAGCGCGAACGCCAGCCACGACTGGCCGGCCGGCGGGTTCACCCACATGGCGCCGGGTGACGTGGCCCTGATGGACACCCTCGACGGCTGGACGGTCCACGTGCCGGGGCACCCGGACGAGGCCGAGGCGCTGCTGCGCCACGCCTACGCCGCCGGGGACGACAAGGTGTACGTCCGGCTCTCCCAGCAGTCGAACGCCGCCCCGCGCCCGGTCGACGGCCTGCGCCTGCGGACCGTACGGGAGGGCAGTGACGGGGCCGGTGTCGTCGTCGCGGTCGGCCCGCTGCTGGACAACGTCCTCGCCGCGACGGCGGGGCTGGACGTGACCGTGCTGTACGCCACCACCGTCCGGCCCTTCGACGATGCGGCTCTGCGCGAGGCCGTCGGCCGCGCCACGACCGACGTCGTCCTCGTCGAGCCGTACCTGGCCGGCACCTCCACCGCAGCCGCGGCCCAGGCCCTCTCGGACGTCCCGCACCGGGTCCTCGGCCTCGGCGTCGGGCGCGCCGAGCTCCGCCGCTACGGCACGCTCGAGGAGCACACCGCCGCGCACGGCCTGGACCCCCATTCCCTCCGCGAGCGGATCAGCGCCTTCCTCCGGTGAGGCACCGGGCAGGCCCGGGTCAGGCCCCCCGTCAGTCCCCTGCCAGTTCCGGATGGGCGGCAGCCAGGCGTTCGGGGGCCGCCTGGAGCCACGAGTCGACCAGGATCGCGCGCAGCTCGGCGGCGCCCTCCACCGCCGCCAGGCGGACGCGGAGCCAGGCGTAGTTTTCGTCGTGGCCCTCCCGGAGGAAGAACTTCTCCGGCTCGGCGGCGATCAGCTCCGCGCGGTCCTCCTTCGGGCACTTCACCCCGATCGAGGCGTCGTCCTCGCCGAGGGCGGCGAACATCTTCCCGCCCACCCGGAACGTGGGCATGCCCCAGGCGAGCTTCTCGCTGCTGTCGGGGAGCGACAGCGCGGTCGTACGGACGTCCTCGGCGGTCACGGCCATCCCGCGACTCCTCTCCGGCCACCGGTCGGGCTTCGGGCTGATCTCGTCGACCGTAGCGCCCGGCACCGACAGCCGCTCCCGGGCCGCGGCGCCCCCGTACGCCGTCAGCCCGCCCGCAGGCCGTCCTCGCGTGCGTGGATGATCTCCAGCAGCTCCGCGGCCAGGGATTTGACGGTCGCCAGTCCCGCCGTCCCCCACTTGCGCGGCTCCAGGTCCACGGCGCACACGGTGCCGAGGACGATCCCCTGCCGGTCCGTCAGCGGCGCCCCCAGGTACGAGCGCACCCCGCTCTCGTCCACCACCGCGTTGCCCGCGAAGCGCGCGAAGTCCCGTACGTCCTCCAGCGCCAGCGCCCGCCGCCGCACCACCACGTGCGGGCAGTACCCGTGGTCCCGGGGCAGCACCCGGGCCGGGTACCCGCTCGCGGCGGCGTCGGGAGCGTGGTGCAGACCGGCGAAGAACTGCCGTTCCTCGCCGATGAAGTTGACCCCTGCGTACGGGGCCTCCAGTACGTCGGCGATCTGCCGTGCGAAGGCGTCGAGTTCCGTGTCCGCCCGTTCCCCCAGGCCCAGTTCGCGCAGCCGGACGGTGCGTGCGGGTGCCTCCCGGTCCACCGGCGTGAGCAGCAGGTGTCCGGTCGACTCGTAGTACGTCATCACGGGTTCCCCCCATCCCAAGAATGTGCTGAAATCGCTGACTTGGCCGACTTCGCCGACCTTTCCGTCGCCGCCGTGAAGAGCAGGTGGTGGACCAGCGCGGCCAGGGTCCCCGTCCCGGAGCTCGGCAGCCGCGCGTCGCACCGTACGACGGGGACCTCGGGCCCGAGACCCACCGCCTCGCGGACCTCCTCGGCCGTGTAGCGGTGGCCTTCGTCGAACTCGTTGACGGCGACGATGAACCCGATGCCGCGCCGCTCGAAGAAGTCCACGGCCGCGAAGCAGTCGGCGAGCCGGCGGGTGTCCGCGAGCACCACCGCGCCGAGCGCGCCCGCGCACAGCTCCTCCCACAGGAACCAGAAGCGCTGCTGCCCCGGCGTGCCGAAGAGGTACAGCACGTGCCGCTCGTCCAGGGTGATCCGGCCGAAGTCGAGGGCGACGGTCGTCGACGTCTTCGCCTCGATCCCGTCGAGCGGGTCGGGGCCCTCGCTCAGCCCGCTGAGCAGCTCCTCCGTACACAGCGGTTCGATCTCGCTCACCGCGCCCACGAAGGTCGTCTTGCCCGCCCCGAACCCGCCCGCGACCAGGATCTTCAGCGTCGCGGGCAGGACGGGCACGGGACGGGTGTCACAGTCGTCGGCGTAGGCCATCGAGCACCGCCCGGAGCAGGTTCTGGTCGTCGGCGGCGAGGTATTCGCCGCCCGGGAACCGCGGCGCCTGCGCCGTGACGGCCCCGTATTCCATCAGGTCGGACAAAAGCACCTTCACCACCACCGCCGGCAGCCGCAGCTGTCCGGCCACCTCGGCGACGGTGACGGCCGCGGAGCCCGCGCACAGGCGCAGCGCCAGGGTGTGCTCCGTGCCGAGGGGCCCGCGCGGGCGCACCCCCGTCGCGGTCACCTGGGACAGCAGGTCGAGTGCGACGGCGGACCGGGTCCGCCCGCCGCTGGCCGTGTACGGGCGCATCACCCGGCCTGCCGAGTCGTCGAGCCAGGGCGTGTCGCGCGGGACCCCCGTGCCGTGCGTGGCGCGGGCGGCGCGCATCACTCCGGGTCGCCGGCGGGCCGCCGCGGCGGGGCCGCCAGGTACGGTCGGACGCTCTTGACCAGCATCGCCATCTCGTAGCCGAGCACGCCCGCATCGGCTTCCCGGTCGGCCAGGACCGCCAGGCAGGTGCCCGCCCCGGCGGCCGAGACGAACACGAGCGCGGAGTCGAGCTCGACCACGACCTGCCGGACCTCCGCGCCGTCCCCGAACCGGGATCCGGCGCTCCGCCCGAGCGAGTACAGCCCGGACGCCAGTGCCGCCAGGTGGTCGGCGCTGTCGTTGTCGAGGCCGTGGACACAGGTGACGAGGCCGTCCGCGGTGAGGAGGACCGCGCTGCGCGTGTAGGGGACCCGCTGGACCAGGCCGCTGAGCAGCCAGTCGAGATCCGAGAGCCGACTGGTCTTCGTCGCCGCTTCGCCGCCCATGGTGGTGCGCTCCTTGCTGAGGTGAGAGGTCGGGGTCATGGCTGGTTCTCCGACTGGGCGAGGCCGAAGCCCCGTTGGAAGGCGGCCATCAGGCCCGGGTCGTGCACGGGTTGTTCGGGTGCGTCGGCCCGCCGCGGTGCGGGGGCGTCCCGCAACTGCGGGGCGAGGTGGTGCTGGGCCCGGCGGCGGGGCAGCGGCGGCCGGTCCGGGTCCGTCCGGGCGGCCGGTACGGACACCGTGACGGGCGCGGGCGACGGGGCCGGGGGAGCCGGCACCGGGGCCGGAAGGGGGGCCCGGACGGGTGCCGGGGGCGCGGGCTCGCGGCCGGCCGGCGCCGTGGCCGACCCGGCGGCCGACCCCATGGCCGGGGCCGTCGATGCCCGCGCCGCCGACCCCGTCGCCAGGGGCCCCGCGGAGGTCCCCGCTGCCGGGCCCACGCCCGGGGTCCGGCCCTGGGTCACGTCCAGACCCAAATCCAGGCCCAGGTCGAGGGTCGTCTCGGCGGCCGTCGTCTCCCTCGGCCCCCGGCGCTCCGCCTCCTGCCGCACCGCCCCGGTCCGCGTGTGCGGGTCCGGGTGCGGCGCGGGCGCGGCCGCCCACGTCGGTGGGGCCTGCGGCGGCCGCGCGGCTGTCGGCGCGGGCTCCCGCGGTGGCTGTTGCTGCGGCTCCCGCCGCGGGACCGGATCGCGGCGCGGCTGCCGCTCCGGCCGGCGCTGCGGCTCGGGCTCCGGGGGCACCTGCCGCTCCGGCTTCGGCTGTGGCACGGCCACCCGTACGGGCTCCAGCGGGGGCATGCCGCCCCCCTCCCCGGTCCCCCACGAGGTGGCCCGGGAGCCCCCGAGCGCGTCGGCGGCGCTGGGCGCCTCCGCCCCCAGCAGTTCCTGCGGCAGCACGAGCACGGCGAGGACACCGCCGTAGATGTTGGACTTGAGCTCGACGGCGATCCCGTGCCGGCGGGCCAGCGCCGAGACGACGAACAGGCCGATCCGCCCGTCCGCCAGCAGGTGCCGGACGCTGATCTGGTCGGGGTCGACGAGCAGCGCGTTCATCCGGTGCTGCTCCGCGGCGGGCATGCCCAGCCCGCGGTCCTCCACCTCGACGGCGATGCCCGCGGTGACCCGCTCGGCACGCACCACCACGTCGGTGTCGGGGGCGGAGAACACCGTGGCGTTCTCGACCAGTTCGGCCAGCAGGTGCACCACGTCGGCGACGGCGTGGCCGCGTACGGTGCCGCCCGCCGGGGGCACCACCTTGACCCGCGTGTACTGCTCGACCTCCGCGACGGAGGAGCGCAGCACCTCGCTCAGGTCGATGGGCCGCGTCCACTGGCGCCGGGAGGCGGCGCCGCCCAGCACGGCCAGGTTCTCGGCGTGCCGGCGGATCCGGGTGGCGAGGTGGTCGACGTGGAAGAGCTCCCTGAGGAGTTCGGGGTCCTCGACCGTGTCCTCGAGCTCGTCGAGCAGCGAGATCTCCCGGTGCACGAGTGACTGGAGCCGGCGCGCGAGGTTGACGAAGACCTCGACCTTCCGGTCGCTGTCGGACGGCGCGGCCGGGCCGGCCAGCCGTACGAGGGTGGTGTGCGCCTGCTCGCGGGCGCCGCGCAGCTCCTGGGAGAGCAGCCAGAACTCGTCCACCCGGTCCGGGTCGCTGCCCGGCGGCGGGCCCGTCGGGCCGCCGCGGACCGGGCGGACCGGCGGCTCGCCCCGCTCCAGCCGCTCGGCGGCGGTCCGAAGCTCCTGGCGGCCGCGCACGCTGGAGCGGCGCAGGGCCTCGCAGCGGTCGCGGACGGCCTTGGCGGAGCGCTGGGCCCCGAGCAGGGCGGCGGCCAGCGCGCCGACGACGAGCAGGGCGCAGCCGGCCAGGACCGGCCACAGGCGGGCGTCCCGCTCCCCCGCGCCTCCGCCGAGCTGCAGCGTGAAGATCACCGCGGCGGCTCCGCTGAGCGCTGCGGCGAGCGTCGGCAGCAGGGAGGCGCGGACCAGCTGGGGGCGTATCTGCCGGCCGGGACCGGTGACGGCGTGTCTCGACGGGGCGTGGCGGGCGGCGCGGAGTCCGGACATCGGCGTCCTCTACGTGGGGCCCGGGCCCCCAGGGGTTCCGGGGCCCGGTGTTGATCACCGGATACCCACGCTAGACCGCACGATCCCGCCCCTGACAGCCAGTTGGGGAACTTGACCGGGCTGCTTCCCGCTCCCGATGGAGCGCTCGTACGACAGCCCGAATCCGCCGGGGGCGTACGTTCGCAGCCGCCGTACGCGACGCACCACCCCCGGGCCTGCGGCTGCTCCGGAGCCGCGCCCGCGGACGCCCTATGAGCCGACGGCCTCCGGTTCCTCGTGCGCCACGGCCGGCGGCCGTGCGGTCGCGACGGCGCGGGACGGCGTGAGGGGCACGGGCGGGGGCGACGCGACGAACGGGCGCCACCACGGCTCGCTCGGGGCGTCGGCATCGCCCGGCTCGAACGGCTGGCCCGGGATCGGCAGCGCGATCGCCGCCCCGGTGGCCTCGGCCGCGGCCACGGTGCCCTCGCCGGGCTCGTCCCACGGGTGCGGGGCCAGGTTGAAGGTGCCCCAGTGGATCGGCAGCATCGTGCCGTGCGGGATCCCGCCCTGGAGGTCGAGGTGGGCGCGCATGCCCTCCTCGGGGGTCATGTGGATGTCGGGCCAGTACTCCGAGTAGGCCCCGATCTGGATCATCGTGGCGTCGAAGGGGCCGTGCTCGGCGCCGATCTCCCCGAACCCGGGGAAGTAGCCGGTGTCGCCGCTGTGGAAGATCCGGTGCTCGTCACCCGCGACGACCCAGGAGGCCCACAGGGTGCTCTGCTGGTTGCGCAGGCCGCGCCCGCAGAAGTGCCGGGCCGGGGTGGCCGTCAGCGAGAGCCCCGCGACCTCGGTGCCCTCGTTCCAGTCGAGCTCGCGCAGCCGGTCCGGCGACACCCCCCAGCGCTCCAGGTGGGCGCCGACCCCGAGCGGGACGGCGAAGACCGTGTCCGTACCGGCCAGCTCCTTGATGGTCGGCAGGTCGAGGTGGTCGTAGTGGTCGTGCGAGATCACCACGACGTCGACCGGCCCCAGCGAGGCCAGCGGTACGGGTACGGGGTGCAGCCGCTTGGGCCCGGCGAACGGGAAGGGGGAGCACCGCTCACCCCACACCGGGTCGAACAGCACCCGCCGACCGTCGATCTCCGCGAGCACGCCGGAGTGCCCCATCCAGGTCAGGCGCAAGCCGCTGACCGGCGGCTTCGCCAGCTCGGCGAGGGTCGTCGGGTAGACCGGGACGGGAGCTCCGGGGTTCCGCCGGATCCGCTGCTCCTTGTGGAAGTAGATCTTGGCGAACTCCAGCATGGAGCCGGAGGGCCTGGTCCGGGCCCCGACCGGGTTCTGGAAGACCCCGTCGGCGAAGTTCGGCGAGCGGTGGATCCGCTCCAGGCGTGCGCCGGACGCATCCGCGCCGAAAGCTTCGGGCCGCAGGGCGCGCAGCCGTGGACGCAGGGGACGGGAGCCGGTCAAAGCGCCTCCTGGGAGGGTGGGGCGGACGGGTGTGAAAGGCCGTACAGGTTTCCGGTCTATCACCATGCCAACGCGCACCGGTCCCGAAGGATTCCGCCGCGCGTCCTCGTCCTCCTGCCCCTGTCCCGCTCCCCTGCTCCGCCCGGCTACAGCGGCAGCAGGTCCGGACGCTTCGCCTCCACGTGGTCCCCGGAGGACTCCCCGCGCAGCCTGCGCCCGATCCACGGCACCAGGTGTTCCCGCGCCCACTGGATGTTGTCCCGGGTCACGTCCACCGAGCCGCGCGGCTGTTGCGGCGGCCACGGCTGGTCGGGGTCGGCCGGCACCTCGAGCCCCAGCACCTGGGCGGCGCGCAGCGCGACCCGGGTGTGTCCCTCGGGCGAGAGGTGCAGCCGGTCGTCGTCCCAAGCGCGCCGGTCCTGTACGGACTTCAGCGACCAGAGGTCGAGCACCGGGCAGTCGTAGCGGTCGGCGATGGCGCGCACATGGGCGCTGTACGTGGCCACCTTGCCCCGGAGGTGCTTGAGGACCGGCACGCCGCGGGTGTCGAAGCCGGTGGTGATCATGACCTGGCCGACGGCTCCGGTCAGGTCGGCGACGGCCGCCTCGAACCGCTCCGCCACGTCGTCCGGGTCGCTGCCGGGCCGGATGATGTCGTTGCCGCCGGCGCAGAAGCTCACCAGGTCCGGTGCGAGCTCCTTGGCCCGGGGGACCTGTTCGGCCACGATCTGGTCGAGGAGGCGCCCCCGCACGGCCAGGTTCGCGTACCGGAATTCGTGTTCCTCGCGCTGATCGGCCAGGAGTACGGCCAGCCGGTCCGCCCAGCCGAGAAAGGTCTCGCCGGGCCCCGGGTCCCCCACCCCCTCGGTGAAGCTGTCCCCGATCGCCGCGTACGAGCCGATGGTTTTGAGTGTCGTCTTCGTCGCTGCCACGAGAACACATCTTTCACCGCGGCACGTGACCTACGCCACCGTAGGCAGGGGTTGACGGACCGTGATCTCTACCACCTGGTCGGTACGGAACGACAGCGCGTGAGGCCGGGACCCCCCTCGGGTCCCGGCCTCACGGGTCCGGTTGCCTCTCTCCGACGGCGGGAGCCGTCAGATGCTCACGCCCTTGGTGCGGAGGTAGGCCAGCGGGTCGATGTCCGAGCCGTAGGACGGCCCGGTGCGGATCTCGAAGTGCAGGTGCGGGCCGGTCGAGTTGCCGGTGGAGCCGGAGAGGCCGATGGTCTGGCCGCCGGTGACGCTCTGGCCGGCCGAGACGGAGAGCTGGGACAGGTGGCCGTACTGGGAGTACTTGCCGTCCGCGTGCCGGATGACGACCTCGTTGCCGTACGCGCCGGCCCAGCCGGCGGAGACCACGGTGCCCGCACCCACGGCGCGGACGGTGGTGCCGGAGCTCGCGATGAAGTCGACACCGGTGTGGTAGCCGCTGGACCACATGGCGCCGGGGGTCTTGTACTGGGTCGATATCCCGCCGCCGACGGGGGCGACGAAGCCGGCGGCGGTGACCGTACCGGCGGCGGACTTGGCGGCGGTGCTCTTCTTGGCGGGCGCGGCGGCGGCAGCGGCCGCGGGGGCGGCGGGGGCCGGCGCGGCCTCTGCGGAGTCCTTGCGGTCCGAGGACGGGGCCGGGTCCGAGGCGGGGTGGTGGGCCGAGGACTTCTTCGCCGGGGCCGGAGCGGACTCCTCGGCCGGAGCCGGCGCGGCCGGGGCCGCCTCGCCCCGCGCACCGAGGGTCAGCTTCAGCCCGGGGTGGATCAGCGACGGGTTGGTGCCGACGGCCTCGCGGTTGTCGGCGTACAGCTGCTGCCAGCCGCCCGAGAGGTGGCGCTCCTGGGCGATCTTGGAGAGGTAGTCGCCCGGCACGACCGTGTAGACGGCCGAAGTGGCCGGCGAGCCCTGCGCGACAGCGGCGGGCGCGGCCTGCAGCGCCGCCGGAACCTGCGGGGCCTGCACGGGAGCCGCGGCGGGTGCGGCGGCCGGGGCACCGGCCGCATGGGCGCCGGCGGCACCCAGCAGCGGCAGCGCGAGGGCCGCGCCACCGGAGCCTGCGACGGCGAAGCCGCGCACCACGGAACGGGACTTGGGACGGCGGTGCTTACCCTTTGCAGGCATGGCGAATTCCTCTCCGTCGCCTGCGAGGTGAGCTGTCGGGTTCGGACTGGAGATGTCCGGCGGCACATGAGCGGAACATGTACGGCTTCACCCCGAGCTGCGCCGATACGAAGATCGGGAACAGCGGCTTACCTGGTTCCCCCGCTCCTGCCGCGCGCGTGAATAGTCGGGTGCGGTTTCCGGACGGCGGCAGGATTCGGCGGTCCATCCGGATCGATCGCGAAGGTAATCGAGTTGAGCCGCACCGAACAAGCCACGAATTTCCCGACGGATTCACAATCCGGGGAGTTCGAGGGAATTCCGGTCACCCTGCGTCCATTCCCCGCCGCCAACAACCGCTCCGGCCGGGCCATTCGACTTTGACGATCAGGCACTCACGGTCACCGTATGATCTGGCTCACGGGGCTGCGCCCGATCTCGCCTCCGGTGATGGCAAGTTGGTCCCAAGTAGCGTAATTCGGACATCCCACGACGACGCGGAGGAGTTCCCGTGACCCAGCAGATACCCCAGCACCCGCGGACGGAGCCCCTACCGGAGCCGGAGCTGGCCGGAGTGCGCAACTTCCGTGACGTGGGCGGACTGCCGACCACCGACGGGCGGAGGGTCAAGCCGGGAAAACTGTTCCGTAGCGGACATCTGGCACATGCCACCGAAACCGATGCAGAATTCCTCGCATCGCTCGGCCTCCACACGATTTTCGACTTCCGCAACAACGCGGACCACGCCCTGGAGGGACTCGACGTCGAGCTTCCCGGCGTGCTGAACGTCAACATCCCGCTGTCGGATCCGGCCGACGGCAAGGAATTCTGGAAGATGGTCCGCGACGGCGACCTCGAGCAGCTCCGCGGAATCCTGGGCGAGGGGAAGGGCGCCGCCCGGATGACCGACTCGTACCGCTCGATGATCAAGCACCGCACCGCCGAGCACGGCCGGGTCGTTCGCGCCCTCGCCGAGGACAGCGTTCCGGCACTCATGCACTGCGCGGCCGGCAAGGACCGGGCCGGCCTGTCGATCGCCGTCACCCTGCTCGCGCTGGGCGTCGGGCGCGAGGCGATCGTGGCGGACTACCTGGAGTCCAACGCCCCGCACCGCCGCTACCGGGTGCGCCGGACCAGCGGGGGGCCCGAGGCCCGCTCCCCCGAGGTGATGGAGCTGCTCGCGCCGCTCTTCGACGCCCGCGCCGAGTACCTGACGGCCGCCTTCGACACCATCGACGAGCACTGGGGCGGGGTCGACCGGTACCTCGCCGAGGGTCTCGGACTCACGCCCGAGACCCTCGGCCGGCTGCGGGAGCAGCTGCTCGACTGACCGCCCGGACCTGCCGTGGAGCAGGCCGTCAGCCGCCGGCGACGGCCTGCTTCACCAGCGTCCTGCCGAAGTCCCACATCAGAGCGCCCCCGCCGTGCGCCTCGTCCATGACCGCGCGGAAGGCGCCGACGAACCGGTCGACGTCCCCCTCGTCCACGACCAGCGGCGGGATGAGCTTGATGACCTCCAGATGGTCGCCGGAGACCTGCGTCAGGATCCGGTGCTTCTGCAGGAGCGGCACCACGACCATCTGGGCGAAGAGCCCCTTGCGGGCCGCCTGGAGCATGGTCCACCGGCTGCGCAGCCCCAGCGAGGACGGCCGCCCGAACTCGATGCCGATCATCAGGCCGCGCCCCCGTACCTCGTGGAGCAGCTCGTACTCGTCCACGAGCGCGGCGAGCCGGCCGCGCAGCAGGTCGCCCATCGCGCGGGCGTGCGCGACCACCGACTCGTCCTCCATGACGGAGAGCACCGCGAGCCCGGCCGCCATCGCCTGCGCGTTGGATCCGAAGCTGGCGGAGTGCACCAGCACCCGGTCCATGGACGAATAGACCTTTCGGAAGATCCATTCCTTGCCGAGGGTCGCGCCGACCGGCACATAGCCGCCCGACAGGGCCTTCGCCACGCACACCAGGTCCGGTTCCACGCCCGGCTCGTGCTGGTACGCGTAGAAATCGCCGGTCCGGCCGAGCCCCGTCTGCACCTCGTCCGCGATGAGCAGGGCCTTGTGCCGGTGCAGCAGCTCCTGCGCCGCGAGCAGGAATCCGGGCGGGGCCGCGAGCACGCCCTTGCCCTGGATCGGCTCGACGACGAAGGCGGCGACGTCGCCCCGCTTCAGCTCCCGCTCGAGGGCGGCCAGGTCCCCGAGGGCGATCTTCGTATCGGGCAGCAGCGGCGCGAAGCCGTCCCGGAACCCGCCCTCCCCGTTGACCGAGAGCGAGCCCGCGGTCAGCCCGTGGAAGGCGTGGTCGCAATAGAGAACCCTCGTTCGCCCGGTGGCGTACCGGGCGAACTTCAGGGCGGTCTCCACGGCCTCGGTGCCGCTGTTGCCGAAGAAGACCCGCTCCAGGTGCGGGCTGTACGAGAGCAGCTTCTCCGCCAGCAGCCCGGGCAGCGGCTGGCAGTCGAACCGGGTGAGGTCGGCGAGCTGCGCGTCCAGGACGTCGTGCAGGGCCTGGCGGACCACCGGATGGTGGCGGCCCAGGCCCATGACGCCGAACCCGGCCAGCATGTCCAGGTAGTCGTTGCCGTCGGCGTCCCAGAAGTGCGCGCCCTCGGCCCGTACGTAGACCTTGTCGAAGCCGATCGTGTGCAGCATCCGCGGCAGCTGGTGGTTGAGGTGCTTGGTGTGCAGCTCGTACCGTTCCCCGCCCCGCTCGTCGAGCAGGGCGCGGAGGTCGAAGCCGGTCACTGCTTCTCCCGGTTGCCGCCGATGGTCTCCCGGGCCGCGCGCAGGGACTCCTTGAGGGAGCCCATGGTGGCGAGGACGGCGGTCGGCTCGTAGCCGCAGTGCGCCATGCAATTCGCGCAGCGCGGGTCCTTTCCGCGGCCGTACTTGCTCCAGTCGGTCTCCTCGATCAGTTCCCGGTACGTCGGCACGTAGCCGTCGCTCATCAGATAGCAGGGGCGCTGCCAGCCGAAGAGGGAGTAATTGGGAATCGCCCAGGCGGTGCAGGGGAAATCCACCTTGCCTTCCAGGAAGTCGAGGAAGAGCGGGGAGTGGTTGAGCCGCCAGCGACGCCGGTTTCCGCCCGCGAAGGCCTTCTTGAAGAGCTCCCTGGTCTGTTCGACACCGAGGAAGTGCTCCTGGTCAGGGGCCTTTTCGTAGGCATAGGCGGGCGAGATCATCATTTCGTCGACCTTGAGGTCGTCATTGAGGTAGTTGAGCACCTCGATGATCGTCTGCGGGGTGTCGGTGTTGAAGAAGGTGGAGTTGGTGGTGACCCGGAACCCGCGCCGCTTCGCCTCCTTGATGGCGGCGACCGCCTCGTCGAAGACGCCTTCCTTGGCGACCGACTCGTCGTGCCGTTCGCGCAGCCCGTCGATGTGCACGGCGAAGGCGAAGTACGGGGACGGGGTGAACTTCTCGATCTTCTTGCGCAGCAGCATCGCATTGGTGCACAGGAAGACGTACTTCCGCTTGGCCACCAACTGCCGCACGATCTCGTCGATCTGCGGGTGCATCAGGGGCTCGCCGCCCGCGATGGACACCATGGGTGCGCCGGACTCCAGGACGGCGCCGACGGCCTGGGCGACCGGCATGCGCTGCTTGAGCACACCGGCCGGGTGCTGGATCTTCCCGCACCCCTCGCAGGCCAGGTTGCAGGCGTAGAGCGGTTCCAGCTCGACGATCAGCGGGAACTTCTCACGCTTGCGGAGCTTCTGTTCGAGAAGATACGTCCCGACCCTGATGGACTGTCGCAGTGGCATGGCCATCTGGCTCACCTCCTGGGGAGCAGCAAAGAACGGTGCCAGTCATGAAACGCGGGCAGTACGGCACGCAATACGCGGAAGGCCGATATTCCACCGCGGAACGTGCCGATACGGACGAGCTCGTGCTCCGGAGCGTCCACGATCACCCGGACGGCCGCAACCGGACGGTTCCAGCCATCTGCGGCGGCCCGGGTGGCCGTCCACAGGGTGGCCGCGGACTCCATGTCGACCGCGATGGCGCCGGTGGCGCGCAGCTGGGCGCGTTCCTGGCCGCGGACGACGTGGTCGGATC
Source organism: Streptomyces sp. NPDC031132 (assembly GCF_055570595.1). Lineage (NCBI taxonomy): Bacteria > Bacillati > Actinomycetota > Actinomycetes > Kitasatosporales > Streptomycetaceae > Streptomyces > Streptomyces sp. NPDC031132. The sequence goes on from NZ_JBVIGX010000004.1 coordinate 229,800, forward strand.
CGGTCAGTGCGCCGGTGTGCACGGTCCGGCCGGGAGCGGCCCGGGCCAGTGCCTCGGCGAGCAGGGCGGTGCCGGCGCAGGCGACGGTGCCCCGCGGGTCCCGGGTCTCTTCGGCGACGACGAGGTCGCCGGGGCTCATGCCGGGTACCAACCCGGCGCAGAACCCGGTGGCGAGGACGGGGGCCCGGTGCAGCCCCGGCTCGGCGAGCGCCCGGCCGACGGCCCGTTCGGCGGCGCGCGGGCCCATGCCCGTACGCAGGACGGCGTAGCCCGGTTCGGGGCGGGCCGCCCCGCGGCCGCCGCCGCTGCGCAGGGCGGCCTGCTCGATGCGCAGGGCGCAGGCGACCAGCAGCGGCGCGGGCGGCCCGGCGGGCGGCGGCGGCTCGGGCGGCCCGGGCCCGTCGGCCCGGTCGGCGGCGGCGGCCATCAGGCCTCCCCGTGCGCGAAGGGTTCCCCGTACAGGTAGCGGCCGAGCGCGGTGAGCGGGAACACCTGCCGGTACAGGTGGTAGTTGATGGAGAAGTCCCAGGGGAAGCCGGTGCCGGTGAAGTACGGCTCGTCCCAGGAGCCGTCCTCCCGCTGGGTCTCCACCAGGTACCCGACGCCCCGCTCGACGGCCTTGCCGTCCCGCTCCCCCGCCGAGAGCAGCGCCATGAGCGCCCAGGCGGTCTGCGAGGCGGTCGAGGCCCCCTTCCCGGCCCACTCCGGGTCCTTGTACGAGCGCTGGTCCTCGCCCCACCCGCCGTCCTCGTTCTGTACGGATTCCAGCCAGCGCACGGCCCGCCGGATCGCGGGATGCGCCGGGTCGAAGCCCGCGGCCGTCAGGGCCGGGACCACCGACCCGGTGCCGTACACGTAGTTGGTGCCCCAGCGGCCGAACCAGGCGCCGGAGGGCTCCTGTTCGGCGAGCAGCCAGGCGATGCCGCGCCGGGTCCGCGGGTCTGCGGCCTTGCCCTCGACGGCGAGCATCTCCACCACGTGGGCGGTGACGTCGGCCGACGGCGGGTCGATGACCTCGCCGAAGTCGCAGAACGGCAGCCGGTTCGGGAAGGGGCTGGTGTTGTCGGCGTCGAAGGCGCCCCAGGCCCCGTTCCCGGACTGCATGCCGAGGTTCCATGAGACCCCGCGGGCGATGGCCGCCTCCACCCTGGCCGGCTCCGGGTGCCGGATCCTGCGCAGCGCGAGGACCACCTCGGCGGTGTCGTCGATGTCGGGGTAGGTGTCGTTGTGGAACTCGAACGCCCAGCCGCCGGGGGCGAGTCCGGGCCTGCGGACCGCCCAGTCGCCGGTGCGGACGATCTCCTCGCCGAGCATCCAGTCGGCGGCCTTCACCAGGGCCGGGTGGTCGGGCGCCAGGCCCGCGTCGGCCAGGGCGATGGCGGCGAGGCAGGTGTCCCAGACCGGGGACTGGCAGGCCTCGACCATCCGGGCGCCGTCCTCGCGCCACACCGCGAACCGGTCCAGGGACTCCAGCCCGGCCCGCATCACCGGGTGCGCGAGGTCGTACCCGAGCAGGTGCAGGGCGATGACGGAGTACACGGCGGGTGGCTGGATCCCGCCCCAGCAGCCGTCGTTCTCCTGGCGCTCGATGATCCAGCGGGCCGCGGTGTCCATCGCGGCCTTGCGCAGCCGGCGCGGGGCGAACCGCCGGTAGACGTGCAGGGCCTTGTCCATCCGCTGGAAGAGGCCCTCCCAACTCGCCAGCGGGGCCGCGCGATTGACGGGAGGATACGGCCGCCGCGCGTCGGTGTGCAGCTCGTCGAGGGCGAACGGGGCCGGGCGCACGGGGCGCTTGGCGGAGACCACGGTCAGCGGCACGATGGTCTGGCGGGCCCAGCAGCCGAAGTCGTAGATGTTCAGCGGCACCCAGGGTGGCAGGAAGACCAGCTCGGGCGGGAGTTCGGGCAGGCGGTCCCAGCTCCACCAGCCGAACAGGGCCAGCCAGATCCGGGTGAAGACGCGGGCGGCGGCGATCCCGCCGTGGGCCCGGACCCAGGCCGAGGCGCGGGCCATGTGCGGGGCGTCGGGCGCATCGCCGGCGAGCCGCAGGGCGACGTACGCCTCGATGGTGGCGGAGAGTTCGGGGGGCCCGCCGTGGAAGGTGGCCCAGGTGCCGTCCTCGCGCTGCTCGCCCCGGATGAACAGGGCGGCGGCCTGCGTGGTCGCCTCGTCCCGGATCCCGAGGAACTGCCGCAGCAGCAGGTCCTCGGCGTCCATCGTGACGTTGGTCTGCAGGTCGCCCTTCCACCACCCGGCCGCGTCCTGGCGGGCCAGCAGGTGCCGGGTGGCCCGCACCGCGGCCTCCTGCGCACCCTGCACCGTGTCCGGCGTGGTGGAACCCGGGTCGGCGCCGGGGGTACCGGCGCCGTCGGTCGTCGCTGTCATGGCTTCCCCTTACGTGGCAGTTGTCCTCTGCTGTGCTGGGGTATGCCGTCGGCCGGGCGCTCCTGTCAGGGGGCGCCGGCCGGCGACTCGCGAGTCATATCCCTGCTCGGGTGGCGATCACCTCTTGCGCACGACGACGAAGTCGGCGAGGGCGACGAGCTGTTCGCGCACCCGCTGCGGCATGTCCACGTCGTCCAGCGCGCGGATGGCGATCGCGTGCTGGCGGCGCGCCTCCTCGGCGGTCCACTCGCGCCCGCCCGCGGCCTCGATGAGCGCGGCGCGGGCCGCGAACTCCTCCTCCGAGAAGTTCTCGAAGTCGTTGCTCTTGGCGTCGGCGGCGAGCAGCTGCGCGAGCTCCTCGCAGGCGGGTCCGCCCGCCGCGAGGGCGGCGACCACCGGCAGGGACTTCTTGCGCTGGCGCAGGTCGCTCCAGGTCTGCTTGCCGGTGGACTCCGGGTCGCCCCAGATGCCGAGGAGGTCGTCGACGGCCTGGAAGGCGAGGCCGAGGTGGTAGCCGTACTCCTCCAGCTTGTCGGCCGTACGGTCGTCCGCGCCGCCGAGGACGGCGCCGATGGAGACCGCGCAGGCGAGCAGGGCGCCGGTCTTGTTGCCCTCCATCTCCAGGCACTCCTCGACGCTGACGCGCTCGCGGTGCTCGTAGGAGATGTCCTGGGCCTGGCCGTCGATGAGCTTGCGGCTGGCGGTGGTCAGCCGGCGCGCGGCGCGGCCGGCCTCGACGGTGCCGAGTTCCAGCAGGACCTCGTTGGCGAGGGCGAAGAGCGCGTCGCCGACCAGGATCGCGAGGGCCGGGCCGTGCACCTTCCACACCGTGTCGCGGTGGCGGCGCTGCTCGTCGCCGTCCATCAGGTCGTCGTGCAGCAGCGAGAAGTTGTGGACGAGCTCGACGGCGACCGCTCCGGGGATGCCGACCTCGGCCGCGGCTCCCGCGGCCTCGGCGGAGAGCAGCGCGAGGGCGGGGCGGACGGCCTTGCCGCCGTCGCCGTCGGCCGCGTTGCCCTGGGCGTCGATCCAGCCGAAGTGGTACGCGGCGACGGTGTCCATGGGCGCCGCGAGCCGGTCGACCGCGGCGCGGAGCACGGGGGTCGACAGCGCGCGGCCGCGCTCCAGGAGGGCGATCGTGTCCGCCTTCTCCACGCCCCCTCCGGCTGCGCCGTTGCCGGCATCCGTGTTCTCGACAGCCGGATTCCCCGGGTTCACTGGCTCTCCTCTGGTTCCTGTACGTGCTGCTGCGGTCGTGCTGGTGGTCGTCATGCCGCCTCCTGCAGGGGGTGCTCCCGGTGGCGGCCGAGTGCGGCGAGTGCGGCGTGCGCCGCGCTCAGTCCGCTGCGGACAGCGCCCTCCATGGTCGCGGGCCAACCGGTGGCGGTCCACGCACCGGCGAGGTAGAGGCCCGGCGTGTCGGTCCGCGCCCCGGGGCGCAGCCGGCCGACGCCGGGGGTGGGGGCGAACGTGGCCGTCCGCTCCCGGGTGACGAAGAAGTCCCGTACCTTGGCGCCCCGAGCGGCCGGCAGCAGCCGTTCCAGCTCGGGCAGGTACTTCGTGCGCAGCACCGAGACGGGCTCGTCGATGTCGTCCTGGGCGGCCGACTGGGACAGGGCCAGGTATTGGCCGCCGTCGGGCAGCCCGGAGGAGTCGGTGCGGTCGAAGACCCACTGGACCGGGGAGCCGAGCGCGGCGAAGAAGGGCTGCTTGAGCACCTTGCGGTCGTAGACGACGTGGACGTTGAGGATGGGCGCGGTGCCGATGTCGAGGAGCTTGTCCGGGTCGGCGAGCGCGCCGGGCGGCAGGAGTCCGTGGGCCTCGCGCTGCGGGACGGCGAGGACGACGGTGCCCGCGTCGAGGGACTCGCCCTCGGTGTCGACGCGCCAGTTCCCGTCCTGCGTACGGGAGACGGCGGTGACGCGGGTGCGCAGTTCGGTGCGTACGCCGGCGGCGTCGAGCTGCTTGCGGGCGAGGGTGTCGTGCAGTTCGCCGAGCGGGACCGAGGCCCAGCCGATGTCGGCGGCGCCGTTCTCGGAGAGCAGGCCGGTCTTGAAGACCATGGCGGCCAGGCCCAGCGAGGACTGGGCGGCGGTGGCGTTGAGCGTGGCGATGCCGACGAGGTCCCACAGGGCCTCGATGGTGCGCGGGCTCTGGCCGTACCGCCCGAGCCAGGTCGCGAAGTCCAGGCCGTCCAGCGCGGGGTCGGCGGGGTCGAGCCGGCGCAGTGCGAGGGCGGCGCGGCCGACGCTCACGCGCTCGGCGAGCGAGAGGTGCGGGTAGCGGGCCAGGGAGCTCGCCAGGTGCAGGGGTACGGGCAGGGCGGTGCGGCGCAGCCGGCCCAGGCGCGGCCCGCCGGGGTGGGCGACGTCGAGTACGGGTACGTCGAGCCGGTCCTGCAGCGGTGCGAGGGCGGCGCCCTCGACGCGGTCGAGGAACCACCGGTAGGCGGTGCAGCAGCGCAGGTAGACGTGCTGGCCGTTGTCGACGGTGAGCTCGCCGCGCTTGAAGGAGAACGCGAGCCCGCCGAGCCGCGGGCGGCCTTCGAGCAGGGTGACCTGCACTCCTGCGTCGGCGAGTTCGAGGGCGGCCGTCACTCCGGCGAGGCCGCCGCCGATGACGACGGCTCGGTTGTCGCTGCCGCTCATGCACTCTCCCCCGTCGTACGGCTGCTGCCCGCCGGGGCGGCCGTACGGGCAGAGCCCGCACGGTGAGACGCGGCGGCCCGCGCAGTGGTTGCCTGCGGGCCGGCGGGCTGCGCGGTGCGGTGCGGTGCAGGGGCGGTCGGCATGACCGTCGGGCTCGTCAAGGCCGCCTCCGGGCGCTCTGGCGCGAGATGGTCCGGGCGTCGAGGCCGGACAGGCCGCGGACGGCGACGTACGCCTTCTCGTGCGTGGGCAGCGAGACGCGGCCGCGGAGCACCGCATCGGGCTCCCGCTCGATCCGGTCGAGGAGGCGCCGGTAGATGCCGGCCATGGCGGCGACACAGGCGCCGCTGCGCCGGTCGAGCATGGGCAGCAGCCGGTAGCCCTCGACGAACAGGGCGCGGGCGCGCCGGACTTCGTGGTGGACGAGCCCGGCGAAGTCGGCCCCGGCGGGCATCCGGTCGCTCCCGAACCCGTCCGAGCAGCCGAACTTGGCGAGGTCCTCGGCGGGCAGGTAGGTGCGCCCGTTGGCGGCGTCCTCGCGGACGTCGCGCAGGATGTTGGTGAGCTGGAGGGCGAGACCGAGGGTGTCGGCGTACTCGTCGGCGCGCGCCGCGTCGGATGCGCCGAGGCCTCCGGCGTGCACCGTGCCGAACACGCCGAGGGAGAGCCGCCCGATGGCTCCGGCCACGCAGCGGCAGTACGCCTTGAGGTCGTCCCAGGTCTCGTAGGTCTCGCCGCGGACGTCCATCAGGACGCCGTCGATGAGCTCGTCGAGGCCGCCGAGCGGGATCGGGAAGCGGCGGGCCGCATGGGCGAGGGCGACGGCGACCGGGTCCGTGTCGTCCTCGTCGATCTCCTCGGCCCGGATCCGGCCGAGGAGGGTGCGGGTCTCCTCGAGCCGGACGAGCTTGGCCTCGGGGGCCAGCGCGCCGTCGCCGATGTCGTCCACGCGCCGGGAGAAGGCGTACAGCGCGGACATCGCCTGCCGCTTGTCGGAGGGCAGCAGTCGGATGCCGTACGCGAAGTTGCGCGCCTGCGAACCGGTGACGGCCTCGCAGTAGCTGTAGGCCGCCAGGACCGGTGCGGACGGTGCGGACGTGTGTGCGGAACCCTCCACGGTCGGGCTCACCCCTTTCTCGGCGCTGTGCGCAGGACGGCGGCCACCTCGCGGAGCAGGCCGCTCCTGGTGGGCTTGGGCGGGCCGGGGAGTACGTCGAAGCCGGCGGCGGTGACGGCTCTCAGGGCGGCGCGCCCTCCTCCCACGAAGCCCGCGAGCAACAGCCGGAGCCTGCCGTGCACGCTACCCACGAGCGGGGTGCCTTCATTCAGGAGGTCACGGGCGCGTTCGGCTTCGAACGCGACCAGGGACCGTACGGACGCTCCGGCGTGGTGGGCCTTGAGGTCGGCCTCGGCCACGCGGAAGCGGCGCATGTCCTCGGCCGGGAGGTAGATCCTGCCCCGGTCGAGGTCCTCCGCGACGTCCTGTACGTGTTCGACGATCTGCAGGGCGGTGCAGATCGCGTCGGAGCGGCGGATCCGCTCGGGGGTGCTGGTGCCGGTGAGGGACAGCACGAGGCGGCCGACCGGGTTCGCGGAGAGTTCGCAGTACGCGAGCAGGTCGCCGTACGTCTCGTAGCGCGTGACGTGCTGGTCCTGGCGGTTGGCTTCGATGAGCCCGAGGAAGGGCTCCGGGGTGAGGCCGTGGGCGCGGACCACGGGCCGGAGGGCCAGCAGCAGGGGGTGGCGCGGCGGTCCGTCGGAGCCGCCGAATACGCGGTGTAGGTCCGCCTCGAAGGCGTCGAGCATCGCGAGCCGGTCGTCCGCGGCGGCCGGGTCGAGGCCGAGGAGGACGGCGTCGTGGCCGCCGGGGGCGAGGTCGCCGTCGCCGATGTCGTCGACCAGGCGGGCGTACCCGTACACCGCCATCAGGCCGTCGCGCCAGGCGCGCGGGAGGAAGGACGGGGCGACGGGGAAGTTCTCCGTCCGCGCCTTGCCGAGGGTGGCGCGCGCGTGGGTGTCGGGGGCTGTGGGGGCCGCGTCCCGCCGTGGCCGGATACCGTGCCCGGGGGTCACCGCCCGCCGCCCGCGCGGGAGACGGCCGTAATGCCTGGGGGCCGGAGAATTCCCGTAGCCATTGCCGTCACATCTCCCGTTCTACACTGCCGACCCAATACATCCTATTTCGGACACGCCGCCGGACTTTCCCCGGGGTACCCCAGGCCGTTCACCTGCGGGGAATCGTCCCCTCTGACCGCGATTGAGGCCTGCTCCAGCTTACGCTGTACAACGCCGCGGCAGCCTCTCGGGTATTCACTCCGCTACCGAATGTCGGCGCCGGGCGTCCCGGGCATGCCGAAGCCCCCGCCGCCCGAGGCGACGGGGGCCGGCAGGGCCGCGTCAGGCGCTGGTCGCCTTCTCGTAGGCCGAGACGACTTCCTCGGTGGGCCCGTCCATCAGGAGTTCACCCTTCTCCAGCCACAGCACGCGGCTGCAGGTGTCGCGGATGGACTTGTTGTTGTGGCTCACCAGGAAAACGGTTCCGGCATGCTTGCGCAGTTCGCGGATGCGCTCCTCGGAACGCACCTGGAACTTACGGTCACCGGTGGCCAGGGCCTCGTCGATCATCAGAACGTCGTGGTCCTTCGCCGCCGCAATGGAAAAGCGGAGGCGCGCGGCCATACCCGAGGAGTACGTGCGCATCGGAAGGGAGATGAAATCGCCCTTGTCGTTGATGCCCGAGAAGTCGACGATGTCGTCGTAACGCTCCCGGATCTGCTCGCGGCTCATTCCCATCGCGAGACCGCCGAGGACCACGTTGCGCTCACCGGTGAGGTCGTTCATCAGTGCGGCGTTGACACCCAGCAGCGAGGGCTGGCCGTCGGTGTAGACCTTGCCGGACTCGCAGGGCAGCAGGCCGGCGATGGCGCGCAGCAGCGTGGACTTGCCGGAGCCGTTGGAGCCGATGACTCCGATGGCCTCGCCGCGGTACGCGGTGAAGGTGACGCCGCGCACGGCGTGCACCCGGCGGACGCCCGGCGCATCGCCCTTGCCCCGGCGCATTATCTTGCTCAGCGCCGCGGTGGCGCTGCCCTTGCCGGAGCTGCCGGTGTTGACGCGGTAGACGATGTGCACGTCGTCGGCGATGACGGTGGGGACGTTGCTGTCCCGGTTGATCTCAGCCACGGCCGTAACGCTCCTCAGCCTTCCAGAAGTACACGAAACCGCCGAGCCCGATCACGACGGCCCAGCCGACGGCGAAGGCCCAGACGTGCGGCGGCAGGTTCTCCCGGCCGTAGTCGTCGATCAGCGCGTACCGGACCAGGTCCATGTAGATCGCCGCCGGGTTCCACTGGAGCACGTCCGTGACCCACGCGGGCACGTGCCTGTCCTCGAGCGCCCCGCTGATCGAGAACATGACGCCCGAGGCGTACATCCACGTACGTGTGATGAACGGCATCAGCTGCGCGAGGTCGGGGGTCTTGGAACCCATCCGCCCGAAGACCAGCGCGAGGCCGGTGTTGAAGACGAACTGGAGCGCCAGGGTCGGGATGACCAGCAGCCACGACAGCCTCGGGTAGTTGCCGAAGCCGACCGTGACGACCACCACGACGATCATCGAGTACAGCAGCTGCTGGAGCTGCTGCATCGAGAAGGAGATCGGCAGGGAGGCGCGCGGGAAGTGCAGGGCGCGGACCAGGCCGAGGTTGCCGGGGATGGCCCGGACCCCCGCCATCAGCGAGCTCTGGGTGAAGGTGAAGACGAAGATGCCCGTCACCAGGAAGGGGATGTAGACCCCCTTCTCCATCCCCCGGCCCGCGTTCATGATCAGACCGAAGATCAGGTAGTACACCAGCGCGTTGAGCAGCGGGGTCGCCACCTGCCAGATCTGGCCGAGCCTCGCCTCGCTGTACTGGGCCATCAGCTTGGCCCGGGAGAACGCCATGATGAAGTGGCGCCGCTCCCAGAGCTGCCGCACGTATTCGGCCAGGGTCGGCCGGGCACCGCTGACGGACAGGCCGTACTTCCTGGCGAGCTCCGCTGGGGCCAGCCCCGCGTCTTCGGACGGCGGCTTGCTCGTGGCGAGGGCGCCATCCTGGGTTGTGTCACTCACAAGTTGAAACTTTCCGTCTTCAAGATGCGGCAGAAGGTGGCATCGGGCCTGGGGCGCTCGGCCCGTGATCTTGCATGTTCGAGATCACGCATGTTCCGTGATCGCGCCATGTTCTCAGACGTGGGCGTGTCAGATGACAGGCGGTCGGCCCAGCCGGGTCAGCCGCCAGACCGTACGCCACTTCATGGGGCGCCGGGGACCGCAGGGGGTGGTCCATCCCTCTTTGAATCCACCGAACCAGGCCTTGAGCGCCGGTGCCGACGGTCTGCGCAGCAGCGTCAGCAGGAGCCAGACGCCCAGGTAGACCGGGACCAGCGGGGCGGGCAAGTTGCGGCGGGCGAGCCACACCCGATTACGGGCCACCATACGGTGGTAGACCGCGTGCCGGGAGGGGGAGGTTTTCGGATGCAGGAGCACCATGTCCGCCCGGTAGTCGATCAGCCACCCTGCGTCGAGTGCCCGCCAGGCCAGATCGGTCTCCTCGTGCGCGTAGAAGAACTCGTCCGGCAGCGCTCCGACCTGCTCGAACACCTCCGTGCGGACGGCGTTGGCGCCGCCCAGGAAGGTGGTCACGCGGGAGGAGCGCATCGGGTCCGCGGCGCGCAGCCGGGGCACGTGCCGGCGCTGGGTCTCGCCGGACTCCGGATCGGCGATCCGGAAGCTGACGATCCCGAGCTCCGGGTCCTCGGCGAAGGCCTGGCGGCACAGCTCGGCGGTGTCGGTGCGCTCCAGCAGCCCGTCGTCGTCGAGGAAGAGCAGCGCGTCGACCTCGCGGCCGCCGGGGCCGAAGGCCTCGATGCCGACGTTGCGGCCGCCGGGGATGCCCAGGTTCTCGGGCAGCTCGACGGAGCGCACGCCCTCGGGGAGCCCGGTGACCCGGACGCCCTGGCCCACGACGACGACCTCGATCGGGTCGCCCTCCTGGCGGGCCACCGAGTCGAGGAGCGCCTTCAGCTCGTCGGGCCGGTTGCCCATGGTGATGATCACGGCGCCCAGCCGCATCGGCGTCGTCACTTGAGCCTGCTCGAGGCCAGGATCGACACCAGGTGCAGCACCGTCTGGAGCATGGCGATGCCGGCCAGCACGGCGACGCCGAGCCGGGAGAAGAACAGGTCTCCCCGCATCTGGTCCAGGACGGCCAGCAGCAGGATGAGCAGCGAGGCCTCGATGCCGAGGACGAGCCGGTGGAACTTCAGCGCGGACGCGGCCCGCCGGGCGAGCGCCATGCCGGAGGAGCGCGGCTCGGCGGCGGCCTCCGCGACGGGCTCCTTGCCGGTCTGGTGGCGGGCGACGCCGACCAGGTCGGTCTCGGCCTTGATCAGGATGGCGCCGAGGGCCGCGAGGGTGCCCAGGAACGCCCACAGCCAGTCGATCCGCCCGGTGCCCCACAGGTCGCAGGCGCGCAGGCCGAAGCCGACGAGGACCGCCGCGTCGCACAGGTAGGCGCCGACCCGGTCCAGGTACACGCCGGAGAGCGAGAACTGCTTCTTCCAGCGGGCGACCTCGCCGTCGACGCAGTCGAGCAGCAGGTACAGCTGGACCATGACCACGCCGAGGACGGCGCCCCAGATGCCCGGGATCAGCAGCGCCGGGGCGGCCAGGACACCGGCGAGGGTCATCACGTAGGTCAGCTGGTTGGGCGTGACCTTGGTGTTCACCAGGACGCGGGTGATGCGCAGGGAGATCTCGCGCATGTACAGGCGACCGCCCCAGTGCTCGCCACTGCGCCGGTCCTTGACGCCCGGCGGGTGAACGACGGGCCGGAGTTCAGCTACGGATGGTCTTGGCATAGTCGGCGTAAGCGTCCCTGATCTCGGCTGCGGACAGATTGAGGTGCTCCAGGATCGTGAAGCGTCCCGGACGGGTCTGGGGGGCGTACTCGACGGCCGCGACGAACTCGTCCACGCTGAACCCGATCTCGGCGGGCAGCACGGGCAGCCCGTGCCCGCGCATCGACTCGACGAAGAGCCCGGACTGTTCCTCGGCGCCGCGCAGGAACATCGCGAAGGCGGCGCCGATGCCGACCTGCTCGCCGTGGAGCGCGGAGCGTCCGGGGTAGAGCAGGTCGAAGGCGTGGCTGATCTCGTGGCAGGCGCCGGACGCGGGCCGGGTGTCGCCGCTGATCGACATGGCGATGCCGGTGAGCACCAGGGATTCGGCGAGCACGGTGAGGAACGCGTCGTCGCCGCAGCCGCCGGGGTGGCGCAGGACGGCCTCGCCGGCCGTACGGGCCATGGCGGCGGCCAGGCCGTCCACGGGCTCCCCGGTGATCTTGTGCGAGAGCTCCCAGTCGGCGATGGCCGAGATGTTGGAGAGCGCGTCGCCGATGCCGGAGCGGACGAACCGCACCGGGGCGTCGCGGATCACGTCGAGGTCGATGACCATCGCGATCGGCGTGGGCACGCCGTAGGAGCCGCGGCCGTTGTCGTTGTCGAGCGTGGCCACCGGCGAGCAGATGCCGTCGTGCGCCAGGTTGGTGGCGACGGCCACCATGGGCAGGCCGACGCGCGCCGCGGCGTACTTGGCCACGTCGATGATCTTGCCGCCGCCCAGGCCGACGACGGCGTCGTAGCGACGGCCCTTTATGTCGTCGGCGAGCTTGACGGCGGAGTCGATGGTGCCGTCGACGACCGGGTACCAGTCGGCGTGCGGCAGTACGGGCTCCAGCTTGGTGCGCAGCACCTGGCCGGACCCGCCGCTGATCGCGATCGCCAGCTTCCCGGACGCCGAGATCCGCTGGTCGGCCAGGAGGCCGGCCAGGTCGTCCATGGCGCCGCGGGTGATGTCGACGACGACCGGGGAGGGGATGAGCCTCGTCAGTACTGGCATGCGATCGTCCGGCCCTTGGCGAGGTCGTCGTGGTTGTCGATCTCGACCCACTTGACGTCGCCGATGGGGGCCACGTCGATGACGAAGCCGTCGTTGACGAGCTGCTGGTAGCCGTCCTCGTAGTACAGGTCGGGGTCGCGCTCGAAGGTGGTCTTCAGCGCCTCGGCGAGGGCCTCGGCGGCCTCCGGCTCGATGAGCGTGACGCCGATGTACTCGCCGGTGGCGTCGGAGGGCTCCATCAGCTTGGTGATCTTCTGGACGCCCTTGGCGTCGTCGACGACGACCTTCATCTCCTCGTCGGCCAGGTTCTTGACCGTGTCGAGCGCGAGGATGATCTTCTGGCCGTTGCCGCGGGCGTCGAGCAGGGTCCGCTCGACGGAGACCGGGTGGACGGTGTCGCCGTTGGCGAGGATCACACCCTGCTTGAGGACGTCACGCGCGCACCACAGGGAGTAGGCGTTGTTCCACTCCTCGGCCTTGTCGTTGTCGATCAGCGTGATCTTGACGCCGTACTTGGCCTCCAGGGCCTCCCGGCGCGCGTAGACGGCTTCCTTGCGGTAGCCGACGACGATCGCGACCTCGGTGAGGCCGACCTCGGCGAAGTTGCCGAGGGTGAGGTCCAGCACGGTCAGGCTTTCCTCGTCGCCCGCGGGGCCGACGGGCACGAGGGCCTTGGGCAGGGTGTCGGTGTAGGGACGCAGGCGGCGTCCGGCACCGGCAGCGAGTACAAGGCCGATCATGCTGGTTCTCCTTCGTCATGTACGGCGGGTGCCCCGGAGGAGACCCAGAAGCGGATGCTCTCCACGAGCACCACGATTGCCACGAACACGGCCAGGGCCGTGAGCGCGACGGGGAACGCGTCACGGGGCAGGACGGCGGCCAGGACCACGGTCAGCAGGACCCGGCCCTCATGTCCGCCGATCGTCCACACCAGCCACCTCGGCGGTGCGCCGGAGCCGCCGCGGATGCGGTAGACCGTGTCGTAGTGATGGTAGGCGACCGCCGCGACCAGTCCGAATGCGGCCGGAAGGGCTCCGGGGACGTCCGCCTTGACGGCGAGCACGAGTACGGTCACGTACTCGGCGCACCGCAGCAGCGGCGGGACGAGCCAGTCCAGTGCCCCCTTGAGGGGGCGGGAGACGGCCGCGCCGGTGGCTATGACGTAGAACACCGCGGTCCCGACGAGCCAGGGCACGCCGTACCCGCTGCGCAGGGCGCCTCCGACGATCAGCACGCTGCCGGCGAGGGTCATCAGCAGCGGGGCGACGGGACGTCCCTTGGCCAGCGCGACGCCGATCGAGGCCAGCGGGCCCGAGTCCGCGAGGTCGGCCAGGGCCTGCGCGGCCCGGTCGGTACGGGTCGCCTTGCGGGTCAGCGAGCGCAGGACCCGGCCGGCGGTGGTGTAGAGCGCGCCGAAGGCGCAGCCGACGAGCAGGGCGTAGAACACGATCCGGGGGCTGGTGGCCGCGGTGAGCACCGCGATCATGGCCCAGCGCTCGCCGATCGGCAGGATGATCATCCGCCGGACCCAGACCGTCCAGCCGACGCTGTCGAGCTTGTCGGACAGGGCCGCGGTGGGACTCGTATTGGCCGTGGCGTCGTGGTTGGCCTCGTTGAAGGAGAAGTCCACGACATGGCGGCAGGTCATGAGGATCATCGCGCCGAGCGCGAGGGCCCACACGTCGTCGCCGTTCCTGGCCGCGCCGAGCGCGAGGCCCGCGTAGAAGGAGTATTCCTTCGCGCGGTCGAACGTCGCGTCGAGCCAGGCGCCCATCGTCGAGTACTGGAGCGAGTAGCGGGCGAGCTGCCCGTCCGTGCAGTCCAGGACGAAGGAGACGAGGAGGAGCACGCCGGCCGCGACGTAGCCCCAGCGCTCGCCGGTGGCGGCGCAGCCGGCCGCGATCAGCGCGGTGATCAGGGAGGCGGTGGTGACCTGGTTCGGGGTCAGGCCGCGGCGCGCGCACCAGCGGGCGATGTAGCGCGAGTACGGGCTGATGAAGAAGGTGGTGAAGAACCCGTCGCGGGACTTCACGGCGGTGCGCAGGCGCACGGCCTCGTCGTCGACGGCGGCGACGGCGGCGTCCGCCGCGGCGCGCTCCGCGTCGGTGGCGGGGACTGCGGCGACCAGGGTGCCGAGCTCGGGGCGCTGGACGGTGGTCCCGGCGGCCTCGACGGCGGCGGCGAGCCGGTCCGCGTACGGGCCGTCGCCTTCCGCCGGGAGGGCCGCGGCCTTGTCCAGGGCCGCGCGGGCGCCCGGCTGGACGGCGACGGCGCCGGTCACGGCGCAGGCGTCGAAGCGCGGGTCGGTCAGCGCGAGCCGCAGCGCGTGGACGTGCCCGACGAAGGCACTGTCGACGACGGCGACGCGCTGGTCGGCGGGTACGCCGGCCAGCACCGCGGCGGTGTCTTCAGGCCCGGCGGCCGGGCGGACGTCGAAGCCGAGGGAGCGCAGCTCGTCGGTGAGCGGTGATCCGGGGACCGGCAGGCCGGTGAGGATGACGGTCGACAGACGAACTCACTCCTTGCAGCGAACACTGGACGGCCGTCTGGTGGGGGCGGCGGCACGTCGGCAGAGGCTATCGGATGAAAGGAAGCCGGGGTTCATCACCCGTTTGCTCCCCGATAAGCCGAATGATCCGGGGCCTCGGGCCCTGGCGCGATCATCATTGACGATCACGCCCGGGTACCACAAACCAAAGGGTTCACGTTGACCGACATCACTGGTGACAAGAACAACACGGACAACGGCCACGGCGTCTGGCGCACCCGGCCCGAGACCCCGGCCGACGCGGCCGCCGTACGGGCCGTCAACCTGTCGGCGTTCGAGACCCCGCTCGAGGCGGATCTCGTGGACGCGCTGCGCACGGACGCCTCCTGGCTGCCGGGGCTGTCGTACGTGGCCGAGGGCCCGGACGGGTCGGTGGCGGCGCACGCCCTGCTGACCCGCTGCGAGGTCGACGGGGTCCCGGCCCTCGCCCTCGCGCCGGTGGCGACCGATCCCGCGCACCAGCGCTCGGGCGCCGGCAGCTCCGTCGTACGGGCGCTGCTCGCGGCGGCGAAGGAGCGGGGGGAGGCGCTGGTGCTGGTCCTCGGGCATCCGACGTACTACCCGCGCTTCGGCTTCGTACCGGCTTCGCGGTTCGGGATCCGGGCGCCGTTCGAGGTGCCCGACGAGGCGATGATGGCGCTGGCGCTGGACGCCTCCGCGCCCGTCCCTCAGGGCACGATCACGTACCCGGCACCCTTCGGGATCTGACCGCTCGTGTGATCTGGCTCTCGCCGCTTACCACGCGGCGGGGGCAGACATGCGCGGATCGCCGAAGTGGGGACAAGCCTCTTTTGTACGGCAGACTGAAGGCCGAAGTCCGAAGCGAAGGATGGGTATGCCGACCACACCAGCCACCGCCGCGAACACCGCGTCCCCCGGCACCGGCACTCAGGAACCGATCATGCTCGAACTGGTCGATGAGTCCGGCAACACCATCGGCACGGCGGAGAAGCTCTCCGCCCACCAGGCGCCGGGTCTGCTGCACCGGGCCTTCTCCGTGTTCCTCTTCGACGAGCAGGGCCGCCTGCTCCTCCAGCAGCGCGCCCTCGGGAAGTACCACTCACCCGGCGTCTGGTCGAACACCTGTTGTGGCCACCCCTACCCCGGGGAGTCGCCGTTCGCGGCGGCGGCCCGGCGGACCCACGAGGAGCTGGGCCTGTCGCCCTCGCTGCTCGCCGAGGCGGGGACCGTCCGCTACAACCACCCGGACCCCGCTTCGGGTCTGGTGGAGCAGGAGTACAACCACCTGTTCGTGGGACTGGCACAGGCACAGCTGGAGCCGGATCCGGAGGAGGTCGGCGACACCGCGTTCGTGACCGCCGAGGAGCTGGCCAAGCGGCACGCCGAGGCGCCGTTCTCCGCGTGGTTCATGACCGTGCTGGACGCGGCCCGGCCCGCGATCCGGGAACTGACGGGTGAAGCCGCGGGCTGGTAGCCCGTACGCCGCTGCTGACGCCGGTCCCGGACTGCGGGGTTCGGAGCTCGGGGTTCGAACCTCGGGGCGGCTCAGACCGCGGGGGTCCGCGCGGCCGGCGCGGTCGGCGGGGTGAGCGGCAGGGCCGCCCAGATGACCTTGCCGCCCGTCGACGTGTGCTCGACGTCGCACACCCCGCCGGACTCACGGGTGACCTCGCGCACCAGGAGCAGGCCCCGTCCGCCGGTCTGGCCGAAATCCGCCTCCAGCGCCTTGGGGCGGTACGGGTGGTTGTCCTCGACGGCCACCCGTACCCACTCCCGGCCGATGGCGACCTCGACCGCGACCTCCGGCGAGAGCAGGGCCGCGTGCCGGACCGAGTTCGTCACCAGTTCGGAGACGATCAGCAGCAGCGAGTACACCAGGTCCCGGGAGGCCGGGACGCCCTGGCGGCCGAGCAGGTCGCGGACGGCGCGGCGGCACTGGGGAACGGATTCTTCTACAGCGGGCACGGTGAACCGCCACACGCCTTCGTACGCGAGGGGGTCGGCCGGGGCTTCCGGCTCACCCTCCTTGGCTGGCGGGACGCTCCCGCTGACATCCATCTTCCGGCCCCCGTCTTCACGCTCGATCGTCTCCACGCGTCCAGAGTGGGGAACGGGCCGGTCCGTGCCGGACCCCTGACCAGAAGTCAGCGTCAATCGGACGCTTTCTGACCGTTGGCGTATGACAGCGTCAGTTGTGCGACTGTTCCTGATCTTCTGCGGGACCCTTCTCGGCCGCACCACCCGCCCCGCCCGCGGCCGCCGGGACCTCGTCTTCCCTGACCAAGCCCAGGATGCGCCGGGCGCTCATGCCCAGGACCAGCAGGCTCAGCCCGTCGAACAGGAGGGCGAGGGAGAAGAAGGTTCCGATCACGTAGAGACTGTTGCCCGGCCAGTTGGAGAGGATCAGGAAGCCCAACAGGATGCCGAAGGCTCCCTGGACCAGGTTCAGCCACAGGTGCGACCCGCGTACCACCAGGCCCCCGACCAGCCGGAACAGCCCGCCGATGAGGAAGAACAGCGCGGCGAACATGGTCAGCGCCTCGGCGCTCGCCTCGGGCCGGCGCAGGATCACGAAACCGGCGGCGATGTTGATCGCGGCGACGACGACGGCGAGCCAGAAGTGGTTGCTCTTGCGGGACTGGAACGCCTGGACCAGGCCCACCAGGCCGCCGGCCAGCAGCAGCCAGCCGAAGAGGAACATCGTGGTCAGCGTGGCGAAGGCGGCGTAGAACAGACCCACCAGCCCGGCCACCACCAGGAGCACCCCGAGCACGGCCAGCAGCCCGAAACTGCGCTCGAGCTGCTTCTTGTCCTTGGCCTCGGCAGTGGATCCGGCCCCGGCGCCGGTCCCGGTCCCGGCCGCGGAACGGTCTGCGCCCATGGTCGTGCCACCTTTCAGCACCCCCCGGACGGACTCCCCTTGATCATAGGTTCGGCCCACCGGGATAGCATCCGGCGCATGGAAGCAGCGCTCTTGCACACGGTCGCGGACGGGGTCGCCACCGTCGTCATCTCGCATACCGCCAAGCGCAACGCCATGACCGCGGCGATGTGGCGGGCCCTCCCCGAGCTGCTGGACGGGCTCGCGGCCGACCCGGCCGTACGGGTGCTCGTCCTGACCGGGGCCGGCCCGACCTTCTGTGCGGGGGCCGACATCTCCTCCCTGGCCGGGGACGCGGAACCGCAGGCGCTGGCCGTGGCGGCGGAGGAGGCCCTGGCCGCCTTCCCGAAGCCGACGCTCGCGGCGATCCGCGGATTCTGCGTGGGCGGCGGCAGCCAGCTGGCTGCGGCCTGCGATCTGCGCTTCGCCGAAGAAGGGGCGTCGTTCGGGGTGACCCCGGCGAGGCTGGGCATCGTCTACCCCGCGTCCTCGACCCGAAGGCTGGCCGCGCTGGTCGGCCCGGCGGTGGCCAAGTACCTCCTCTTCTCGGCCGAGTTGATCAACGCCGAGCACGCGCTGCGCGCGGGCTTCCTGAACGAGCTGCTGCCGGCCGGGCAACTGGACAAGCGCGTCGCGGACTTCGCCCGCGTCCTGACCACCCGCTCGCAGCTGACGCAGGCCGCGGCCAAGGAGTTCGCGGACGGGCGGACGGACCGGGCCGGGTACTGGGCGGATCAGGCGGCCGGAAGCGGCGACACCGCGGAGGGCGTCGCCGCGTTCCTGGAACGCCGTACCCCGTCGTTCGGCTGGACTACCGGGGGTGGAGCGGGTTGACCGCGCGCAGCCGCGCCACGATCTCGGCCGGGGCCTTGTCCGGCGAGCCGGCGTCGTAGGGCGGCTGGGGGTCGTACTCGGTCATGAGCTGGACGGTCTGGGCGTACTCCTCGCCGGCGATGCGGCCGAGGAGGCCGAGGCCCATGTCGATGCCGGAGGACACCCCGGCGGCTGTGACGTACTTCCCGTCGTACACGACGCGCTCGCCGGTGGGTTCGGCGCCGAAGGCGGGCAGCCGGTCCAGGTAGAGCCAGTGGCCCGCGGCCCGCCGCCCCTCGAGCAGCCCGGCGGCGGCCAGGAGGAGCGAGCCGGTGCAGACGGAGGTCGTCCAGGTGGTGGTGGCGTCGACGGCGCGCAGCCAGTCGATGACGGCCGGATTCTCCATCTCCAGCTCGGGGTGGGGCCCGCCGGGCACGATGACGATGTCGGGCCGGGTCACCTCGTCGAGCCCCTTGTCGGCGACGAGGGCCAGTGCCCCGTTGTCGGTCCGCACCGGCCCGGGCCGCTCGGAGACGAACACGACCTCGGCGTCGGGAAGCCGCCCGAGGGTGTCGAAGGGCCCGATGGCGTCGAGCGCGGTGAACCGGTCGTAGAGCAGGACTGCGATCTGCATGTTTCCTCCTGAGTGGGGGTGTACCTGATGAGCGGTGCCGTACCTGCTGAGCGGCGGTCTACGGGTGGTCGGGACCGAAGCGGCGGCGGTATTCGGCCGGGGGCTGGCCCAGGGTCCTCACGAAGGCCCGCCGGAGGGCCTCCGGGGTGCCGTAGCCGCAGGCGCGGGAGATCTGGGCCACCCCGTCCCCCGTGTCCTCCAGGAGGCGCCGCGCGTGCTCCACGCGCACCCGCTCCACGTAGCGGCCCGGCGTGACCCCCGTCTCCGCCTGGAAGGCCCGCGCGAAGTGCCGGGGCGACAGCCTGGCCCGCGCCGCCAGGGACTCCACGCTCAGGTCCGCGCCCGGATGCTCCGTGATCCACTGCTGCACCTCCCGCAACGGATCCCGCTGCGCGGTCTGCGCCGCCAGCTGCGCGCTGAACTGCGCCTGGTTCCCGGGCCGGCGCAGGAACACCACCAGGTGGCGCGCGATCTCCAGCGCGATCTCCCGACCGTGGTCCTCCTCCACCAGTGCCAGGGCGAGGTCGATCCCCGCCGTGACCCCGGCCGAGGTGGCCACGCGGCCGTCCCGTACGTAGATCGGATCCGGTTCGACCGTCACCCTCGGGTAGTCCCGGGCCATCTGCTCGCACACGTACCAGTGCGTCGTGGCCCGCCGCCCGTCCAGCAGCCCGGCCTCGGCGAGCAGCAGCCCGCCCGTGCAGACGGAGACCAGTCGCTCCGCGCCTCCCCCGTGCGCGCGCAGCCATGCGGTGAGCCGCGGCTCGAAGTCCCCCCGGTACTGCCCTCCCGGCACCAGCACGGTCGTCCCCGGTCCCGGCCTCGCGCTCGCCAGGTCCGCGTCCGGCACCAGCGTGAGCCCGCTGCTCGTCCGTACGGGCGCCCCGCCCGGGGACACCGTACGGATCGCGTACCCGTCCCCCGCCCGCCCCGGGAAGCGGGCGACCGCGGCGAACACCTCCACGGGCCCGGTCACGTCCAGGCTCTGCACGCCGTCGTAGAGGACGACGAGCACGTTTCGCAACGACATGACCCCATGGTGTGACGCCCGGCCGATGACCGCAATGACGGCCATCCCACCTTTACGGCCACGGTCCGGCGGCGCGCAGGGGCGCGGATAGGATCGACGGACCATGACTGCAACCCTCGTCGCCAAGAACCTCACTGCCGCGCACGGTGAGCGCACGCTCTTCGCCGATCTCGACCTCGTCGTCGCCCCCGGCGACGTCATCGGCCTCGTCGGCGTCAACGGCGCCGGGAAGTCCACCCTGCTGCGCCTGCTCGCCGGACTGGACACGCCCGAGACCGGTGAGCTGCGGCTCTCCCCGCCCTCCGCCGCCGTGGGCCATCTGCCCCAGGAGCCGGAGCGGCGCCCCGAAGAGTCCGTACGGGAGTTCCTGGCCCGGCGTACGGGCGTCGCCGCCGCCCAGACGGCGCTGGACGCGGCGACCCAGGGCCTGGTCGACGGGACCCCGGGCGCGGACGACGCGTACGCGACGACGCTGGACCAGTGGCTGAACCTCGGCGGCGCCGACCTCGACGAGCGGGCCCAGGAGGTCGCCGACGAGCTCGGCCTCGCCGTCAGCCTGGACCTGCCGATGACCGCGCTGTCCGGCGGCCAGGCGGCCCGCGCGGGCCTCGCCTCGCTGCTGCTCTCCCGCTACGACGTCTTCCTGCTCGACGAGCCGACGAACGACCTGGACCTGGAGGGCCTGGAGCGCCTCGAGCGGTTCGTGAAGGGCCTGCGCGCGGGCACGGTCGTGATCAGCCATGACCGCGAGTTCCTGACCCGGACGGTCACCAAGGTCCTCGAACTGGACCTGGCCCAGCAGCAGATCAACCTCTACGGCGGCGGCTACGACGCGTACCTGGAGGAGCGCGAGCGGGCCCGATCGCACGCCCGCGAGGAGTTCGACGAGTACGCGGGCAAGAAGGCGGCCCTGGAAGGCCGCGCCCAGATGCAGCGCAACTGGATGGACAAGGGCGTCCGCAACGCCCGCCGCAAGGCGAGCGACAACGACAAGATCGGCAAGAACCTGCGCGGCGAGTCCAGCGAGAAGCAGGCCGCCAAGGCCCGTCAGACGCAGCGCGCCATCGAGCGGCTCGATGTCGTCGAGGAGCCCCGCAAGGAGTGGGAGCTGCGCATGGAGATCGCGGCGGCGCCGCGCTCCGGCTCGGTCGTCGCCACGCTGAACGAGGCAGCCGTGCGGCGCGGGGACTTCACCTTCGGCCCGGCCAGCCTGCAGATCGACTGGGCGGACCGGGTGGCGATCACCGGCGCCAACGGCGCGGGCAAGTCCACCCTGCTCGCCGTCCTGCTCGGCCGACTGGCGCCCGACTCCGGTGCGGCCACGCTCGGTTCGGGTGTGCTGATCGGCGAGGTGGACCAGGCGCGCGGGCTCTTCCTCGGGGACGAGCCGCTGCTGGAGGCCTTCTGCGCGGCGGTCCCGGACACCGAGCCGGCCGAAGTACGGACCCTGCTGGCCAAGTTCGGCCTGAAGGCCGTGCACGTGCTGCGCCCGGCGGCGACGCTGTCTCCCGGCGAGCGCACCCGGGCGGCCCTGGCGCTGCTCCAGGGCCGCGGGGTGAACCTGCTGGTGCTGGACGAGCCCACGAACCACCTGGACCTTCCGGCGATCGAGCAGCTGGAGTCGGCCCTGGACGCGTACGAGGGCACCCTGCTGCTGGTCACGCACGACCGCCGGATGCTGGACGCGGTGCACGTGACCCGCCGCCTGGAGGTCGCGGACGGCAAGGTCACCGAGCTCTGACGCTCCCTGCCTCTACTGCTGCGGCGCCCGGCGCTTGCGCGGCAGCCTCTCGGCCACGAGGCCGCGCGGCAGGTGCCGGGCGGCGAGCGCGTACGCCTGGTAGCGGGGGGGGGGGGGGGGGGGGGGGGGGGGGGAGGGGAGGGGGGGGGAGGGGGGGGGGGGGGGGGGGGGGGGGGGGGAGGGGGTGTTTTTTGTGTGGGTCTGCGGAGGGTGTTCCCGTCTTTGCGCTTCTCTGCTTAGGGGCAGAACCACGGG
>NZ_JBVIGX010000004.1:251641-400252 GCF_055570595.1 Streptomyces sp. NPDC031132
CGTACCCCCCCCCCCCCCCCCCCCCCCCCCCCCCCCCCCCCCCCCCCCCCCCCCTCTCCTCCCCCCCCCCCCCCCCCCCCCCCCCCCCCCCCCCCCCCCCCCAGGGCCAGGTCCCGCAGGGCCTTGGCCACCACGGCCTCGGGCTCCAGCCACACCGCCTCGCGCAGGGCGCTCACGTCCATCCCGGCCCGCGCCTGGAACTCGGTGCGGGTGAATCCCGGGACCACCGCGAGCACCCGGACCCCGTACGGCGCCATGTCCACCCGCAGGGACTCGCTGAACGCGGTGACCCAGGCCTTGGCGGCCCCGTACGTCCCGGTCGGCAGCAGTCCGGCCACCGAGGAGACGTTCACCACCGCGCCCCGGCGGCGCTCGCGCAGCCGCGGCAGCACGGCGTGGGTGAGCCGCAGCGGGACCTTCACCAGCAGGTCGAGCATCCGCTCCTCGTCCTCGACCGGGCTGTACGGGAACGGCGCGGGGAGCCCGAAGCCCGCGTTGTTGACCAGGATGTCCACGGGCCGGTCCCGGTCGGCGAGCCGCTCGGCGACGGCCGTGCAGTCCGCGTCGTCCAGCAGATCGGCGGCCAGCACCTCGCTGTCCGTGCCGAACTCCCGGCCGAGCTCCCGGGCCACGGCTTCGAGACGGTCCTTGTCGCGCGCGACCAGGACGAGGTCGCAGCCCTTGGCCGCGAAGCCGCGGGCGAAGGCGGCGCCGAGTCCGGCACTGGCCCCGGTGATCAGAACGGTGGTCAAGAGAACGTCACTTCCTACGGTTGTTCAGGGTCCAGGTGCTGAGGCCCTCAGGTCCTACACGGCGTTCGGGCGTTCCGGGGTGAAGTCCGTGGTCGCCGGCGAGCCGTAGGCCTGGGCCACGTCGACCAGGAACCGGGCCTCGTCGTCCAGGTCGCCGCCCTCGGCGGAGGTCTGCATCGCGGCCGGCAGCTCCCAGGCCGCGTCCTCCCCCGGCTGTCCGGTCCGTCCGGCGAGCTTCGCCTGCCGCGCCTCCTTCAGTACGCAGGCCAGCGCGGCCGCGGTGCGCCGCTGCTCGGGGATCCCGTGCCCGGTGACATGGCTGCGGGCGAGCTCGGGGACGCCCGGGGCGACGTACTCGCCGAGGATCAGGATCGCGTCGCGGGTCTCGATCACCTTGCGGTACACCAGCAGGTTGCGCGGGACCGGCGGCCACAGCAGCTCCACGACCCGGCCGGCCCGCGGCTTGGTGAGGGCGACGTGCGGGACGGCCTGGACCAGGTCGTGCCACAGCGGCCACAGCCGCCAGGCGGTGGCGATGTCGGCGCCCGTGCGGCGCAGGACGAACAGGGTCGGCACGAGGATCGCGGCGGCGCGCAGCAGCCCGTGCAGGTTCATCATCAGCGGCAGGGCGGGCATCGCCCAGGTGCTGCCGAACAGGGCCTTGAGGAGGTACACGAACCAGAACAGCCCGGCGAGCGCGGTGCCGAGGCCGAACAGCCGCAGCCCGGCGGCGAGGCCCCTGCTCTCGCTGCGGCGGCTGTAGCGCCAGCAGAGGGAGACGCAGGTGATGTTGGCGAGCAGGTGCGCGGAGATCAGGAACAGCCAGTACGCCAGGGAGGGCACCGGATCGCCCTGCGGCGGGATGGTGTGCGTGCCGTGCGCGGGCGCGACGGTGTCCAGCACCACGAGGACGGTCAGCCAGGCCGCCGTGCCCGTCCAGGCGGCGAGTTGGAGGACCCGGCCGCGGGTGGCGGCGGCGACGAAGTAGAGCACGGTGCCCGCGGAGAGCACGCCGATGAGGTTGCGGACGAGGCCGACGGTGTGCGCGTAGTGCGGGTCGCGCATCGCGTACGTGACGACGTCCGGGAGGTTCAGGGTCATCGCCGCGGCGGCGGTGGCGACGGCGAGCCACAGGCCGCGCTGCTGCGGGGAGCGCAGGGCGGCAGGGGCGCGCAGCAGGACCGCGATCCAGAGGCAGACGACGCCGGGTACGGCGAGCCAGTCGCCGACGGCGGTGAGTTCAGCGGCGCCCACGGTCCCCCCGCCCGTAGCCCATGGCGGATTCCAGCCAGGCGAGGGTGCCGCGGGGTGCGGCGGCGGACTGCGGGCAGGGGCCCGTCGTTCGGATGCGGATCATGCTGGCGAGCATTTCCGCCTCCCGCTCCTGGCTGGTGGTGTAGTTGGTGCGGCCGAGGACGACCGGGGCCTGCCCGTCGGTGTCCTCGGCCTCCAGGGAGTGGTGGCCGAACAGGATGTGCCCGAGCTCGTGGAGCACGATGTGCTCGCGGTGGAGCGGGGTGGTCTGGGCCTCGTAGAAGACGTAGTCGACGGTGGCGGTGCCCACCCACAGCCCGCAGACCCCGGATTCCGCCGCTTCCTTGGGAAGCGGGTGCAGGCGGATGGGGCGGCCCCGCTGCTCGGCGATCCGGTTGCACAGCCCTTCGAGGGAGAACGGGTGCGTCAGATCCAGATGGCCGAGAATCTTCTCGCACCGTTTACGGAGGCTGGGTTGCGAGTGGGGCATGTGATCCCTCTTCGGACCCTTTCGCGGGCAGCGTCGGTAGGCGTGCGTGGGCGTGGGCATGGCGTCCTGTGCCTTCAAGGCGGCCTCGGGGAGTGGGGTCCTGAGGGAGAAACCGGAAGCCTGTTCACCAGTCGACGAACGGGCGTTCCACCATGCGTACAGATCTTGTACGGGAGTTCGCAAGGCAGCTCCCCCGATGGGGTGCCTATTCGGCCATCCTGGAACCCGGCGGGCGACGCCGTGCGCGGAGCACCAGGCGGCCGTAGCCCAGGGCCAGCAGGACCGCCGGCACCAGCAGGGCCAGGGGAAGGAGGCTCCACTGCCCGAAGCCCGTGGCGAACAGGGCGACGGCGATGACGCCGAACACGAGCGCCGCGACGGCGGTGACGCCCAGGTTGGACAGGTTCCGCTCGCGCGGACGGGCCAGTTCGGCTTCCACGTGGCGGCGTGCCGCGTCGAGGGCGGCTCGGCGGACGCGCTCGTTCTCCAGCAGCCGACGCCAGTTCTCGGGACCGACGCCCTCCAGGTGCGGGGGCATGGGGTGTTCGTCGGACCACGCGGATGCCGGTGCCGACGCCCGGCCGGGTTCGCCTGGATCGTACGAAGACATCGCAAGCCTCCCTTACTTGAGTGCGTAGGAGGCGGCGAGGATGCGGGCGAGCGATTCCATGAGCGTCACGTGCGGATCGATGAAATCCGCGAAGCGGGGTGCGTCGACCGAGAGTACGCCTATCTCCTGGGTGCCGTGAATGACGGGGACGGCGATGACCGCTTCGTATCCGGTGCCTTCGGGGATGAGGTAGGACCGCGTCACCTGGTCGCCGTCGATCCTGAAGGTCTTGCCGCCGCCGCCGAGGATCTCGTTCTTCATGTGCGCGGCGCCGACCGGGTCGATGACGTTCCTGGGCGGCCGGTAGCCGGGGTAGCTGGCCTCCAGCGTGAAACCGCCCGTGGCGGCGTCGTACAGGTAGAAACTGCACCGCGCGCGGGGGAGGTAGCTCGGCCCCAGCGGCGGAGCCGTGAGGTCGACCGCTCCGGCCAGGACCTCATCGAGGACGTCCTTGCGCAGGGCGTCCAGGTCGGAGACCGTCTGCGAGGGCAGCGCGGCCGGGAGCGGGGCCGCGTCCGCGTACGACTCCGCCAGCGCCTTGATCTTCTCGCTCAACGGGCGCAGCGTCGTCGTGTACAGCTGCGCCATCCCCGCCTCCGCCCGGACGGCCCGGTCCTCGGCCCGCTTCTTGCCCTTCTCCACCAGGCGCTTCTCGAAGTGGGTGATCAGGACGACGCCGAAGGCGGAGACGCCGGCTATGAGGGCCCACTGCCGCTTGTCGGCCCCTTGGGCCCCGTCCGCCCACACGGAGACGACGGCGACGGCCACACCGAGGACGGCGGAGAAGAGCAGGAACAGGTAGTGGACGCCCCGGTCGGCCAGCCATTGCTTCATCCGTCCGTGCCACTCCCTGCTCGCGGAAGGTCTGGGATCGCAGAATCCCATATTTCCCGTGCCGTGGCTCGGAGTTGACGATCTGCTGGAAGTCGACCCCGCGGCTCCCCCGACCACTGCCGGTGGAGCCGCGGATCCGCGCCGGCCTATCGCTTGCGGCGGTCGTCCGGGGCGCCGGTGAGGCCGGCACGGCGGAGGGCGTCCGCCATCGCGCTGTTGGCCGGCGCCGGGGAGCCGCTGCCGCCCTGGCCGCCCTGGCGCTGGCCGCCCTGGCCGCCGCCCTGGCGCTGGCCTCCCTGGCGCTGGCCCCCGCCCTGGCCCCCGCCCTGGCCGCCTCCGCGCTGCTGCGGGGGACGGCCGCCGCCGCGCCGGTCCTGGCGTTCCTGGCGGTCCTCGCGCTGCCGGGGTGCGCCCGCCGAGCGGTCGGCCTCGTCCTCAAGCCGCAGGGTCAGGGAGATCCGCTTGCGCGGGACGTCCACGTCCATGACCTTCACGCGGACGATGTCGCCCGGCTTGACCACGTCCCGCGGGTCCTTGACGAAGTTCTTCGACAGCGCCGAGACGTGCGCCAGCCCGTCCTGGTGGACGCCGATGTCGATGAACGCGCCGAAGGCCGCGACATTGGTGACCACGCCCTCCAGGATCATCCCGGGCGCCAGGTCGCCGATCTTCTCGACGCCCTCCTTGAAGGTGGCCGTCTTGAAGGCGGGCCGCGGGTCGCGGCCCGGCTTCTCCAGCTCGCGCAGGATGTCCGTCACGGTCGGCAGGCCGAAGGATTCGGTGACGAACTGCTCCGGCCGCAGCGAGCGCAGTACGCCGGTGTTGCCGATCAGGGCCGCCACCTCGCTGCCGGCCGTCTTGGCCATGCCCCGGACCAGCGGGTACGACTCGGGGTGCACGCTGGAGAAGT
Source organism: Streptomyces sp. NPDC031132 (assembly GCF_055570595.1). Taxonomy (NCBI): domain Bacteria; kingdom Bacillati; phylum Actinomycetota; class Actinomycetes; order Kitasatosporales; family Streptomycetaceae; genus Streptomyces; species Streptomyces sp. NPDC031132. Next base: position 256,492 of record NZ_JBVIGX010000004.1, read on the forward strand.
CCAGCGGGTCGTCCCCGCCGCGGATCCGCAGGAAGCCCGCGCACTGCTCGTACGCCTTCGGGCCGAGCCGGGCCACGTCCTTGAGCGCCTTGCGGCTGCGGAACGGGCCGTTGGCGTCGCGGTGGGCCACGATGTTCTCGGCGAGTCCGCCGCTGATGCCCGACACCCGCGAGAGCAGGGGCGCGGAGGCGGTGTTGACGTCCACGCCGACGCCGTTCACACAGTCCTCCACCACCGCGTCGAGCGAGCGCGAGAGCTTCGTCTCGGAGAGGTCGTGCTGGTACTGGCCGACTCCGATCGACTTGGGGTCGATCTTGACGAGCTCGGCGAGCGGGTCCTGGAGGCGGCGGGCGATGGAGACCGCGCCGCGCAGCGACACGTCCATGTCCGGGAGTTCCTGCGAGGCGAAGGCGGAGGCCGAGTACACGGAGGCGCCGGCCTCGGACACCATCACCTTGGTGAGCTTCAGCTCGGGGTGGCGCGTGATCAGGTCCCCGGCGAGCTTGTCGGTCTCGCGCGAGGCGGTGCCGTTGCCGATGGCGACCAGCTCGACCGCGTGCTCCTTCGCGAGGCGGGCCAGCTTGGCGAGGGACTCGTCCCACTTGTTGGCGGGGACGTGCGGGTAGATCACGTCCGTGGCCACGACCTTGCCGGTGGCGTCCACGACGGCGACCTTCACGCCGGTGCGGAAGCCCGGGTCGAGACCGAGGGTCGCCCGGGTGCCGGCCGGGGCGGCGAGCAGCAGGTCGCGCAGGTTGGCGGCGAAGACCCGTACGGCCTCGTCCTCGGCGGCCTGGCGCAGCCGCATCCGCAGGTCGATGCCGAGGTGCACCTGGATCTTCGTACGCCAGGCCCAGCGGACGGTGTCGCCGAGCCACTTGTCGCCGGGCCGGCCGCGGTCGTTCACCCCGAAGCGGCGGGCGATCATGCCCTCGTACGTGGAGGGCCCAGGAGCCTCCGAAGGCTCCTCGGGCTCCAGGTTGAGGTCGAGGACGTCCTCCTTCTCGCCGCGCAGCATGGCGAGGACGCGGTGCGAGGGCAGCGCGGTGAAGGGTTCGGCGAAGTCGAAGTAGTCGGCGAACTTGGCGCCCGCCTCCTCCTTGCCCTCGCGGACCTTCGCGGCGAGCCGGCCGCGGCCCCACATGCGCTCGCGCAGCTCGCCGATCAGGTCGGCGTCCTCGGCGAACCGCTCGGTGAGGATGGCGCGGGCGCCCTCCAGGGCGGCGGCCGGGTCCGCGACGCCCTTGTCGGCGTCCACGAACGCGGCCGCGGCGGCGACCGGATCCACCGACGGGTCGGCCAGCAGGCTCTCGGCGAGCGGCTCCAGGCCGGCTTCGCGGGCGATCTGCGCCTTGGTGCGCCGCTTGGGCTTGAACGGGAGGTAGATGTCCTCCAGCCGCGCCTTGGTGTCGGCCGCGTTGATCCGGGCCTCCAGCTCGGCGTCGAGCTTGCCCTGCTCCCGTACGGAGTCCAGGATCGCCGCGCGCCGGTCCTCGAGCTCGCGCAGATACCGCAGCCGCTCCTCGAGGGTGCGCAGCTGGGCGTCGTCGAGCATCTCGGTCGCTTCCTTGCGGTAGCGCGCGATGAACGGCACGGTGGAGCCGCCGTCGAGCAGCTCGACGGCGGCCTTGACCTGCCGCTCCCGTACGCCGAGCTCCTCGGCGATCCTGCCTTCGATGGACATCGTCACGATCGGGTCCCGCCTGCCTTCGTTTGCACTGGAAGGCTGCCAATTGTGGCAGGTGGCGGTGACGGGGGCCGGGAGACCCGCGCCCGGGCCTTGGCCCCGCTTCCTCAGGCCTTGCCGAAGGCGTCGGCGGGGAAGGCGCCGGCGGCGAAGGCCTTCATGACGAATCCGCCGCCGAGTTCGGCGAGCCGGGCCAGGCCGTCGGCGCCGAGGTGCTCGTACGGGGCTGCGTCGAGGCGGTCGGTGTCGGTCTCGAGGCGCTCGCGCACGGCCTTGCCCTCCTCGGTGAGCTCGCCGTCGGCGTCGAGGATCCCGCGCTCGCGCAGCCGGTCGGCGGCGGCGTCGAGGTCGGACTGCTCCCAGCCGCGGATCGCCTTGATCCACTTCGGGGTCATGCCGCGGCCGGTGGCGGTGTGGCTGACCAGGGCCTCCAGCGGGTCCAGCCCGGCGAGGAGCAGGGCGGCGAGGTGGCCGTCGCCGCGGTGCTCGCGCAGCAGGGTGGTGGCGTGCCACAGGCGCAGGTGCGGCTCCTCGGGTACGGGGAGGTCGGCGTGGGCCGCGTAGAGGGTCCGGGCGTGCCGGCTGCAGCCCTCGGTGGCGCGCAGGGCGAGGTCGGCGGCCTCGGCGAGCTCCGGGGACTCGACGGTCTCGTCGCCGAGCAGCCGGCGCAGGGTGCCGTCGGCGGCGCGCAGCCGGGCGTCGAGGGCCTGCGCGGGGGTGATCGTGTCCCAGACGGCGGGCAGGTGCCGGGCGACGAAGTCGTGGCGGTAGTTGTAGAAGGTGGCGGTGACCGTCCCGGCGCCGACGGCGCCCATGGCGGCGGACCGCGAGGCGAGGTTCACGGCGGACCGCTCGGTGACACCGAGGGCGGCGAACTCCTTGCCCAGGTCGGGCGAGAAGTAGATGGTCGCGTGCAGCGGGTTGATCGCTGCATGCCAACAGTTGCGGGCGGCGCGCGCAGGAATCGTCATGCCGCTCAGGTTACCGACCGCTCAGTATGCCGGGTAGTCCGGGTCGCTCGCCGGACCGTGAAGGAAACGTGTGCTTGGCGCCGGCCCCTTGGCCGGTATGCGGTTGCCCTGCTTAAGATCGAGCCGGTGCCAACGGGGAGGCGTGGACATGCCAGGAGATAACGGTCAAGTGTCGGACCTGCAGGTCGGCATGCGGTTGAACCACGTGCCGGCCGATCCGAGCGGGCCGACGGGGCCGACCGGCCCGATGGGGCCCTTCGCCCCGGGCGGGTCCCCGGACTTCGCTTCGACGCCGGCCCAGAAGAAGGCCGCCGCGAACACGATCGAGAACGAGCTGGAGCCGAACACCAAGAGCGCCGCGGAGCACGCGGACGCCGACACCGGCAGCGCCCAGAAGGGCTTCGAGGGCTGGGAGACGGCCGCCGGCCTGAAGAAGGTGGCGGAGACCTGGGACCAGCAGGTGAAGAACCTGATGGGCCGTCTGTCAGCGGAGAAGACCGCACTGCGCGGCGCGTCGGGGTACTTCGCGAGCAACGACACCGGCATCGGCAACCAGTTCCTGTCGACGCAGTCGAAGCTGAACGGCATCTCGCCGAACGGCAACTAGGCCGTCCAGCCGAACGCCATCGGACGGCTCGTGACGGCACGTGACGGCCCGCAGGGAAGCTGCCCTGCGGGCCGTCGGCGGTTCCGGGCAAGGGCGCGGGCCGGCCGGCGCGACCGCGGCCGCACTCACTTTCTGGCCTTTCTTCGGCACTTCGCCACCCCGGGAGTTGGCGGTCCGCGCACCCGGATCGGGCTCTTCGGGGACGGTGGGCCCCGGCTGCGCCGCAGCCCGGGCCCGGTGCGGCCGCCGGACCGTGACGGCCGAATGGCGATCGTGTGACAGCAGGGGCCATGGACATGACGTGGGGGGTCAGGCGTGAATACGGTCGAACGACAAGGCCTTGATCGGAACTGACTCCCTACCCATTGGAGCTCTTCGTGCACCGCAAAGTCATCGCCCCGAGCGTGCTCGCCGCTTCCCTCCTGCTGGTGATCCCGGCGTCGGCGGCGAGTTCGGTCCAAGGGGCCCCGGGTATCGGTGATCCCTACTACCCGGCCAGCGGCAACAGCGGATACGACGTGTCCCACTACGACCTGCGCCTGCAGTACCAGCCGAAGACGGACCTGTTGGAGGGCACGGCCACCCTGCTGACCACCGCCCGGCAGGACCTCTCCCGCTTCAACCTGGACTTCGGCCTGAAGGTCAGCGAGATCCGGGTCAACGGCGCCAAGGCGAAGTTCGCCACGTCCGGGGACCACGAGCTGGAGGTGACCCCCGCCCAGCCGCTGCAGAAGGACAAGCCGGCGAGCGTCGTCGTCAAGTACGCCGGAAAGCCCTCGGAGTTCAAGATCGACGGCTGGTCGGCCTGGGCGCGCACCCCGGACGGCGGCGTCGCGGCGCAGGAGCCCGACTCGGCCGTCTGGTGGTTCCCGAGCAACGACCACCCGCTCGACAAGGCCACCTTCGACATCTCGGTCAACGTCCCCGACGGCACCCAGGCCATCAGCAACGGCGTGCTCCAGTCGCAGAGTTCCCGGCTCGGCTGGACCCGGTACAACTGGCGCTCGAACAAGCCGCAGGCCACGTACCTCGCCACCCTCGCCATCGGCAAGTTCGACGTCACCACCGACAAGACGGCGAGCGGGCTGCCCATCCTCAACGCGTACAGCAAGGACCTCGGCGACAACGCGGGCGCGGCCCGCGCGAGCGTGGAGCGGACCGGCGAGGTCGCCGAGTGGCTGGAGGGGGTCTTCGGGCCGTACCCCTTCAACGCGCTCGGCGGCTACGTGCCCAACGTGCCGTCGAGCTTCGCCCTGGAGACGCAGACCCGGCCGTTCTACAGCCCGAAGCAGTTCTCGAACGGCGCCAACGTCTCGGTGGTCGTGCACGAGCTGGCCCACCAGTGGTACGGCGACAGCGTGTCCGTCGACGGCTGGAAGGACATCTGGATCAACGAGGGCTTCGCCCGCTACAGCCAGTGGCTGTGGTCGGAGAAGGAGGGCGAGGGCACCGCGCAGGAGCTCGCCGACTGGGCGTACGGGCTGCGCGCGGCGGACGACCCGTTCTGGCAGGTCAAGCCGGGCGACCCGGGCCCGGACAACCAGTTCCACGGGGCCGTCTACGACCGCGGCGCGATCGCCCTGCAGGCGCTGCGCAACGAGATCGGCGACGAGAAGTTCTTCCGGATCCTCAAGGGCTGGCCGACCGAGCGGGCCTACGGCAACGCCAAGGTCGGGGACTTCGTCCGGTACGCGGAGAAGGTGTCGGACAAGCCGCTGGCCCAGCTGTTCGAGACCTGGCTGTACACCCCGGGCAAGCCGGCGTTCGCCCCGCCGGCCGCCGCGGCCCCGGGTGCGGCCTCGCCGGGCGCCCGGTCGCTCAAGGCCCCCGCCGCGAAGCCGGTGGAGCCGAAGTCGTGGAAGAAGATCGCCGAGACGAACACGATCCACGAGCACTGAGCGCGGCAGCACGTACGAGGACCCGCGCGCCGGCGCCCGTCAGGGGGTGCCGGCGCGCCACCGCTCCCGCGCCGCCCGCGCGATCGGCAGGTACCGCAGCCGTTCCGGCAGCAGCGGTACGAGGAGCCGTACGGCCGTGCTGAACCGCCGGAGCCTGCGCTCCTGGGCCGGGCTCCACTCCAGCCCGATGGCGGCGCGGGCGTCGGGCGGCATGTACCCGACGGTGACGAAGGCCCGGAAGTGCAGGAACGCCTTCCGGAGCACCGGCCAGGTGAGCCGCAGCAGCAGCCGCACCGGCAGGGAGCCGCCCGCGGGCCGGGGCAGCGGTACGTCCGTGGCGACCAGCTCGCGGGCGACCTTGGTCGGCTCGATCTCCTCCGCCAGCATCCGGCGGTAGTAGACCCAGTACTCCTCGATGCTCTGCGGCATGTCCCGGTCACGTACGCCGAGGATCCGGCCCACCTGGAGCCACTCCCGGTACAGCTGCCGCTCCTGGGCGGGGGTGAAGCGGCGCAGCAGGTGGCGCCCCGCGTAGAGGTAGATCGGGAAGCCTGTGGCGTGCACCCAGGAGTAGCAGGCGGGGTCGAGGGAGTGGTAGCGCCGGCCCCGGGTGTCGATGCCCTGGATCTCCTTGTGCAGGCGGCGCACCCGGCGGCCCTCTTCTGCGGCCTCCTCCCCGCCGTACACCCACAGCTGGACGGAGCGCAGCGAGCGCTCGCCGCGCCCCCAGGGGTCGGTGCGGAAGACCGAGTGCTCGTCGACGCCGGCCCCGATCGCGGGGTGGGCGACCTGCATCGTGAAGGCGGCGGGCAGCATCAGCAGGGCCCGGATGTCGCCGGAGATGGTCCAGAGCACCCCGCCGGGCGCCGGCGGCTCGGGATCGGGGCGGCGCGCGGTCGTCGGTCCGGCAGATCCCGCCGGTCCCGTCGGTCCGGGTGCGGGAAGCCCTGTTTCTCTCATGGTTCCAGTATGCGAGTGCCAGACGTCGGCTCCCGGACAGAAAGTCTTGTCACGGGTGTTACCCAGAGGTAACCGCGGCTGCTTGGATGACGGAGTCGATCTCCCCCTGCAGGAATGATGGAGACCTCATGCTGCACACCAAGCTCGGTCGCAACCGTGCCGCCGCCACGGCCGTTGCGGCGATCGCCGCCGGCGCGCTGGCCGCCACCAGCGCGCCGGCCGCCTCGGCCGCGGAGAGCGCCGCGGCCCCGCGGCTCAGCGTCCTGACGTACAACGTGTTCCTGATGAGCAAGAACCTCTACCCCAACTGGGGTCAGGACCACCGCGCTTCGGAGATCCCCAAGGCGTCCTTCTTCCAGGGCCACGACGTGGTCGTCCTCCAGGAGGCCTTCGACAACGGCGCCTCGGACGCCCTGAAGTCCAACGCCTCGGCGCAGTACCCCTACCAGACCCCGGTCGTCGGCCGCAGCAAGAGCGGCTGGGACGCCACGGGCGGCGCCTACTCCTCCACCACTCCCGAGGACGGCGGCGTCACGGTCCTGAGCAAGTGGCCGATCGTCCGCAAGGAGCAGGTCGTCTACAAGGACGCCTGCGGCGCCGACTGGTGGTCCAACAAGGGCTTCGCCTACGTCGTGCTGAACGTCAACGGCACCAAGGTCCACGTGGTCGGCACCCACGCGCAGTCCACCGACCCGGGCTGCGGCGCGGGCGAGGCGGCGGACATGCGCGCCCGCCAGTTCAAGGTGATGGACGCCTTCCTGGACGGCAAGAACATCCCGGCGAACGAGCAGGTCATCGTCGCGGGCGACATGAACGTCGACTCCCGCACCCCCGAGTTCGCGTCGATGCTCGCCCATGCCGACCTGGCGGACTCCGACTCGCGCACGGGTCACCCGTACTCCTTCGACACCGCGCTGAACTCCATCGCGAACTACCGCTACCCGACCGACCCGCGCGAGGACCTGGACTACGTCCTCTACCGCAAGGGCAACGCCCGCCCGGCGGGCTGGGAGAACAACGTGGTCAAGGAGCAGTCGGCGCCCTGGACCGTCTCCAGCTGGGGCACCTCGTACACCTACACCAACCTCTCCGACCACTACCCGCTGATCGGCCGCTAGTCAGCGCTCCCGCGGATGCCCCCGCGCGACGGGCATCCGCGGGGGCGCCCCCGTACGCAGCTCAGCCGCCGTCCGCCCCGTCCTTCATGCGCTGCCATTGCGCCGCGTACTCCTGGAAGATCGCCCGCAGGTGGTGGCCGATCTTGAGGTAGTCCAGGTCGTCGAGGTTGGCCAGCGAGACGCGGACCGACCACTGCGGTCCGTCGAAGCCGCCGCCGTTCAGGAGCACCACCGAGGTCTGTTCCGCGAGGCGGAACAGCGGGTCGACCGGCTCGTAGTTCTTCTCCAGGAAGTCCGCGAAGTCCTTGCCGTGGACGCGTTCCGCCTCGGCCAGCAGGTCGAGTTCGACGTAGTAGCCGGCCCGCCTGTCGTCGTCGGAGATCTTCATCTGCGCGCCCTCCAGCAGGAGGCCGAGGCGCCGCTGGACGATCCCGCGGATGCGTTCCTTGTACGCCTGGCCCTCGTCCAGCAGGTCGAACAGCGAGAAGAGCACCATCAGCGCCTGCTGCGGCGGGGAGAGTCCCGCCGTGTGGTTGAGGGCCACCGAGCGGGAGTCCGCGACCATCCGGTCGATGAAGCGGATCCGCTCCGGCTCCAGGCTGAGGGAGCCGTACCGCCGGGCGAGCCGGTCCTTCTGCTCCTGCGGGAGCTCCGCGATCATCTCGTCGATGACGTTGTCGTCGTGCAGGCCGATGACGCCGAGCCGCCAGCCGGTCGCCCCGTAGTGCTTGGAGTACGAGTACACCAGCAGTGTGTTGCGCGGGAGTTCGGCGGCGAGCGAGCGGAACCCGGGCACGAAGGTGCCGTACACATCGTCTGTGACGATCAGCAGGCGCGGGTTGGCGGTGGCCACGATCTCCTTGATCTGCTGCGCCACCCGGTCGCTCAGCGCCAGGGACGGCGGGTTGCTCGGGTTGACCAGGCAGACGAGCTTGACGTCCGGGTCGGCGAGCTTGGCGACCTCCTCCGGTGGATAGCGCCACTGGCGCACGCCCGTCTCTGCGAACAGGTTCGCGCTGACGTCGACCAGCTCGAACTCGAAGGTGTCGAGCCCGGGGATCTCGATGTACGGGGTGAACACCGGGGTCATCAGGGCGATCTTGTCGCCCTTGTGGAGGATCCCGTTCTGCACGAGCGAGTCGAAGATGTAGCACACGGCGGCCGTGCCGCCCTCGGTCGCGAACAGCGACAGGCGGTCCACGGCCGGCCGGTCACCGAAGATCTCGAAGTCGAGGTAGCCGCGGACGACCTGCTCGGCGTGGACCAGCATCCGGTCCGGCACCGGGTAGTTGTCGCCGGTCACGGCGTCGGTCAGCTCGTGCACGAAGGCGTCCCGGTCGAACCCCCACCGCGACAGGGCGTACGCCACGCACGCGGCCAGCAGTTCGGTGCCGGGCAGGTCCGGGTGGCGGCGGATCCAGGCGTCGAAGCGCTTGCCGATCCCCTGCCGCTCGGGCATCCCGCCGAGGTCGTCCGCGGTCCACACGCGCCGGGACTCTTCCAGGGCGAAGTGGCCGAGGGCGTGGAAGGCCTCGCGGGGGCCGGTGGCGATCCAGTTCGGATTGCCGCGGCCCGCGTTGAGCATGGCGCGGGCCGCGGTGCCCTTCTGGCCTGGCTCGTCGGCCTGGGCCGCCTGGGCGAGCTGGATGAACCTGTCCTTCAGCTCGAACGGGCTGAGCTGCGCGAGGGCCTGGATCTCCTCGCGGCTGAAACGGGGCTCCGGCATCCTCCCACCCTCGTCCGGTGGGCGGTCGTGCGCCCACCGGACAGGGCCATCCGGGCTAGGCCGTCCAGACCGCCCCGGGTGAGCCCTCGTACGGGCCCTCGTGCGCGTCCGCGTACGGCTCCTCGTACAGCCCGTCGATCAGGGCGCCGTACTTCTCCCGCACCACCCGGCGGCGCAGCTTCAGCGACGGGGTGAGCTCCCCGGAGTCGGGGCCCCACTCCTCGGTCAGCAGCCGGTAGCGCTTGATCTGCTCCGTCCGGTTGAGCCGGGCGTTGGCCGCCGCGACCGCCCGGGCGATCTCCTCCCGGACGGCCGGGTGCGCCGCGAGATCGGCGAGCGAACCGGCCTCGATGCCGCGGGCCGCCGCCCACGCCGGGGCCAGCTCCCCGTCCAGCACCAGCAGGGCGACGAGGTAGGAGCGGCCGTCGCCGTGCACCAGGGCCTGGCCGATCAGCGGATGCTCCTTGACGGTGTTCTCCACCAGGGCCGGCGAGACGTTCTTGCCGTTCGAGGTGATGATGAGTTCCTTCTTGCGGTCGGTCAGCCAGAGGAACCCCTCCTCGTCGAGGCGGCCGATGTCCCCGGTCGGGAACCAGCCCTCGGCGTCGTGCGCGCTCTCGACCGACCCGTCGGGCCGCAGGTAGCCGCCGAAGACGGTCCCGCCCCGCGTGTGGATCTCCCCGTCCTCGGCGAGCCGCAGCTCGAGCCCCTCGATCGGGCGTCCCACCGAGCCCAGCCGGAATCCGTCCGGGCTGTTGACCGTGCACACGCCCGAGGTCTCGGTGAGCCCCCAGGCGTCCATGATGGTGATCCCCCAGCCCGCCCAGAACCGCACCACGTCGATCGGCATCGGCGCGGTGGCGCTGGCCGTCCACTGGAGCCGGTCCAGCCCGGCCAGGCCCAGCAGGGGGTCCAGCACCTGCTCCTTGGCCCGGGCGTACGAGGCCTCGAGCGCGGCCGGGACCGCCTCGCCGCGCTCCCGGTGGCCGGCCCGGGCGCGGGCCAGGTCGTTCGCGGCCTCGATGGCGTCCCGCTGCACGGCCGGAAGCTGCGCGAGCACGGCCCGTACGGACGCGGCGAGCTTCTCCCACACCCGGGGCACGCCGAAGAACTGCACCGGGTGCAGCTCGCGGACCGCGCTCCCCACGGCGGCGGGGTCGGCGACGAGCCGGACGTGGGCCGCCCGCAGCAGCGGCAGGTAGATGCCGAGGATCCGCTCGGCGATGTGCGCGAACGGCAGGTAGCAGATGTGCTCGGCGTGCTCGGGCAGATCCACGCGCCGGTCGAGGCGGACGGACTGGAGCATGATGTTGCGGTGGGTCAGCCGGACGCCCTTGGGGTCGCCGGTGGTGCCGGAGGTGTAGACGACGGTCAGCGGGTCCTCGGGGCGGGCCTCCTGCCAGGCCTTCTCGAAGGCGTCGGGGCGGTGCGTACGGGCGCCGCTCGCGTGCAGGGAGCCGTACGTACGGTGCGTACCCGCATCGGCGGCCTCGGCCACGACCAGCCGCTCCAGGGGCACCTGCCCGTCGGCGAGCAGCGGTTCCCACCGGGCCAGCTCGCGGGCGCCCTCGATGACGGCGACCCGGGCCCGGCTGTGGCGGGCGATGTGGGCGATCTGCTCGGGCGCGGAGGTCCCGTACACGGTGACGGGGACGGCGCCGAGGTGGACGAGGGCGAGATCGCTGAGCCAGTGCTCGGGGCGGTTGCCCATCATGATCAGGACGTGTTCGCCCCGTTCGATGCCGAGGGCGGCGTATCCGGAGGCGAGGACGGCGACCTTGCGGCGGACCTCGGTCCAGCTGAGGGTCGTCCAGCCGTCGCCCTCGCGCCACGAGAGGGCGGGGAGGTCCCCGAACTCGGCGGCGTTGCGCGCCAGCAGCGCGGGGAGGGTGAGCTCTTCGGGTCGTCCGGGCAGTCGCAGTTTCGTGGTCATGGGCAGCTCCTGGCCGTTTCACATCGTTGGTGCGACAGCAATACTGTTGAACCCAAGCTGTGGAGCAGAGAGCGAGGCGCAGACGATGGCCGACCAGGCACCCGAGCCGATGCTCACAGTCGACGAGCTGGCGGCCAGGGCGGGCGTCACCGTGCGCACCGTTCGTTTCTACAGCACGCGCGGGCTTTTGCCTCCTCCCGTGATCGGCCCTCGTCGGGTGGGGCACTACGGGCCGGAGCACCTGTCGCGGCTGGCGCTCATCGAGGAACTGCAGCACCAGGGCATGACCTTGTCCGCCATCGAGCGCTATCTGGACGCGCTGCCCGACGACCTGAGCGCGCACGACCTGGCCATCCACCGCGCGATGGTGTCCAGTTGGGCGCCGGACGCGCCCCAGGAGGTCTCGCGGGAGGAGCTGGAGAAGCGGGCCGGGCGCACCCTGACGGACACGGAGATCCGGCGGCTGACGGCGATGAACGTGCTGGCGCCGGCCCCGGAGGGCTTCCGGGTCGATGTGGGGCTGCTGCGGCTGGGGGTCGCGCTGCTCGACGTGCCCATCGCGCACGAGACGATCCTGGTGGCGCGCAAGGTGCTGCTGGAGCACGCGCGGACGGCGGCGCACCAGCTGACGGCGCTGTTCCGGGACGAGGTGTGGGGGCCGTTCACGGAGGGCGAGAGCGATCCGGAGCGGGTGGAGTCGATGAAGGCGTTGTCGGCGCACATGCAGCCGATGGTGGTGCAGGCGCTGGTGACCGCGTTCCAGCGGTCGCTGAAGGAGGAACTGCGGGCGGCCTTCGACTCCGGCGAGCAGCCCCGCGCGTAGTGCGCCCGGACGGGACCGGGCCACGCCGAGCGGGGCCGGTCCGTTCTGGGTACGGTGAAAGGGACGTTCCGTGCCGGGCCGGTCCACCCGTGGGCAGTTCACGATCACCTTCGTGAGGGAGCTCGATTCCCATGGACCTGAACACCATCACCGAAGTCGTCCGGCGGCCGGCCGACCAGCCGGGTTCCGACTGGCGCCCCGGGGATGCCTGGCTCGCGGGCGGTACCTGGCTGTACTCCGCGGAGCAGCCCGACCTGCGCCGCCTGATCGACCTGACGTCGCTGCCCTGGGACCCCCTGGTGCCGAGCGACGCGGGCCTGGAGATCGGTGCCACGTGCACCATCCGCGACCTGTACGGCTTCGCACCGCCGGACGAATGGACCGCGGGCACCCTCATACCGACGGCCTGCGAGGCGTTCCTGTCCTCGTTCAAGGTCTGGAACGCGGCGACCGTCGGCGGAAACATCTGCATGTCACTGCCGGCCGGCCCGATGATCACGCTCACGGTCGCACTGGAGGCCCGGTACGAGTTGTGGGCCCCCGACGGGTCCGTGCGCACCGTCGACGCCCTCGACTTCGTGACCGGGAACAACCGCAACGTCCTCGCGCCCGGGGAGGTGCTGCGCCGGATCGACGTTCCGGCACACGCCCTGAGCAAACGGCCCGCGCACCGCCGCTTCACCCTGACGCACCTCGGTCGTTCGACCGTGTTCCTCATCGGCACGCACACGCCCGGCAGGAGCGATCTGCTGCTCACCGTCACCGCGGGCACCACGCGGCCGGTGCGGTTCGCCTTCGACACCATGCCCGATGCCCTCACCCTGCGGCAGAGCATCGACGCCATCCCCGCCGACGTGTGGTTCGCCGACCCCAACGGGACACCCGACCACCGTCGCCACCTGACACGGCACTTCGCCGAAGAGATCCGCGGCGAACTTCTCGCGGGGGGCCCGGCATGACGTACCTCGTGAACGGACGGAGCTTCGACTCCGAACCGGAACCCGGCCAGTGCCTGCGCACCTTCCTGCGCGCGCTCGGCCACTTCGGCGTCAAGAAGGGGTGCGACGCGGGCGACTGCGGTGCGTGCACCGTATGGCTGGACGGCACTCCGGTGCACAGCTGCATCACCCCGGCCTTCCGCGCGGACGGCCACGAGGTGACCACGATCGAGGGCCTCGGATCGCCCGGCGACCTGCATCCCGTACAACGCCGGTTCCGGGACGCCCCCGGCTTCCAGTGCGGTTTCTGCACCGCAGGGATGATCATGACGTCGGCGACCTTCACGGAGGAGCAGAAGGCGGACCTGCCCCGGGCGCTGAAGGGCAACCTCTGCCGCTGCACCGGCTATCGGGGGATCGAGGACGCGGTCAAGGGCGTCGCCCACGTGCAGACGGCCGCTCCGGGCAAGGCCGTCGGGACGAGCGTCGGCGCGCCCGCGGCCGAGGACGTGGTGACCGGTCGCGCCGAGTTCACGATGGACACCCGCATGGAGGGAATGCTGCACCTCAAGGTGCTGCACTCGCCCCACGCCCACGCCCGGATCGTCTCGATCGACAAGACCGCCGCGCTCGCGGTCCCCGGCGTGCAACGCGTCTACACCTGGCAGGACGTACCGCGCAAACGGTTCACCACGGCGATCCACACCGACCACCTCGTCGATCCGGACGACACCTACATCCTCGACGACACCGTCCGCTTCGTCGGACAGCGCGTCGCCGTCGTCCTCGCCGACACGGTCGGGGCGGCGGAGGAGGGCTGCCGCAAGCTGGACGTCGCGTACGAGGTGCTGCCCGCGGTCTTCGACCCCGAGGAGGCCATGGCCGACGGGGCGCCCCAACTGCACGACTCGGTGGACCCGTTCGTCCGGGACTCCGTCCACAACCTCCTGGTCGAGCTCCACTCGCACATCGGGGACGTCGATGCGGGGTTCGCGGCGGCCGACGTGATCCACGAGGGCACCTACTTCTCACCGCGCGTGCAGCACGCGCACCTGGAGACCCACGGCTCGATCGCCTGGATGGAGGACGGCCGGCTGAACGTGCGCACCAGTTCGCAGTCGCCGTCGATCGCGAAGGTCAAGCTGGCCTACCTGTTCGCGCTGCGCCCGGACCAGCTCCGCGTGTTCTGCAAGCGCGTCGGCGGCGGTTTCGGCGGCAAGCAGGAGGTCATCTCCGAGGACCTGGTCGCCCTCGCCACCCTGGACACCGGGCGGCCCTCCTGTTTCGAGTTCACGCGCGAGGAGGAGTTCACCACGGCCTCGCCCCGGCACCCGATGAAGCTGACGGTCAAGCTCGGGGCGAAGAACGACGGCACGCTCACGGCGTTCCAGGTCCGCAACGTGTCCGACACGGGCGCCTACGGCAACCACGGCGGGGAGACCCTGTACGCGGGCGGCTCCGCCGTCATGCTCTACCGCTGCCCCAACAAGAAGTACGACGCCTTCTCCGTCTACACGAACACCGTGCCGAGCGGAGCCCTGCGCGGGTACGGCATGACCCAGCCGGCCTTCGCCGTGGAATGCGCGATGGACGAACTGGCCATCGCCCTGCACATGGATCCGCTCGAGCTGCGCCGCCGCAACATCGTGCGCCCCGGCGATCCGCTCGTCGGGATGCACGACGGCCCCGACGACGTGATGTTCAACGAGGACGGGCTCGCCAAGTGCATCGACCTCGTGGCCGGCGAGCTCGCCCGGACGGCCGACCAGCCCTCCCCCGGCCCCGGGTGGCTCGTGGGGACCGGCGTGGCGAGTTCCATGCACGAGACCGCGCCCCCGACCGAGCACATCTCCGAGGCCTGGCTCACGCTCGGCGACGACCTCGTCTACGAACTCGCCGTCGGCACGGTCGAGTTCGGCGAGGGCACGTCGACCGCGCACGTCCAGATCGCAGCCGCCCAGCTGGGTACCACACCGTCGCGGATCCGCCTGGTGCAGTCGGACACGGACCGTACGGGATTCGACACCGGCGCCTTCGCGAGCGCGGGACTCTTCGTGGCGGGCAACGCCGTCCTGCGGGCGGCCAACGCCGTGCGCGACCGCATCCTGGAGTTCGCCGCCGCGGAAACAGGCGTCCACGTCGTGATGTGCTCGATGGACGACGAGTACGTCATGTGCGGGGACGACCGCGTGCCCCTGGCCGATCTCGTCGCCGTGGCCCGGGAACGCGGCATCCGGTTCACCGCCGCCCGCAAGGCCTACGGTTCGCCGCGCAGCGTCACCTCCAACACCCACGGGTTCCGCATCGCCGTCCACCGGGTGACGGGTGAGATCCGCATCCTCTACAGCGTCCACGCGGCCGACGCCGGCGTGCTGATCAACCCCGAGCAGGTCCGCGGCCAGGTGGAAGGGGGTGTCGCCCAGGGCATCGGATTCGCCCTGACGGAGAACCTCCGCATCGACGCGGACGGGGTCGTGGTCAACCCGAACCTGCGCAACTACCGGATCCCCGCGTACGCCGACGTCCCGCGCACCGACCTGCTCCTGGTGAGCTCCGCCGACTCCGTCGGGGCCATGCACTCGAAGGGGATGGCGGAGTGCTGCATCAACCCGGTGGCGCCCGCGCTGGCGAACGCGCTCCGCGATGCCACGGGCGTCCGCTACCGCGAGCTGCCCCTCACTCCGGAGCGGATCTACAGCCGGCTGGGTGAGAGCCAGTCGGCCCGGTCGGGCCCGAGACGATGACCACCGGACAGCAGGCGGAGGCCTCGGCCACGGTCATCATCGGCCACAGGGTCCGGCCCGGCATGGAGGAGGAGTACGAGAAGTGGCAGGAAGGCGTCAACACCGCCGCATCCCGGTACGCCGGGCACCTGGGCGCCGAGGTGAACCCGCCGACGGACCTGCAGCCCGACTGGGTCGTCGTCTACCAGTTCGACTCGGTGGCCAATCTGCAGGCGTGGATCAACGGCGCGACCCGCCAGCGGCTCCTCGAGGTCGGCGAGAAGTTCTTCGACGGCCCCGGGACCCAGCAGGTGATCAGCGGCGGCACCCAGCCCACGGACCCGCTCGTCACGGTGGTGGTGACCCACCGGGTCCACCCGCACCACGTCGACGACTTCCTCCGGTGGCAGCGCGCCATCGGCGAGGAGGAGACCAAGTTCCCGGGCTTCCGCGGCACGGAGATCTTCCGCCCGATCGAAGGTCTTCAGGACGAATGGACCACGCTCTACCGGTACGACAGCGCCGAACACCTCGATGCCTGGCTGACGTCGGAGGAGCGGCGGCGGATGCTCGCGGAGGGGGAGAAGTTCAGCGACTTCAAACTGACCACGATCGAGAACTCGTTCGGCAGCTGGTTCGCGTTCGAGGAGAACGGCAGGGAGGTGCCGCCGCCATCGGAAACGAAGACCGCCATTGCGGTCTGGGTGGGCCTCTACCCGACCGTCGTGCTGCTGGCGCTCGCCCTGTCCCCGCTGAATTTGCCGATCTGGCTCGGGCTGCTCGTGGGCAACCTGCTGTCGAGCGTGGCCATGAGCTTCTTGACGATGCCCTACTACGTGAACCGGCTGCTGAAGCGGTGGCTGTGGCCCGCACCGGACGCACCGCCGCTGCGGACCAACCTCGTCGGCCTCGGCATCGTCGCGGCGGCGCTCGGTTTCTGGGCCGTCGTCTTCTACCTCGTGACGCGGGTGTTCTGGACCCTGCCGTGAACCGCTGCCGCGGCGGGTCCTGCCGCGGCGGGCAAGCCCGGCCGGGAAGGCGGGCCGGGAAGGAACCGGCCCGCCTTCCGCGTCACCGCGCTAGTCGGTGTACGTCTCTGCGCGCTCGGCCTTCGCGACGAGCGAGGCCGGCGGGGTGAAGCGCTCGCCGTACTGGGCGGCCAGCTCGCGGGAGCGGGCCACGAAGCCCGGCAGGCCGCCCTCGTAGCCGTTGATGTACTGGATCACGCCGCCCGTCCAGGCCGGGAAGCCGATGCCCATGATGGAGCCGATGTTGGCGTCGGCGATCGAGGTGAGCACGCCCTCGTCGAGGCAGCGGACGGTGTCCAGGGCCTCGGAGAAGAGCATCCGCTCCTTCATGTCGATGAACGGGATGTCCGCGTCCGGCTTGGCGAAGTGCTCACGCAGGCCCGGCCAGATGCCGGCGCGCTTGCCGCTCTCGTCGTAGT
The DNA here is from genome assembly GCF_055570595.1 of Streptomyces sp. NPDC031132. NCBI lineage: Bacteria > Bacillati > Actinomycetota > Actinomycetes > Kitasatosporales > Streptomycetaceae > Streptomyces > Streptomyces sp. NPDC031132. The sequence goes on from NZ_JBVIGX010000004.1 coordinate 273,323, forward strand.
CGTAGAAGCCGGCCCCGCCGCTGCGGCCGGGGCGGCCGAACTCGTCGACCATGCGGTCGATGACCGTGTCCGCGGGGTGCGCGGTCCACGTGCGGCCGTCGGCCTCGAAGGCCTTGCGGGTCTCGTTGCGGATCTTGCGCGGGAGGGTGAGCGTGAGCTCGTCCATCAGGGAGAGCACCTTGGCCGGGTACCCGGCCTGGGCGGCGGCCTGCTCGACGGAGGCGGGCTCCACGCCCTCGCCGACCATCGCGACGCCCTCGTTGATGAACTGGCCGATGACGCGCGAGGTGAAGAAGCCGCGCGAGTCGTTGACCACGATCGGGGTCTTGTTGATCTGCCGTACGAGGTCGAAGGCGCGGGCGATCGCCTCGTCGCCGGTGCGCTCGCCCTTGATGATCTCCACGAGCGGCATCTTGTCGACGGGCGAGAAGAAGTGCAGTCCGATGAAGTCGACGGGGCGCGAAACCCCTTCCGCGAGACCCGTGATGGGCAGCGTCGAGGTGTTGGAGCAGAGCAGCGCGTCGGGGGCGATGACGTCCTGGATCTCCTGGAACACCTTGTGCTTGAGGGAGGTGTCCTCGAAGACCGCCTCGATGACGGCGTCGCAGCCCGCCAGGTCGGCCGCCTCGGCGGTCGGGGTGATCCGGGCGAGCAGCTCGGCGCGCTGGGCCTCGGTGCTGCGGCCGCGGGAGACTGCCTTGTCGAGCAGCTTCTCGGAGTACGCCTTGCCCTTCGCGGCGGCCTCGGCGGTGACGTCCTTCAGCACCACGTCGATGCCCGCGCGGGCACAGGAGTACGCGATGCCCGCGCCCATCATGCCGGCGCCGAGGACGGCGACCTTGCTGACCTTGCGGGGCGCGATGCCCTGCGGGCGGCTGCGGCCGGCGTTGACGGCCTGGAGGTCGAAGAAGAACGCCTGGATCATGTTCTTGGCGGTCTGTCCGGTGACCAGCTCGGTGAAGTAGCGGGCCTCGATGGTCAGCGCGGTCTCGAAGTCCACCTGGGCGCCCTCGACGGCGCAGGCCAGGATGTTGCGCGGGGCCGGGTACGGGGCCCCGTTCAGCTGCTTCTTGAGGTTCGCGGGGAACGCCGGGAGGTTGGCGGCGAAGCGCGGGTTGGACGGCGTACCGCCCGGGATCTTGTAGCCGGGCACGTCCCACGGCTGCTTCGACTCGGGGTTCGCGTCGATGAAGGCGCGGGCCTTGGCCAGCATCTCCTCGGGGGTGGCGGCCAGTTCGTGCACGAGGCCGTTGTCCAGGGCGCGCTGCGGGTTGTACTGGGTGCCCTGGAGCAGGACCTTGAGCAGCGCGTCGGCGATGCCCATGAGGCGCACCGTACGGGTGACGCCGCCGCCGGCCGGGAGCAGGCCGAGGGTCACCTCGGGCAGGCCGATCTTGGAGCCGGGGACGTCGAGGGCCACGCGGTGGTGGGAGGCGAGGCAGATCTCGTATCCGCCGCCGAGGGCCGCGCCGTTGATGGCGGCGACGACGGGCTTGCCGAGGGTCTCGATGCGGCGCAGCGAGCGCTTGATCTCGGTGCCGGTGTCGAAGGCGAGCTGCGCGTGCTCGGGGCGCAGCCCGATCATGTCCTTGAGGTCGCCGCCGGCGAAGAAGGTCTTCTTGGCGGAGGTGTAGATGATGCCGCGGATGGAGTCCTTCTCGGCCTCGGCGCGGTCGGCGATCGCCGCGATGGAGTCCTTGAAGGCCTGGTTCATCGTGTTGGCGGACTGGTTCGGGTCGTCGAGGGTCAGGGTGACGACGCCGGTCTCGTCCTGTTCCCAGCGGATCGTGGTGGATGCGCTCATTTTCTCGCTACTTCCGTGTCAGAGAGGAGGTCTGGGGGTTACAGGACGGTGTTCAGAGCCGCTCGACGACGGTCGCGACACCCATGCCGCCGCCGACGCAGAGGGTGACGAGTCCGTAGCGCTTGTCCTGGCGCTCCAGTTCGTCGATGACGGTGCCGAGCAGCATGGCGCCGGTGGCGCCGAGCGGGTGGCCGAGCGCGATGGCGCCGCCGTTGACGTTGACCTTGTCGAGGGAGACGCCCATGTCCTTGACGAAACGCAGCACGACGCCGGCGAAGGCCTCGTTCATCTCGATCAGGTCGATGTCGTCGATGGTCAGGCCGGCCTTGGCGAGGGCCTTGCGGGTGGCCGGGGCGGGGCCGGTGAGCATGATGGTGGGCTCGGAGCCGGAGACGGCCGCCGAGACGATCCGGGCGCGGGGCGCCAGGCCGTTGCGTTCGCCCGCCTCGCGGGTGCCGATGGCCACGAGCGAGGCGCCGTCGACGATGCCGGAGGAGTTGCCCGCGTGGTGGACGTGGTCGATCTTCTCGACCCAGTGGTACTTCTGCAGGGCGACGGCGTCGAAGCCGCCGAGGTCGCCGATGTCCGCGAAGGACGGCTTGAGCTTGGCGAGGGTGTCGGCCGTGGTGCCCGGGCGGACGAACTCCTCGTGCTCCAGGACGACCAGGCCGTTGCGGTCGGTCACCGGGACGACGGACTTCGCGAAGCGGCCCTCCTTGATGGCGGTGGTCGCGCGCTCCTGGGAGAGGGCGGCGTACTCGTCCACGTCGCGCCGCGAGAAGCCCTCGATGGTGGCGATGAGGTCGGCGCCGATGCCCTGCGGGACGAAGCCGGTGTCCCAGTTGGTCATCGGGTCGTTGAACCAGGCTCCGCCGTCGGAGGCCATCGGTACGCGGGACATGGACTCCACGCCGCCGGCGAGGACCAGGTCCTCCCAGCCGGAGCGGACCTTGGCGGCGGCCATGTTCACGGCCTCCAGGCCGGAGGCGCAGAAGCGGTTCTCCTGTACGCCGGCCACCGTGTCCGGGAGTCCCGCGGCGATGGCCGCGATCCGGGCGATGTCGGAGCCCTGGTCGCCGACCGGGCCGACGACGCCGAGGACGATGTCGTCGATGGTGGCGGGGTCCAGGCCGGGGTTGCGCTCGCGCAGGGCGTGGATGAGGCCGACGACCAGGTCGATCGGCTTGGTGCCGTGCAGGGCGCCGTTGGCCTTGCCGCGGCCGCGCGGAGTGCGGATCGCGTCGTATACGTACGCTTCGGTGCTCACTGGTCAAGCCTTTCGAAGGATTACGGGGGGGGAGGTCGGTGGAGAAGGAGGTCAGCCGAGGAGGGAGCGGCCGATGATCTCTTTCATGATCTCGGTCGTGCCGCCGTAGATGGTCTGGATGCGGCCGTCGATGAAGGCCCGTGCGACCCGGTATTCGCTCATGTAGCCGTATCCGCCGTGCAGTTGCAGGCAGCGGTCGGCAACCCGCTTCTGGAGCTCGGTCGCCCACCACTTGGCCATCGAGGCGTGGACGTGGTCCAGCTCGCCGTTGGAGTGGTCGACTATGCAGCGGTCCAGGAAGGTGCGGGTGACGGCGCACTCGGTGGCCATCTCCGCGATCTCGAAGCGGATGTGCTGGAGCTTGGAGAGCGGCCGCCCGAAGGCCTCGCGCTCCTTCACGTACGCGGTGGTGATCTCCAGCAGGTACTCGGCGGCGGCGATGCCGGCCATCGCGATGCCCATCCGCTCCTGCGCGAGGTTGGTCATCAGGTGGACGAACGCGCCGTTCAGCTCGCCGAGCAGGTTCTCCTTGGGGACGCGTACGTCGTGGAAGAACAGCTCGGCGGTGTCCTGCGCCTTCTGGCCGATCTTGTCGAGGTTGCGGCCGCGCTCGAAGCCCTCCGTGCCGCGCTCGACCACCAGCAGCGAGAGCCCGTGCGCCCCGCCCTCGGGGGTCGTCTTGGCGACCACGACCACCAGGTCGGCCAGGATGCCGTTGGAGATGAAGGTCTTCGAGCCGTTGAGCACCCAGTGGTCGCCGCGGTCCTCGGCGGTGGTCCGGATCCCCTGGAGGTCGGAGCCCGCGCCCGGTTCGGTCATCGCGATCGCCGTGATCGTCTCGCCGGAGCAGAAACCGGGCAGCCAGCGCCGCTTCTGCTCCTCGGTGGCGAGCGAGGTCAGGTACGGGCCGATGATGTCGTTGTGCAGGCCGATCGCGAGCCCGGCCGCCCCGGCCCGGGTGAACTCCTCGGCGATCACGGCGGCGTAGCGGAAGTCGGTGTTCCCGCCGCCCCCGTACTCCTCCGGGACGGCCAGGCCCAGCAGGCCCTGCCGGCCGGCGGCGCGCCAGGCCTCACGGCTGACGATGCCGTCCTTCTCCCACTGCTCGTAGTGCGGCAGCACCTCCTTGGTGAGGAAGGTGCGGACCGTTTCGCGGAACGCCTCGTGGTCGGCGTCGAAGATGCGGCGTTGCATCGGGGCCCCCTAGAGCCAGCTCTTGACGGTTTCGATCAGCCGGGCCGGCTCGGCACCGACGGGTGTGACGTTGAGCATGGTGACGCCCGCCTCCCGGAAGGCCTCGACCCGCTCGCGCACGTAACTCTCCGGCCCGCACAACGTCATGAGCTCGCAGAACTCGTCCGGGACGGCGGCCGCCGCATCGCGCTTGCGGCCGGAGAGGTACAGCTCCTGGATCGTGCGGGCCTCCTCCTCGTAGCCGTAGGCGACGGCGAGGTCGTTGTAGAAGTTCTTGCCGACCGCGCCCATCCCGCCGACGTACAGCGCGATCTGCGGGCGCGCCAGGTCCCGTACGGCGGCCGCGTCCTCGCCGATCGCGAGCAGCCCGCCCGCCACGGTCTGCAGCGGGCCGAGCTCCGGGGCGCGCAGGGCCGCGCCCTCGGCGAGGGCGCTCCCCCACACCGCGCGGGCCTTCTCCGGGATGAACAGGGTGGGCAGCCAGCCGTCGGCGATCTCGGCGGTCATCCGTACGTTCGCGGGACCGAGCGAGGCGATGTACACGGGGATCGCGTCGCGGACCGGCCGGGTGAGGATCTTCAGCGGCTTGCCGTGCCGTCCGCCCTTCTCGGGCGGCAGCGGCATGTCGGTGATGCCGTGGTGGTCGATCGTCTCGCGGCGCCAGATCCGCCGGCACAGCTCGACGGTCTCGCGGGTCCGGCCGAGCGGCTTGTCGTACGGCTTCCCGTGCCAGCCCTCGACGACCTGCGGCCCGGAGGCGCCGAGGCCCAGCAGCGCCCGGCCGCCCGACATGGCGTCGAGCCCGGCCGCCGTCTGGGCGACGAGGGCGGGGGTGCGGGAGTAGACGTTGAGGATGGCCGAGCCGATCTTCATCCGCTCGGTGCGGGCCGCCAGATAGCCCATGATCGTCGGGGAGTCGAAGCCCCAGGCCTCGGCGACCCACACGGCGTCGAGCCCGGCCGCCTCCAGCGCCGCCGCCTCGTCGGCGGCCCGGCGCGGGTCCCCGGAGTAGTCGAGCATCATGGAGAGTTCCATCAGACGCCCTCGCCCTTCGCGGTCAGGCCCGGCACGTCCCAGTCGCGGGCCACGGATTCGGTGTCGGCCCCCGGCTGCGCCGGGCCCGAGGCCACCGCGACCGGCGTGGCCGAGAACCGGGGCGCGGGTGCGGGCTGGGTGATCCCGCCGAAGTCGGTGAAGGTGGCGCGGGCGGCGAGGTGCGGGTGCTGCGGCGCCTCGCGCAGGGACAGTACGGGCGCGACGCAGGCGTCGGAGCCCTCGAAGACCGCCGTCCACTCGTCCCGCGTGCGGGACTTGAAGCGGGCTGCGACGGTCTCGCGGAGCTCGCCCCAGCGGGCCATGTCCTTGCGGGCCGGAGCCCCGTCCTCGATGCCGAGCAGTTCCACGAAGGTGTCGTAGAACTGCTGCTCCAGCGCGCCGACCGCCATGTACTGGCCGTCGGAGGTCTCGTACGTGCCGTAGAAGGGGCAGCCGCCGTCGAGGAGGTTCGCCCCGCGCCGGTCCTGCCAGCCGCCGGCCGCCATCATCCCGTGGATCATGGCGGTGAGGTGGGCGGTGCCGTCGACGATGGCCGCGTCCACGACCTGGCCCGTGCCGCCCGGGGTGCGGGCGTGCTGCAGGGCCGCGAGGACCCCGATGACGAGGTAGAGCGAGCCGCCCGCGTAGTCCCCGACGAGGTTGGCGGGGACGGCCGGGGGCTCGCCCGGATTCCCGATCATGCCGAGGGCGCCGGTGACGGCGATGTACGCGATGTCGTGCCCGGCGGTGTGCGCGAGCGGGCCGTCCTGGCCCCAGCCGGTCATCCGGCCGTAGACGAGCGCCGGATTGCGGGCGTGGCAGTCGGCGGGTCCGACGCCGAGCCGCTCGGCGACCCCGGGGCGGAATCCCTCGATGAGCACGTCGGCCCGCTCGACCAGGTCCAGCACGCGGGCGGGGCCGTCGGCCGACTTCAGGTCGACCAGGACGGACCGCTTGCCGCGGTTGGTGATGTCGTACGCGGGATCGACCGCGAGCCCGCCGCCGCCGGGACGGTCCACCCGTACGACGTCCGCGCCGAGATCGGCGAGGAGCATGGCGGCGAACGGGCCCGGGCCGATGCCCGCCAGTTCCACGACGCGCACGCCCGCGAGCGGGCCGTTGCCGGGCACGTTCCCTGTCACTGCCATCGAGCCCCCAGCATCCTCGGCACCACTGCCGCCACTGCCGCCACTGTGTGACACAACTGATGTAACACCAGCGATGCTAGGAACGTGTTCCACTCAGCACAAGAGCAAGCGCTTAGCCGGTTGACTCGTTTCGCGCGTCGAGCTCCTTCAGGTGCCGCTTCAGGGCGACCGTCCGGTAGCTCTCCTCCACCCATTCGCACAGCACCTCGAGCGACGGCGCCCCCTTCTCCCCCAGCGGCAGCGAGACCCAGCCGGCCTTCCCCAGCCCGTACCCGGTCGGCTCCGCCCCCGGCGCGGTCATGGCGTGGCCGTGCAGCGCCTCGTCCTTGAGCTTCACGGAGAGCCCCGGCGACTGCGGGCCGTCGGCGTTGCCCAGGAAGACGAAGATCTTCTTGTTGACCTTCACGACGCAGTCCTCCGGACCCCACGGAAACTCCACCACGGCCTCCGGCAGCCCGCGGGCAAACTCCCGCACCGCCTCCCACTTGCGCACCGCAGCCTTCATGGACGCCTCCACTCAGCACAGGTCACACCTGCTCGCACGGACAGTCGGTCCTCACGCTAGCCCCGGCCACCGACACCGTCCGGGCAACCGGACCGCAGACCTCCCGCAAGGGCGCGATCGAGCCGCGCAAACCCCCGCGATCGAACGCCACGGGCGACATGACCTGGTCGTGGACCCCTTCGGCGCGGACCACGACGACCGACCCGCCGTTCGTGCGCCCGACGCGCGCCCCGGGAAATGCCGTCCAGGCCGCCGCCGGGGCACTGTTCTTCGTACCGTGGTCGCGCGCTAGCCTCGGCCACCGACAGGAGCGGGGAGCGGAGAGGAGCCGTGATGAACGAAGAGGTTCGGCAGACCGACGAGGCTGCGGGGCGTGAGCGCCATCGTGACCGGGCCTACGACGTGGTGCTCTTCGGCGCGACCGGGTTCGTCGGAGCCCTGACCGCCGAGTACCTCGCCGCGCACGCCCCCGCCGACTGCCGGTGGGCGCTCGCGGGCCGCGACCTCGGCAAGCTGGAGCGGCTGCGCGAGCGGCTGACCGCGCTCGATCCCGGGTGCGCGTCGCTGCCGCTGCTCCGAGCGGACGCAGGGGACGCGCAGGCCGTACGGGAACTGGCCGCCTCCACGCGGGTCCTGGCCACGACGGTGGGACCGTACGTCCTGTACGGGGCGGAGCTGGTCGCCGCCTGCGCCGCAGCGGGCACGGACTACGTGGACCTCACCGGTGAGCCGGAGTTCGTGGACCGGACGTACGTCGAGCACGACGCCCGGGCCCGGGAGACCGGCGCGCGGCTGGTGCACGCCTGCGGCTTCGACTCGATCCCGGCCGACCTCGGCGCGTACTTCACGGTGGGACAGCTGCCGGAGGGCGTGCCGCTGCGGGTGGACGGGTTCATGCGGTCCAACGCGGTCTTCTCCGGCGGGACCCTGGCCTCCGCCCTCACCATCATGGGCCGAGGGCCGCAGAGCCTGGCCGCCGCCCACGAGCGCCGGCTGCACGAGCCCCGGCTGCTGGAACGGCGCGTACGGGGGCCGCTCGGCGCGCCGCGGTTCAGCCGGGAGACCGGGGCGTGGGCGCTCCCGCTGCCGACCCTGGACCCCCGGATCGTGACCCGCTCGGCGGCCGCGCTGGAGCGGTACGGGCCGGACTTCCGCTACCGGCAGTACGCCTCGGTGAAGCACCTCCCGGTCGCCTTGGGCGGTACGGCGGCGATCGGCGCGACGGTGGCCCTGGCACAGCTCCCGGCGGCGCGGCGGTGGCTGATGAGCCGCTGGGAGCCGGGCCGCGGCCCGGACGCGGAGCGCCGGGCGCGCAGCTGGTTCACGGTCCGCTTCGTGGGCGAGGGCGGCGGCCGCCGCGTGTTCACCGAGGTCTCGGGCGGCGACCCGGGCTACGGCGAGACCGCCAAGATGCTGGCGGAGTCGGCGCTGTGCCTCGCGTACGACGCCCTGCCGGAACGGGCCGGCCAGCTCACCACGGCGGTGGCGATGGGCGACGCCCTGCTGGACCGGCTGCAGAAGGCGGGGATCCGGTTCCGGGTGGCCTCGCAGCAGTAGCGGGCGGCGGCAGGAGCGGGCGGCAGCGGTGGCGGGCGGTGGTCAGGAGGCTTCGTGCAGGGCCCGTCGGCAGAGGGAGTCGGCGCGGCGGGTGGACTCGGGGATCCGGAAGCGGGGGCTCAGTGCGAGGGCGTGGGCGCAGGCGTTGTCGAGCGAGAGCCGGTGGCCGACGGAGACGTACACCGGCTTGATCCGGTCCTGCGTACGCAGCGCCCGCCCGACGACGGCGCCGTCGGCCGCGAGCAGCGGGGCGGCGTCGCCCCGCAGCGCGCCGGGCTCCTCGTAGGTGAACGTGAACGGGTTCTTCGCGACGCCCATGCTCGGCAGTCCCGTGACCACCCCGAGGTGGCAGGCGAGTCCGAAGCCGCGGGGGTGGGCGAGCCCGTAGCCGTCGCAGACGACGAGGTCGGGGGCGACGGTGAGGTCGTCCAGTGCGGCCAGCACGGTGGGCAGCTCCCGGAAGGCGAGGAGCCCGGGCACGTACGGGAAGCTGACGTGCCCGACGGCCGTCGCCTCCTCGACGACCTCGAGGGTGGCGGCATCGAGGACGACGGCCGCGGCGGCGACCAGGTCGCGCTCGTCGTCGTAGGCGACGTCCACGCCTGCGACGAGCCCCCGCCGGGGCGGCGGGCCGGGCTCGTCGAGCACGACGTGCTGGCGGAGTTCGTCTTGTATCGCCCGGGCCTCGGCCTCGTCGGCGGGGGTCTTTACGCTCGTCATGATGGTGCGAGAGTAGCCTGACGATCATGTTCGTCATGGAGCTCACCTACACCGCACCCGTGGAATCCGTCGAAGAGGAGATGGACGCGCACATCGCCTGGCTGGACGGCTACTACGCCTCGGGCGTCTTCCTCGCCTCGGGCCGCAAGGTCCCGCGCGAGGGCGGCATCATCCTGGCCGCCGGGGTCTCCCGCGCGGAGATCGAGCGCATCTCGACAGAGGACCCGTTCACACTGGCCGGCGTCTGCGAGTACCGCATCACGGAGTTCATCGCGACGAAGACGTCGGGGGACCTGGCGGCGGTGCGGGAGAGTCCGGTGGGGTAGGGGGCGGGGGCGGTTGGTCGGTGTGGGGAGGGGCGGGGCGGGGGCCAGGGGCGGGGTCTGTGCGAGCGGCGTCGGGAGGATGGATCGGGACGTACGGGCGGCGGGGTCCGCGTACTCGGCGTCGGCGTGTGTCCGGGGGCGTCCCGTCAGTCCACTGTCCTTCCGTGTCGTGCCGGTCCCTCAAGGGCGCTCCTCCTTCGTCGTCGCGTCGCTACGCGATGGCCTGCGGCCACCCTTGACCGACCGACCCGCCCCGGAATGCCATAAGACTGCCGGGAAGCCCCCGAAGGATGGCCGGGGGGTTCATGTTCCGATAAGCGCCGATCAGAGATGCCGAGCAGGGGCCCCCTGGTCATCCGCACCCAGCCCACCAGGACCACCGAGGCGGAGCAGGATGGGGCCCCGGGGAGGGAACGGCTCCCTGAAGGGCCCATAGGAAGCCCTTTCCGGACCCGGGCAGGGTCAACCTGCACCAGACAGCGACCAGATGCCCATGCCGGTAGGGGTGGGCCCGCAGGCGCCCCAAATCGCTACGCGCTTCTCATCTCTCGGCGTCCGACGACCGCCTGGGGCTGGTCACAAGCCGCCCACGACCGGCAGAGGTCAGCCTGGGATGCGACTGTGGGCTGTTTATTCCGTTTTGGTGGCTGGATGGGGGGTGAATTGACGCCTACCGGAGTGGGAGGTTGAGAATTCCGGCAACAGACTCCATCTGACCCTTTTCGGCTCCCAGTGCCCTCAAGTAGTCGCTTCGGCGCGCGTCGAAAGGGGGTCAGTCGCGGATGAGGAGGACGATGAACCCCACTACGGCTCCCAGCAACAGTCCGAGGACGGAGTACCGGGGCCGCGACTCACGTAGGCCGGGGAGGAAGTGGTCGACGGAGAAACGTCCCGGCCCGGTGAGGGTCAGGGCGATGACTCCGGCGAAGAGCACCGACTCGAGTTCCACACCCTTGGGGGCGAAGTAGGTGCTCAAGCCCCGGACGGCGAGGACGTTGATGAAAATACCGGTCAGAGCCGCCCCCGCGAGCGGAGTGAGCAGGCCGAGGGCGAGACCGAGGCCACCCAGGGTCTCGGAGAGTCCGGCGATGACGGCCATGGCATCCCCTGCGGGATAGCCGCTCATCGAGAAGCCCTTGCCGGTCGCGGTGAGGCCCGGGCCCTTGAACCAGCCGAAGAGCTTCTGTGTGCCGTGGCCGGCCATGGTGAAGCCGACAACGAGCCGAAGCACGAGCAGGCCGATGTCGTGGGTGGCGGTGGTGTCAGGAGTCGAGGTGGCACGAAAGATCGCGCGGTCCCGCAGTTCGTACGCCATGAACGTCCGTTCTTCCGTCCCCTGTCAACGACGGCCACCCTATGGCGCTCGTCCGAAATGCCCAGGCCGCAACGGCGTCCAACCACGTCGTCGACCCGTTCGGCGCAGACCGACCGCGCCCTCGCAGAGTTGCCCGCCCAACCCCAGACGGTCGTCGGACGCCGAGAGATGAGGAGCGCGTAGCGATCTGGGGCGTCCACGGTCCAGGCGGCACCGCATGGTCATCTCATCGCTGTCTGGTGCAGGTTGACCCTGCCCGGGTCCGGAAAGGGCTTCCTATGGGCCCTTCAGGGAGCCGTTCCCTCCCCGGGCCCCATCCTGCTCCGCCTGGGTGGTCCTGGGGACTGACTCCGGATGACCAGGGGCCCCTGCTCGGCATCTCTGATCTGGGCTGGACCGGATCCGAACCCCCCGGCCATCCTTCGGGGGCTTCCCGGCAGTCTGTTGTCTTTCCGGGGCGGGTCGGTCGGTCAAGGGTGGCCGAAGGCCATCGCGAAGCGACGCGACGACGAAGGAGGAGCGCCCTTGAGGGACCGGCACGACACGGAAGGACAGTGGACTGACGGGACGCCCCCGTACCCACTCGGACGCCGCTCGCACAGACCCCGCCCCTGGCCCCCCGACCGACCCTTCCGACGCCGCTCACACAGACCCCGCCCTCGACATCCCGCTCGAGCCTTCCGTCGCCGACCACGCAGACCCCGCCCCCGGCTCCGACCGACCCTCCCGACGCCGCTCACACAGACCCCGCCCGCCGAGACCCCGCCCCCCTCCCCACCCCGACACACGCACCCCGACACCCCTGGAGCCACCATGCACCCCGCACCCCGCCCCGCCGTCCCCGACGACATACCCGAGCTGGTCCGGCTTCGGGCCGTGGCTCTCGCCGCCCTCGGGGTTGACCCCGGGCCCCTCGATGCCGCTTGGCGGGATGTCGCCCGCGGGTGGTTCCTCGAGCGGATCAGCGAACGCCCCGACGTGCACTGCCTGGTCGTCGGCGGAGCACCCGGCGAGCCCCTGCTGGCCACCGGCATGGCCTGGGTCACGTACCACCTGCCCAGCCCCCGGTGGACCGACGGGCGGCGCGGCTACCTCGACGGCATCGTCACCGACGAAGGAGCCCGCGGTCAGGGCCACGGCCGGCGGATCGTCGACGGGCTCACCGCCTGGCTGAACGGCAACGGGATCCACTACATCCAGCTGCACGCCAGCTCCGACGGCGAACCCGTGTACAAGGCAGCGGGCTTCGTCACCGGCCAGTACCCGGGAATGGACCTGTTCACCATTCCCCGGGCCACCCCACAGACCACCTGTCAGGCCGCCCCACAAGCCACCCCACAGGCCACCCCACGAGCCACCCCACAGGCCACCCCACAAGCCACCCCACCCTCCTGATCAACCATCAGGACCCCGACGAGCGGCCTTCCAGCCTCCCCACCCGCCCCTTCTCCCCCGCCGCCCAGCAGCCCCCGTCGCCCGCGCAGTCGACGGTGTCGAACGAGCCGGCCGCAAGCGGGCGCCAACTGCTGCCGCCGTCCGTCGTGACGTCCGTGCCCGTCGGGCCCACCGCGAGGGCCGCGTCGCGCAGGTGCGGGAGCCAGGCCGCGCCCGAGCGGTACGCGGGCGGCGGGGTGTGGGACGGGCGCCAGGTGCGGCCCGCGTCCGCCGAGACGGCCGCGGCCTGCGGGGAGGCCTCGCCGGTGCGGTAGTCACCGCCGACCGCGAGGCCCCTCGTACGGTCGCGGAAGGCCAGGGCGAAGACCCCCTTGGCCGGATCGCCCGCCGGGATGCCCGATTCGGCGACCCGCCAGGTGCGGCCGCGGTCCGCCGAGTGCAGGATCCGGGCGGCCGCGCCGCCGCCCGTGGCCAGCCAGACGTCGCGCGCCCCGGCGCTCACCAGGCACTGGCCGCTCGCCGCGAAGCCCGCCTCGCCCGGCAGGGCGTCCGGCATGCCCGCACTCGGCAGCACCGACCAGTTCCGGCCGCCGTCCTGCGTCGACAGGATCCGGAACCTGCCGTCCACCGGGTCGCTCATGGCCAGCCCGTGCCGGGAGTCGAAGAAGGTGAGGCAGTCGTAGAAGGCCCGCGGGTCGGGGTTGCGGAAGGTCTCGGTCCAGGTGGCGCCGCCGTCCTCGGTGCGCAGCACCCGTGACGCCTCGCCCTCCCCGATGGACAGGGCCACCGCGCGCCGTGCGTCGAAGGCCTCGATGTCGCGCAGCTCCAGGCCCTCCGCGACCGCGCCCGGCGGCGAGACGTCGCGCCAGCTGCGGCCGCCGTCCACGGTGCGCAGCACCGTGCCCTTCGAACCGGCCACCCAGGCCGTGGAGCGGCTGACCGCCGCCAGCCCGCGGAAGCGGGAGTCCTTGCCGGTCTCCTTCAGCGCCCAGTCCGCGCCCCGTAACCCCTGCACGTCGTACCCCTGCGTGTCGTGAACGTCCTCCGCGTACGCGGGGGCGGCCAACAGCCCCACCGCCAGAGCTGCTGCGCACATGCCAACTCCCAGAAGTCTCATGGCGCCGGAAGCTAATGCACCCCGGATCCGGCGTCCAGGGTGCATCCGGGCCGCCGCGTTCCTAGGCTGAGGCCATGCCATCCAAGGAACCCAAGGCCTACGACGGCAAGCGCATCACCGTCACCTACGACACCGGCCGGTGTCTGCACGCCGCCGAGTGCGTGGGCGGACTGCCCGAGGTGTTCGACTCGGGGAAGCGTCCGTGGGTGCAGCCCGACGGGGCCGGGCCTGAGCGGGTGGCCGAGGTGATCCGCCGCTGCCCCTCGGGCGCGCTGCAGTACCGGCTCGCGGACGAAGGGCCGGCCGAGGAGCCGGACCGGCCGACCACCGTCGTACGGTCGCCCGCCGGCCAGCTCGTGATGCGCGGCGATCTGCGCGTGACGACCCCGGAGGGGACCGTCCGCAGGGAGACCAGGGCGATGCTTTGCGCCTGTGGAGTGAGCGGGAACCAGCCGTTCTGCGACCACTCCGGAGCGTGCGGCAGCGACTGAGGCCCCTTCGCGCGCACCCTTCCCACCCCCTCACGCCGTCACTCTGTGCGATCAAACGGACGCGTTCCAGCCAATCGGTGACACAGCTCACGTCGGTTCGCGTGCACGGATTTGCCGATTCCGGCGTCTATCCGGTTGCCGGGTTCCACCCCACGCCCGGCAGCAGATCCGCCGCAAGGGAGCGAGCCTTGATCACTGTTATCGAGCAGGCCGTGCAGGCCCGTCTGGTCGCCACCGCCCCGAAGGTCGAGACCGTACCCGTCACGCTCTGCTACGACCGCGCGGATCCGTTCGCCGTGCGCATGGCCTTCCCCGCCCCCGCCACCCTCGAGGGCATCGAGGTCTCGTGGACCTTCGCGCGCGAGCTCCTCGAATCGGGGCTGGACCGCCCGACGGGGTGCGGCGACGTCCGGGTGCGGCCCTACGACATCGACCGGACCACGATCGAGTTCCACGCGCCCGAGGGCGTGGCGATCGTGCTGATGGTGACGGCCGAACTGCACCGGTTCCTGGAACGGGCCGCGACGGTCGTCCCGCCGGGGCTGGAGCACCTGTACCTCGACATGGACCACAGCCTGGCCGAGCTGATGCGCGACCCGCACTGAAGCCGGACGGCCTCCTTCCCTCCCGCGGTTAATTCGTTTGCGGGCGGCTCCCGGCCGCCCGTAGCTTCGTAGACGCCCCACTGCCGTCGAAACGGAGCAGGACGTTGCTCTTCTGAGGTTCGAGACACCGACCGATCCCATCGATCCGCCATCGGATCCCACCGTCGGCTGTCTCCCCGCGTTGCACGCACCATTCACGCAACCTGGAGGCCTCCATGAGTCATGCCCCTGCTTTCATCACCTGTTCCGCCCTGTCCTTCGACTGGCCCGACGGCACACCCGTCTTCGAGGACTTCGACCTGGCCGTGGGCCCCGGCCGTACCGGCCTCATCGGGCTCAACGGCTGCGGGAAGTCCACCCTGCTGAAGCTCGTCGCGGGCGTGCTTGCCCCGTCCGAGGGCCAGTTGTCCGTGGCCGGCACCATCGGCCACCTCCCGCAGACCGTCACCCTCGACACCGCCCTGCGCGTGGACGAGGCGCTCGGCATCCGTGCCACGCGCGACGCCCTGCACGCCATCGAGGCGGGCGAGGCCACCGAGGCGAACTTCGCCACGGTCGGCGACGACTGGGACGTCGAGGAGCGGGCCGTGGCCACCCTCGACCAGCTCGGGCTCGCACGGATCGGCCTGGACCGTACGGTCGGCGAACTGTCCGGCGGCGAATGCGTGTTGCTGCGCCTCGCAGCCCTGCTGCTCGCCCGCCCCGACGTCCTCCTGCTGGACGAGCCGACGAACAACCTCGACCTGCGCGCCCGGCACCGCCTGTACGCGGCGGTCGAGTCCTGGTCCGGGGTGATGCTCCTGGTCAGCCACGACCGGGAGCTGCTCGAGCGGGTCGACCAGATCGCCGATCTGCACGACGGCGAAGTCCGCTGGTACGGAGGGAACTTCACGGCGTACGAGCAGCAGCTCGCCGCCGAGCAGGACGCTGCCGAGCGGATGGTCCGGGTCGCGGAGGCCGACGTACAGCGGCAGAAGCGGGAACTCTCCGACGCGCACATGAAGTTGGCGCGGCGCAAGCGGTACGGCCAGAAGATGTACGACTCGAAGCGCGAGCCGAAGATCGTCATGGGTGCCCGCAAGCGCGCCGCCCAGGAGTCGGCCGGCAAGCACCGCATCATGCACACCGAGAAGCTGGCGCAGGCGAAGGAGCGGCTGGACCAGGCGGTGGAGGCCGTCCGGGACGACGACGAGATCCGGATCAAGCTGCCCGCCACGCAGGTCCCGCCGGGACGCCGGGTCCTGACCCTGAGCGATGTGCACCTGGTGCACGGGGCCAGGGCAGCGGGCGAGTGGGAGCTGCGCGGTCCGGAGCGGATCGCGCTCGTGGGCCGCAACGGTTCGGGCAAGACGACCCTGCTGCGCACGATCGCGGGGCTGCTCGCGCCGGCGTCCGGCGAGGCGGTGACCCATGTGCCGACGCGGTTCCTGCCGCAGCGGCTGGACGTGCTCGACGAGAGCCTTTCGGTGGTGGAGAACGTGGCGCGGTTCGCCCCGCAGGCCTCGAACAACATGATCCGGGCGCGGCTCGCACACTTCCTGCTCCGCGGCGCCCGGGCGGACCGGCCGGCGGGCACCCTGTCGGGCGGCGAGCGGTTCCGGGCGGCGCTGGCGGCGCTGCTGCTGGCGGAGCCGGCTCCGCAGCTGCTGATGCTGGACGAGCCGACGAACAACCTGGACCTGGCGAGCGTGCGCCAGCTGACGGGCGCGCTGGAGTCGTACGAGGGCGCACTGCTGGTGGCGAGCCACGACGTGCCGTTCCTGGAGTCGATCGGGATCACGCGGTGGCTGCTGCTCGACGGCGAAATGCGGCCGACCACGGCCGAGGAGGTGCGGGAGGCGCTCTGGCACGAGTGACAGGTGCGCCGTCCCCGCCGTCAAGGAAGGCGGCGGGGACCACCTGTCGGCGTGACTTTCGCTTTCGGGTGCCCCTCCAGCACGCCTACAAACTGCATAGATAACCGGATGTAACCGGGCATATGAACGCCTGGGGCTTGGCGGCACCTCACGCTCCGCTTAACCTACGGGTTCGTAGGCTACGGAACCGTAGGTAATTCGCTTTGTCCCCAGGAGCACCCGTGACGATCACCTCTCCCCACCTCGGCAGCTCGGAGGCGTGGACCGACGCCAAGCTGCTGTACGCGCTGGAAGAGGTGGTCGAGCAGGAACTCAACCGCCATCTGAAGGTCACCAAGGACTGGATGCCCCACGAGTACGTCCCGTGGAGCGACGGCCGGAACTTCCCGGGCTTCTTCGAGGACGGCGAGGCCTGGGACCCGCAGCAGTCCAAGGTCACCGACATCGGCAAGATCGCGCTGGTCGTGAACCTGCTGACCGAGGACAACCTCCCCAGCTACCACCACGAGATCGCCACGCTCTTCGGGCGCAACGGCGCCTGGGGCACCTGGGTCCACCGCTGGACGGCCGAGGAGGGGCGCCACGGCATCGTGATGCGCGACTACCTGCTGGCCTCGCGCGCCGTGGACCCGGACAAGCTGGAAGCGTTCCGCATGCAGCACATGTCGGAGGGCTTCGAGTCCGACAACCGCCACTCGATGCTGCACTCCGTGGCGTACGTGGCCTTCCAGGAGCTCGCGACCCGCATCTCGCACCGCAACACCGGCCACCAGTCCGGTGACCCGGTCTGCGACCGGATGCTGGCCCGCATCGCGCAGGACGAGAACCTGCACATGATCTTCTACCGGAACCTGCTGGGCGCCGCCTTCGAGATCGCCCCGGACCTGACGATGCAGGCCGTGCGGGACGTCGTGGTCAACTTCCGGATGCCCGGACACGGCATGCCCGGCTTCGAGCGCATGGCCGCCCAGATGGCGATCGGCGAGGTCTACAACCTGCGGATCCACCACGACGACGTGCTGAGCCCCGTGATCCGCTTCCTGAAGATCATGGACATCGACGGTCTCGGCCCCGAGGGCCAGAAGGCCCAGGAGGAGCTGGGGCTGTTCATGAACGGTCTGGACTCCGAGGCCCGCAAGTTCGACGAGCGCCTGGCCGCCCGCGCGGCCCGTATCGCGGCCCGCAAGGCCTGACGGCTCGGATCCGTCACCGAAACCCTGGCAGAGCCGTACTCTGCCGGGGTTTCGCGTTGCTCAGCCGTGGTGCTTGATCAGCCGTGGGGCGTGTTCAGCCTCGGGTCCGGTCAGCTGCGCGGGCGCAGGGCGAGGCGCTCCGACTCCGAGAGGCCGCCCCAGACGCCGAAGCGCTCGTCGTTGGCCAGGGCGTACTCCAGGCATGCCGCGCGGCCCTCGCACGCCCCGCACAGCCGCTTCGCGTCCCGCAGGGACGAGCCGGGCTCCGGGAAGAAGAAGCCCGGGCCCGTCTGGGCGCAGAGGGCGAGGTCGTACCAGGCGGGCGCGGTGGCGGCGGTGGTGGCGGCAGCGGTGTTCATCGACATGCCGGAGATACTCACGGCCGCCGATGGACGTCCGATCAACGCCTGATCAACACCGGCCCACTCCCCGAACCGCCGCAGGGCCTCAGGCTCCCGCCGCAGGAGCGCTGGCTATGACCGCGAACCGCGCACCGTAGGGGTCCGCCAGCTTCGCGAAGCGGCCGACGCCCTCCATGAACACCGGGGACAGCCGGACCTTGCCGCCCGACTCCTCGGCCTTGGCCGCCGTCACGTCGCAGTCCGCGACCTCGAAGTACGGGGTCCAGTAGGGGCGTTCGGCGTCCTCCACCGGGTCCGAGCCGATCGGGACCAGGCCGCCGAAGGCCGCGTCGTCGGGCGTACCCGCCGCCTTGACCATCGTGTACGAGCCGCCCTCGAAGGGCATCTCGCTGATCTCCCAGCCGAAGACCGAGCCGTAGAAGTCCGCGGCCGCCCGCACGTCGCCCGTGTACAGCTCGGCCCAGCACAGGGTGCCGACGTCGGTCACCGCGCCGAGGCCTTCGATCCTGCCCGGCTGCCAGATCGAGAACGTGACGCCCGCCGGGTCGGCGAAGATCGCCATCCGCCCGAGGCCCATGACGTCCCTGGGTTCGACGGCGACCGTACCGCCCGCCCTGACCACGGCGGCCGCAGTGGCGTCCGCGTCGGAGCTCTGGAAGTACAGCGTCCAGGCCGACCGGACCTCCTCCGGCGCGACGGCCATGCCGCCCGCCACCGTCTTGCCGCCGAGGTGGAACATCGCGTATCCGCCGGCTTCCTCGCCGCCCGGCCGGAAGTCCCAGCCGAACAGTCCCGTGTAGAACCCGGCGGCGCCGTCGAGGTGGGGCGTGCCGAGGTCGACCCAGTTCGGGGAGCCGTCTTTGTAGTCCGTCGTGAGCATGACCCGTACTCCTTCCGTCCTCGCTACGAGCATGGCACCCGCCACTGACAGCGGGCTCAGTCCTCGCGCTTCGCGTCCCCGTCCTTCGCGTCCCCGTCCTTCGCGTCCTCGTCCTTCGCGTCCTCGTGCTTGGCCCGGCTCGGCTGGACGCGCTTCGGTTCGCCCGGCATCTTCGGGTAGTCCGGCGGGTACGGCATGTCGCCCAGGCCGTGGTCGTGTTCGTGGCGTTCGGCCAGTTCCAGGGCCGCGTCGAGGGTGAAGGCGTGGTCGTCCATGTCCGCGTGCAGGTCGCCGAGTTCGGCGTAGCGCGCGGGCATGGTGGTGATGTCGAAGTCGCGGGGCTCGGCGGAGTCGATCTCGTCCCAGCGCAGCGGCGCCGAGACCGGGGCGTGCGGGCGCGGGCGTACGGAGTAGGCGGAGGCGATCGTGCGGTCGCGGGCGGTCTGGTTGTAGTCGACGAAGATCCGCTCGCCGCGCTCCTCCTTCCACCACGCCGTGGTCACCTTTCCCGGCATCCGCTGTTCCAGCTCCCGGCCGATCGCGATCGCGCAGCGCCGGACCTCGGTGAAGGTCCAGCGCGGCTCGAGCGGGACGAAGACGTGCAGGCCGCGCCCGCCCGAGGTCTTGGGCCAGCCGCGCAGACCCAGGTCCTCCAGTACGTCGCGCAGCTCGTGGGCGCAGATCACCGCGTGGTGGTAGTCGGTGCCCGGCTGCGGGTCCAGGTCGATGCGCAGCTCGTCGGGGCGGTCGGTGTCCTCGCGGCGCACCGGCCAGGGGTGGAAGGTCAGGCAGCCCAGGTTGGCCGCCCACAGCACGGCGGCCGGCTCGGTCGGGCAGATCTCGTCGGCCGTCCGCCCGGAGGGGAACTCGATGTGGGCGGTCGGGATCCAGTCGGGCAGGTTCTTCGGGGCGCGCTTCTGGAAGAAGGACTCGCCCTCCACCCCCTCGGGGTAGCGCTCCAGGGTGGTGGGCCGGTTGCGCAGGGCGCGCGTGATCCCGTCGCCCACGGCCAGGTAGTACTGCGCCACGTCCAGCTTCGTCAGGCCCCGTTCGGGGAAGTACACCTTGTCCGGGCTGGACAGCCGCACCGTCCGCCCGCCCGCGTCCAGCTCGATCGCATTACCGGATGCACCCATGTGCGCCACGGTAGGCGGGCCCGGCCAGGTGCGCATACCGGGCGGGCCTGGGCGTACCACCGCAGAATCTAAGACATGGATCTGCCCGTGATGCCGCCCGTGAAGCCGATGCTCGCCAAGTCGGTGTCCAAGATCCCGTCGGGCATGCAGTACGAAGCCAAGTGGGACGGGTTCCGGGCCATCGTGCACCGTGACGGCGACGAGGTGGAGATCGGCAGCCGCACCGGCAAGACCCTGACCCGGTACTTTCCCGAGCTGGTGACCGCGCTGAAGGACAATCTGCCACCCCGCTGCGTGGTGGACGGCGAGATCGTCATCGTTCAAGGCGGGCGCCTCGACTTCGACCGGCTGACCGAGCGGATCCATCCCGCGCAGTCCCGTGTCGACATGCTGGCGCGGACGACCCCCGCCAGCTTCGTGGCCTTCGACCTGCTCGCGCTCGGCGACGAGGCGCTCCTCGACGCCCCGCTCGCCGACCGCCGCACCGCCCTCACCGACGCCCTGTCCACCGCTCGGCCCCCCGTTCATCTCGCGCCCGCGACCACCGACCCCGCGCTCGCGCAGGAGTGGTTCGAGCGGTTCGAGGGCGCCGGGCTCGACGGGGTGATCGCCAAACCGCTCGATCTCCCCTACCGGCCCGACGCCCGTCTCATGTTCAAGATCAAGCACGAGCGTACGGCCGACGTCGTCATCGCGGGTTTGCGTTTCCACAAGAGCGGTCCGATTGTCGGATCGCTGCTCCTGGGCCTCCACGACGCCCACGGCGCCCTCCAGCACGTGGGGGTCTGCGCCGCCTTCCCCATGAAGCGCCGCGCCGAGCTGGTGGACGAGCTCGCACCGCTGCGGATGGACGACACCACCGGGCACCCGTGGGCCGCCTGGGCCGAGGAGTCCGCCCACGAGAGCGCCCGGCTGCCCGGCGCGCAGAGCCGCTGGACCGGCAAGAAGGACCTCTCCTGGGTGCCGCTGCGCCCCGAACGCGTCTGCGAGGTCGCGTACGACCACATGGAGGGCGACCGCTTCCGGCACACCGCCCAGTTCCGCCGCTGGCGGCCCGACCGGGCGCCGGAGAGCTGTACGTACGCCCAGCTCGAGGAGGTCGTCGGCTACGACCTGGCCGAGGTCCTCGGCCCGACCGCCGGCGCCTAGGCTGCCGCCCGGCCCTCCCTCAGGACCCCGCCGTCAGCTTCTCCCACTCCTCCCGGTCCGGGCCCGCCACGTGCGGTGCGTAGTCCGGCCGCGCCGCCAGCCAGCGCGCCACCCGGGCCCGGACCTCCGAGTCCGCGTACGCCCGCTCCGGCGGATCGGCCAGGTGCCGGACCCGTGCCCGGGCCCGCATCACCTCGGGATCCTCCAGGGCGCACTCGAACAGCGCGGCCACCTCGCGGGCCGCCCCCGTCCGCCCGGCCCGGGTCGCGAACCGCTCGCCGATGGCCGCGTCGGCCACCACCTGGAAGTCGAACCACGGCTTCAGGGTGCGCACGGCCCACGCGTGGTATTCGGCGGCGTACCGCGCCGATCCCGGGTCCTGGTGCGCCGTACGGGCCACCCTGCGCGCAGCCCACAGCGCCAGCGAGGTGCCCTGCGCGAGCGTCGGGTTGGTGTGCGTGATCGCGTCCCCGACCGGCACGAGGCCCGTCGCCACCGGCCCCTGCTCGTCGACCAGCGCGCTCCACCGGTTGTCCAGGCTCGCCGTGGCCAGTACGCCGGACAGCGGTTCGGCGCCCAGGTCCAGCCAGGCCGCACCGGGCGGGAAGGCCCGGGCGGCGGCCTCGAAGACGGCCGGATCGCGCAGCGCCGAGCGGGTGGTGTCCCGCGTGTGGACGAACAGGGTCACGGCGAACACCCGGTTGTCGGCCGGGAAGACCGCGCACCCCGCGAAGGTGCCGCCGGTCACCGCCCAGGGCCGGCGCGGCCCCTCCTCGAGCCCCTCGGGCAGCCGGTACCAGCGGCAGAAGTACGCCAGCCCCGTACGGTGGCGTTCCACGACCGCCGGGCGGCAGCCCGCCGCGGCCAGCAGCCGCTCGACGCCGCCGCGCCGCCCGCCGGCGTCCACGACGAGGTCCGCCGCGTAGGCACCGGTCTGCGTGGTCACACCCGTCACCCGCACCCCGGAGGCTCCGGGCCCGGCCGTCGCGGACCCGCTCGTCGTCGACCCGGCCGTCGCCGACCCGGTCGTCGTCAGTCCGGTCACGGGCTCCCCGTGGTGCATGACGGCCCCCGGTTCGGCGCGCAGGGCGGCGGCCAGCGCGCTCTCCAGCACGATGCGCCGGGCCTGCAGCATCACGAGGTCGTCGTCGCCGGGCCGCTCGGGCGGGCGTACCTCGAACCAGTCCAGCTCGTGCCGTTCGCGGGCGCCGAGCCGCAGCATCTCCGCGTGGACGTCGGGCAGTTCGTCCCGGAGCACGGTGCGGGCCGCGCCGAGCAGGGCGTGCGGCTGGGTGGCCTGCGGGACGCCCGGCCGGTGCCAGCCGAAGAAGTCCCGGTCGAGTGCGGCGCCGGGGGCGCGCGTGTCGCGTTCGAACAGCTCGGTGGTGTGTCCGTGCCGCGCCGCGAGCAGCGCCGTCGCCAGCCCTCCGACACCTCCGCCGATGACCAGCACATGTGCCATTGCGTGCCCCCCGAGCCTCTGAGCCGATGAACGGTACGAAGATCAGACCGCTCAGAGCTTGCACGGACGGGCCCTGGCCGAAACCCGCACACCTGTCCGATGCGCTACGCCTCGCCCCCGTTCTTGCCCGCGCGGTGGGCCTCGAGGGCCCGCCGGGTCTCCTCCTCGATCAGGTCGGTGTTGATCGCCACGGCCGCACGCACCCCGGCCGC
This sequence comes from Streptomyces sp. NPDC031132, assembly GCF_055570595.1. Lineage (NCBI taxonomy): Bacteria > Bacillati > Actinomycetota > Actinomycetes > Kitasatosporales > Streptomycetaceae > Streptomyces > Streptomyces sp. NPDC031132. Next base: position 296,052 of record NZ_JBVIGX010000004.1, read on the forward strand.
GGCCGCGCCCGCCAGCTGCTCCATCGGGCCGGCCACGTTCCCGGCCGCCCAGACGCCGCGCAGCGCGGTGGCCCCGGTCGCCGGATCCGCTTCCAGGCAGGTGCCGATCGCCACCCCGGCCCGCTCCACGGTGGCGACGGGCAGCCCGAGGCTCGCCGCCACCCCGGCGCGGGCGGTGAACCGCGGCCCCACCACGAGGGCCGTGCACGCCACGGTCCCTCCGTCGGCCAGGGCCACCCCGGCCAGCCGGCCGTCGGCGATGTCGAGGCCGGTCACCTCGCCTTCCGCCACCGCGATGCCGAGGGCGGCCAGCAGCTCCCGGTCCTCGTCGGTGAGCGGCCAGGTGTGGGACAGCAAGGTGACCTGGTCGCTCCAGTTCCGCCACATCTGCGCCTGGTGCACGGCGACCGGCCCGGTGGCCAGCACCGCGACCGGCTCGTCGCGCACCTCCCAGCCGTGGCAGTACGGGCAGTGCAGCACGTCCCGCCCCCAGCGCTCCCGGAGCCCCGCGATCTCCGGCAGCTCGTCCACCAGGCCGGTGGCGATCAGCAGCCGGCCGGCCCGGACCGCCGACCCGTCGGCGCACCGGACCAGGAAGCCGCCCCCGGGCAGCCGGTCGGCGGCGAGTGCGGTGCCGGCCGCCTCGGACCGGATCCGGCCCCCGTACCCGGCGACCTCCGACCGCCCCACCGCCAGCAGCTCCGCCGGGCTCGCCCCGTCCCGGCCCAGGTATCCGTGCAGGTGGGCGGCGGGGGCGTTGCGGGGGCTGCCGGAGTCGAGGACCAGTACCGACCGGCGGGCCCGGGCCAGGGTCAGCGCCCCGGCGAGTCCGGCGGTCCCGCCGCCCACGACCACCACGTCGAAGAAGCGCGATTGCATGTCTCTGTCGGTTGCTCTTTCCATACCGGTGAGGGTGTGGCCGGACCCGGCCGCTTGACAAATACTCTTGCCGAACCGGCAAATGGAGCCATGGCCACCGAGAAGCAGCCGCACCGGCAGCGCGACGACCAGCGGCAGCAGGACGACGAGGAACTCGCGGACGTGCTGACCGCCGTCGGGCCGCGGCTGCGCGCCCTGCGCCTGCAGCGCGGGAGCACGCTCGCCCAGCTCGCCGAGGCCACCGGAATCTCGCTCTCCACCCTCTCCCGGCTGGAGTCCGGGCAGCGCCGGCCGACTCTGGAGCTGCTGCTTCCGCTCGCCAAGGCGCACCGCGTCGCTTTGGACGAGCTGGTCGGCGCGCCGGAGACGGGCGACCCGCGGATCCGCCCGCGCCCCTTCGTCCGGCACGGCTGTACGTACGTGCCGCTCAGCCGCAATTTCGGCGGCGTCCACGCGTTCAAGCACATCCTGCCGCCCCTCGACGGGCCGCTGGTCGACCCGGAGCTGCAGGTCCACGAGGGCTACGAGTGGCTGTACGTGCTCTCGGGGCAGCTCCGGCTGCTGCTCGGCGAGCACGATCTCGTGCTCGCCGCCGGGGAGGCCGCCGAGTTCGACACCCGCACCCCGCACGCCTTCTTCAACGCGGGTCCGCAGCCCGCCGAGTTCCTCAGCCTCTTCGGACCGCAGGGCGAGCGGATCCACGTACGCGCCAGACCCACCACCCCACCGAAGCAGGAAAGCGGAGCAGAGTGATGACGACGCCGAACGACCGGCCCGAACGCCCCGCCCGGGCCGTCCCGCAGCCCAACGCCGTCGTCGGAGTCGGGCTGGTCGTGGCCGACGCCGAAGGCCGGGTGCTCCTCGGGCAGGCGCACGACGGCCGCTGGGAGCTGCCCGGCGGGAAAGTCGACCCCGGGGAGAGCTTCGAGCAGGCCGCGGCCCGGGAACTGGCCGAGGAGACGGATCTGCGGGTGGCTCCCGAGGACGTCCGGATCATGACCGTCCAGCTCTCCCCGAAGGCCCGGGGGACCCGCCTGACCGCCGGGGCCTTCACCACCGCCGCCGAGGGCACCCCCGCGGTCACGGAGCCGCACAAGATCCTGCGCTGGCAGTGGTTCGCCCCGGACGAGATCCCGGATGCCCTGTACGCCCCCTCGACGGCGGTCCTGCGCGCGTGGCGCCCCGAGCTCGGGCCGACCCTGCCGCCCGTCCCGTCGTACGACTACCCGACGGCTCAGGGCCCGACGGCGTAAGGCCCGCCGGCGAGGACCTGCCCGCACGGGTCGCCGAGCTGCTGTGACATCTCCCACCCCCTCTTGCCACAGGAAAGAAGGCATACCTAAGTTCAGACGTATGGCCCCACACCACCCCACACCCCCCACCGGCCCGGGCACCCCGGCGCTGGTCGACTTCACCGTCGACCTCACCGCGCAGGAGGTGCTCCGCCGGGCCCAGGTCATGGAAGCCCTCGGCTCCGACTGGGATCCGATCGAGGTACTGCGCGGCGAGGAGGCGGCGTACCACCTGCTGTACTCCGGCCTCGACGAGGAGCAGCAGCGCGTGTACGACGACCTGGTCGCGGCCGGCGTGCTGCCCGCGCGCGGGGGCGGCCATGCTGCCGCTTGACCCGCAGGCGGACATCGGGCGCCGCGCGTGGGTGACCTGTCCGGGCTGCAACGACAGTCGCGGGTGCGACCCGTGCGAGCAGCAGCGCACGTGCTCCGAGCACTGGCGCTACCTGCTGTCCAACACCGGCAGCCTGCTGCACCTGCAGTGCCCGTCCTGCACCCACGTCTGGGTGCACGAGAGCGGTTTCGGCGCGACCCGTTCCCTGTGGAACCGCATCATCAGCGGCCGTACCGGGCTCTGACCGGCGCATTCACCCCGCCGTCGGCTCGAGTCGGCGGATCACACCCCCGCCGGGGCCTTCTGCGCGAAGTGGCCCTCGCGCAGGTCCTCCGCCAGCAGCCGCTTCGCGATCGCGTCGGCCGCCGCCCGGAGTTCCTCGCTCCGCGGCCGGCCGCGGTCCTTCTCCAGCTGGTCGCCGAGCCAGTCGCCCCATGCCTTCGAGATGGTCGCCGCCTCCCGCTCCCCCGCCGCCGTGAGCATGAAGAAGGTGCCCTCGCGGGTCAGGTACCCCTCCTCCATCATCCGGTCGAAGACGGGCAGCAGAACCTCCGGCGGCAGCGAGCGGCGCGAGGCGACGAGCCCGAGGCTGGCGTGGCCGACGGTGCGGGTCATGAGCTCGACCTGCATCACCGCCCAGGCGCCCGCCATGTCCAGCCGGGTGTCCGAGGCGTTCACGATCGCCCGCGCCGTCTCCGGCCCCATGTTCCGGACGAGTTTGCCGACCGCCAGCTCCAGCAGTTTGGCCGAGTCCCCGGAGGCCGTGGCCGGTGACGCGAAGCCGTCGCCCATGTCCGTGGACGCCGCGCGGGCGGTGTCGCGCAGCCGGACCTGTTTGAGGAAGAGCGCGACGACGAAGCCGATCCCGGCCACCGGCACGGTCCACAGGAACACCGTGTACAGCGTCTGCGCGTACGCCTCGACGATCGGGCCGGCCGCCGCCGGATCGAGCCCCTGGACGCCCTTGGGGCTCTGGGCCGCCTCGGCCAGCTGCGCCGGATCGCCCCCGGTGGCCCGGGCGGCCTCCGCCACGGCCTGCTCCAGCTCGGGGCCCAGGGTGTTGGCGTAGATCGTGCCGAAGACGGCGGTGCCGAAGGAGCTGCCGAGCGTACGGAAGAACGTGACACCTGACGTGGCGGTGCCGAGGTCGGCGTAGTCCACGGTGTTCTGCACGGCGATCGTGAGGACCTGCATGCACAGGCCGATCCCGGTACCGAGCACGAACATGTACAGCGATTCCAGCCAGGCGCCGGTCTGCGGGCCCATCCGGGACAGCAGGTAGAGCCCGATCCCCATCACCAGGCAGCCCACGATGGGGAAGATCCGGTACCGCCCGGTCTTGCTGGTGACGTTGCCGCTGAAGACGGACGCGATCAGCAGGCCGATCACCAGCGGCAGGGTCCGTACGCCCGAGACCGTGGCCGAATCCCCGTCCACGAACTGCAGGTACGTCGGCAAGAACGTCATCGCGCCGAGCATGGCGAAGCCGACCACGAAGCTGAGCACCGAGCACACCGTGAAGACCGGGTTCCGGAACAGCCGCATCGGCAGCATCGGTTCCGCCGCCCGCGTCTCGACCAGGCAGAACAGGGCCAGGGCCAGCACGCCGAGCACGAAGAGCCCGATGATCGTCGCGGAGCCCCAGGCGTACTCGTTCCCGCCCCAGCTGGTGGCCAGGATCAGGGCGCTGGAGCCCACCGCGACCAGGGCGATGCCCAGGTAGTCGATGCGCGTCCCCCCGGCGGCACGGACCGAGGGGACCGTCCGGGCCGCCGCGATCACGACCAGGATCGCGATCGGGACGTTCACGTAGAACGCCCACCGCCAGGTCAGGTGGTCGGTGAACAGGCCGCCGAGCAGGGGCCCGATGACGGTCGCGACCCCGAAGACGGCGCCGATCGCGCCCTGGTACTTGCCGCGCTCGCGCAAGGGGACCACGTCGGCGATCAGGGCCATGGAGGTGACCATGAGGCCGCCGGCGCCGACGCCCTGGACGCCCCGCCACAGGATGAGCAGGGACATGTTGCTCGCCAGGCCGCACAGGAACGAGCCGGTGATGAAGATGATCGCCGAGATCTGGAAGATCAGTTTCCGGCCGAAGAGGTCGCCGAACTTGCCCACCAGCACCGTCGCGACGGTCTCCGCGAGCAGGTAGGAGGTCACCACCCACGACATGTGGTCCCCGCCGCCCAGATCCGCCACGATCGTGGGCAGCGCGGTGCCGACGATCGTCTGGTCGAGGGCCGCGAGCAGCACGCCCAGCATGATCGTGCCGAAGACGACATTGCGCCGCCGCCGGTCGAGCTCAGGAGGCGCCGCGGCTGCGGCGGCGGCTGCGGCGGGGGCTGTGGTCACATCTCGCACTCTCACAGCGCCCCCACCCCACCGCATGCGCACTGAGCCGGACGGGGGACCGCCGCCGGGCTCCCGGGCGTGGGATCAGCGCAGGTAGGCGAGCCCGGGGTGCGCGGCCGCGTAGCCGTCCAGGAGCCGCCGGGCCACCCCGACCGAGTCCACCAGCGGGTGCAGTGCGAAGGCCTTGACGGCGTCGGCCCGGGAGCCGCTCGCGGCGGCCGCGAGGATCTCCCGCTCGACCGCCTTGACCGAGGTCACGAGGCCCACCGCGTGCAGCGGCAGCGGGTCCACGGCCACCGGGTGGGCGCCGTTCGCGTCGACCAGGCAGGGGACCTCGATGACCGCCTGCGCGTCGAGCACGGACAGGGTCGAGCGGTTGCGGACGTTGAGGATCAGCGTGGCCCGCTCGTCCCGGGCGATGGCCCGCATCAGCGCGAGCGCGACCTTTTCGTACCCGCCGGACTCGAGATCGCTCTCGTCGCGCTCGCCCGTGCCCGCCGCCTCGCGGTTCTCGGCCATGTACGTGGCCTCCCGCTCGGCCCTGGTCCGGTCCCAGGCGGCCAGCGCCGCCCCGGCCGGCCGGTCCGCCCGGCCCGCCTCGGCGTAGAAGCCGCGCTGCTGGTCGCGCAGGAACGCGCCGCGGGTCTGCTTGGCGTCCGTGTACGCCCGTACGGTGTCACGGTTGAAGTAGTAGTAGTGCAGGTACTCGTTGGGGATCGCACCGAGCGAGCGCAGCCACTCGGCCCCGAACAGCCGGCCCTCCTCGAAGGACTCCAGCGCGCCGGTGTCCGCCAGCAGTCGGGGCAGTTCGTCACGGCCGCCGATGCGCAGCCCGCGGAGCCAGCCCAGGTGGTTGAGGCCGACGTAGTCGATCCACGCCTCCTCGGGGCGCGCGCCGAGCAGCCGGGTGACGCGCCGGCCGAGCCCCACCGGGGAGTCGCAGATCCCGATCACCCGGTCGCCGAGCTCCTCGGCCATGGCCTCGGTGACCAGCCCCGCGGGGTTGGTGAAGTTGATGACCCAGGCCTCGGGGGCGGTACGGGCGATCCTGCGGGCGATCTCCCGGGCGACCGGCACCGTCCGCAGGCCGTACGCGATCCCGCCCGCGCCGACCGTCTCCTGGCCCAGCACGCCCTCGGCCAGGGCGACCCGCTCGTCCGCGGCGCGCCCCTCGAGGCCGCCGACACGGATGGCGGAGAAGACGAAGTCGGCCCCCCGCAGGGCTGCGTCGAGGTCCCCGGTGGCGGTGACGGCCGGGGCGTCGGTCACTCCGGAGGCGGCCGCCTGGTCGGCGAGCACCCGGGCCATGGCGCCGAGCCGGGCGGGGTCCTCGTCGTACAGCGTCACCTGGGAGACCCGGCCCTCGGCATGGTCGCCGAGCAGTGCACCGTAGACGAGCGGTACCCGGAATCCGCCCCCGCCGAGGATGGTCAGCCGCACGCCCTACCGCCCTTCGCCCGCGCCACGATCGGTGCCACGATCCGTGGCATCCGGGCCCGCGACACGGGATCGACCCGTGATGGAGGCTCCAGTGTCCCCCGCCGGCCTAGGTGTGTTGTCCGGAGACGTTGGTGACACGCGTGCTGGGCTCAACCGGCATGATCCGAAAGACAGGCCCTAATCCTCCAGCGACGGCACGGCGCGCAGCCGGGGCCCCTGGTGGAGCGGGGCGGCGGTGCCCGGGACGACCGGACCCGTCGCCGCGCCCTGCGGCACGGACAGGATCATGGTGATCCGGGTGAGGCCCATCCCGTCGAGCATCCGGCTGGATTCGGCCACGAGCCGGCAGCGTACGTGCCCCCAGCTCGGATCCCAGTGGCGGACGGTCCGCACGGCCCCGTCGCGCTCGGCGGCGTCGGCCCCGTGGGTGCTCAGCCAGTGCGGCACTCCGTAGCGGTAGGCCGCTTCCATGAACGGGTCGCGGGCCACCTCCTGGCGGATGCTGCGCAGCCCCTCGTCCTCCGGGGCGGCGGCGAGCGCGTTCGCGAACTGGGCCAGCATCGGGACGCACCAGGCCGGTTCGTGGTCCTCCAGCACGGCCGCGGCGTCCGGGTGGAACAGCACGAAGCGCAGGAAGTTGTCGTCAGGCAGGGCCGTCGGGTGGGGGCGCACGGACTGGAAGAGCTTGTCGAACGCCGAGTTGGTGAGCGCCACGTCCCAGCGGTGGTCCACCAGGAAGCTCGGGTAGGGCACGGCCTCCATGAGGGCCGCGTAGTCGCACAGGTAGTCGCGCTGGGCGGGGTCCTGGGGCAGCCGGCTCTCCTCGGCCGCCCGCCAGGTCGGCGGCGGGTCCCGGTCGACCATGACGCGGAAGAGCCAGAAGCACTGCCGCTCGCTCATCTCCAAGGCCTCGGCCAGGGCGAGCAGTTTGCGGTCCGTCCACTCCTTGACCAGGCCGCGCTCCCAGTTCCCGTAGGCGCGGACGCTGATGCGGAGCCGGGCGGCGAGGTCTTCCTGGCTCAGGCCGAGCTCCTCGCGCCGCTGGCGCAAAATCTCCTTGCGTCGCTCCGACCGCACTGCGCCGCGTGCGGACTCCTCGCCCGCCAGGCGCTCCTCACCGGCTCGGGCGAGGCCATCGGACGGGCCCACCGCTGCGAGATGTGGCACCGAGAGCTCCCCCTCTTCACGGTCTGGATCTTCAATTGCCTGTGGCGATCCTGCTACCGACTTCATTCGAGTGTCAACTATCGTGGCAATTCCAGCCTCTTGACAGCTCATTCCCGCCACAGCTGTGGCAAGTTCTGGCCCTGTGGCGGCTCCTCGGCTAGATTCCAAAAGCCGACCTTGTGCCCGTACCGACCCCGCCGCGATCTAGGAGAACCACTGGTGACAGACGGCTTCCCGGCTCCCGTCGCGGTGGCCAACGCGCCCCTGGCAGCCACCGTCACGCGCGTCGCCGAACTCGCGGGCAAGATGGGCCGCGACCTCAACAAGGTCTTCGACCTGCGCCGCCTCTCGGAGGCCTCCGGCGTCCCCGCCGACGTGGTCAGGTCCCTGCTGGACGGCCGGCCCGCCGTCGAGCCCTGTCTGCAGACGCGCTTCCTCCAGCGTCTCGACCTGCTCCGGCGCACCCGGCTGAAGCCCAACGGACGCCGCTACACGCAGCAGGAGATCGCGGACGGCGCCGGCATGTCGCGGCAGCAGGCCGGCGCCCTGATCAACGGCGACCGCAGGCCCACCATGGAGCACTGCGACGCGATCCAGCGCTTCTTCGGCGTCCACGCCGGGTTCCTCACCGCGCACGACGCGGAAGCCCTCACCGACGCGCTCCAGCGGACCGAGCAGCAGCTGCTCCAGGACTTCGCGGGCCGCACGCGCGAAACCGTACCCGCCCCGGCGGCTTCGACCGGCGATCCGCTGGCAAGACTCCTCCAGAACCACGGTGTCCGGGGCATCGCCTGGCGCGCCGCACAACTGCCCAGCGACAAGCACCGGGACAAGGTGACCGAATGGCTGGACATGCTCCTCGAAAGCGTCAAACCGAATGAATGATGACCCAGTCGAGAGTCTGGGTCTGATCCTTGAGTCCTGATCCGGATCCGCGCCGACGGGGAGAACGGTGAGCATAGGCAGAGAGCAGCGCCGGTTGTGCAGCGAACTGGTGGCCGGGCTCCGGCTGACCGCGCCCGTGGAACCCGTGGACCTCTACGCCGCCCTCTGCGAGGGCATGAGCAGGCACCGCGGCCGCCGGGTGGACTTCCGGATGGCCTCGTTCCCGCCGGGGACGGCCAGCGGCCTGTGGCTCGACATGGCGGACCGCGATCTGGTGGTCATCGAGGAACGCACCGCACCGGACCACCAGCTGGTCATCCTGGGCCACGAGCTGTGGCACATGAAGGCCGGCCACTGCAGCCACCACGTCGACGGAGCCGCCGTCGCCGCCCGGCTGCTGAGCGACGAGGCCGATCTCGGGGAGACCGTCCGGCGCGTCGCCGCGCGCACGCGCGCCGACGTCTCGGAGGAGACCGAGGCGGAGACGTTCGGTTTACTGCTGGGCAGCCGCTGCCGGACCTGGCTCGCCGGTTCCGCGAGCCATCGGGCGCCCGCACAGCGTGACCAGTTGGCGGGCCGCATCGAGGCCTCGCTCGGATACCGGGGGCACAGGAACGACCGTTGAACGGCCAGGACTACTACATACCGGCAGCCGCCCTGGCGGTCTCACTCGCCTTCAAGCTGCCGGCGCTACGGAACAACTGGCGCGACCCGCTCCTGCGGTCGGTCTGCGCCCTGCTGATCCTGGCCGGATCGGTGTTCACCTTCGCCGCTCCGCCCACCATCGAGGCGGTCAACGGCTGGACCGGCGTCACCAACTTCTCCGCACCGCTCGTCTACTGCCTGATCACCCTGTTCAGCGCCGCCTGCCTGGTGCTGATCGTGAACTGGCGCGGCGGCCCGCCCGAAGTGACCCGGCGCATCTCGCGCCGCTGGATGCTCGGCTACGCCGCGGTCGTCGTGGTGCTGGTGGTGCTCTTCCTGCTCGGTGAGACCCCCGTCGAGCGGCTGCGCGACTTCGACACCTACTACGCCAACACCCCGTACATCCAGCAGATGATCGCCCTCTACCTGACGGCGCACCTGGTGGCGGCCGTCGTGATGGTGGCCATGTGCTGGCGCTGGTCCCTCCAGGTGCACGGCTGGCTGCGGATCGGCCTGATGATCATCGTCTCGGGCTACATCTTCAACCTCAGCTACGACGCCACCAAGATCTCCGCGGTCGTCGCCCGCTGGGCCGGCCACGACCTCGACGGCCTGAGCACCTTCATCGCCCCGCCGCTCGCCTCCATCGGCGCGCTGATCAGCGCGATCGGCTTCGTACTGCCCCTGCTGTGCCAGCGGCTGTCCGACAGCTGGCAGACCTGGACGACGTACCGGCGGCTCGGCGCGCTCTGGCACGAGGTGCAGATCGGCGCCCCCAGCGGCACGCCCTGCGTGCAGATGTCCTGGTGGGCCCCGGCCGAACTGCGGGTGATCCAGCGCGAGTCGGACATCCACGACGGATTCCTGCACCTGGGCCCGTACTTCGACCTGAGCCGCCGCGAGGAGGCGTACGTGCGGGCCCTCGCGGACGGGGTGGACGAGGAGACGGCGCGCGCCGTCGCCGATGCGGCGATGGTCGCGGCCGCCGTCCGGGCCCGCTCGGCCGACCCGGAGGGCGCGGTCATCGGGGCCAGCGAGCAGAGCGTCCTCGACACCCTCGGCAGCGCGCGCGACCTCGTACGGATCTCCCACGCGCTGCGGCATTCGCCCGTGGTGGCGGCCGTACGCCGGCAGGTCGCCCTGACGGGGGGCGGGCCGGCCTGAGCCGGCCCGCTCGCGCCGCGTCGGCGGCCTCGGGGCGTCAGGGCCTCAGCGCTCGGCCGCGGCCAGCGCCACCTTCGGGAACAGGTCCTGGAACGGGCCCGCGGAATCGATTCCCTCCCGGCCGTACGGTGCGTCGAAGCTCCACACCATGAACAGCAGGAACACGATCAGCGCGCTGAACAGCCCGGCCAGCAGCAGCTCCCGCCCGGACCGGCGGATCTGCAGGGTGAAGATCAGCCCCACCGTCACCAGCCCGCCGACCAGCAGCCCGAACCACACCACGCTCGGCAGGGTCGACTCGTCGGCCTGCACGCGCGAGTGGCGGGCGTCGTCGGCGGCCGCGATGTGGTCCAGCAGCGGCTGGTAGGCCTGCGCCTGCAGCTCGTTCGCCGGGCTCTGGTGCGTGACGTCGGTGCGCAGCTTGCCGAGCAGCTCGGCGCCCTGCGGCGAGGCGCCCTCGCCCGAGGTCAGCAGCGGCCAGTCGACGGCGACGGTGTGGGAGACGTACGCGTCCACCTCGCCGCGGATCCGGTCGCGGACGGAGGCCGGGTAGACGTCGGCGCGCTGGGTGACCTCGTACAGCGACTGGGCCTCGCGGCGCACGCTGTCCTCGGCGGCGCCGCGCGCCTCCCAGACGCCGGCGATGGCCAGGCCGAGCACGATCGCGTAGACCACGCCCACCATCATCGTCATGTACTCGATGACGTCGGGGGTTTCGCTGGTGTCCTCGTCCTCCGCGACCCGGCGGTGCCGGAGCGCGGTACAGGCGAGGACGAGGGCGCAGACGAGCGCCATGGCGACGGCCAGGACCAGCCATTCGGACACGAGGGTTCTCCCGTTGGTGGATCGGTGGGTGGGTGCAGGGCGGCGGGGTCAGCCGCGGCTCTTGGAACGCGGCCGCAGTGCGGCGGCGGCGAGCACGGCCGGGGTGGTGACGACGACCATGAGCATCACGGTGGACATACCGCCCGGGCCGCGCCGCTCCAGGGCGATCGAGTGGTACGGACGCACGTGGAAGGCGCGCACGGGCGCGGCCACGGCTGCGGGCCGGGGCAGGGCAGGTGCTTCGGCCGGCGCCGGCTCCGCCACCTCCCCGGGACCCGGCGCGGGCGGCGGGGGCTCCGGCTCCGCGGCCCTTGCCTTCGCCGTCGGCGGGGGCGGCTCCGCCGGCGCGGGGGCGGCGACCGCCGGCGCGGGGCCCCGCCCGGGGTGGTGCACGGTCGGCCGCACGGCGCCGGGCAGCACGGCTCGTACGGGAGGCCGGACCGCGGGGGGCGTGGCGGCGGGGGGCGTGGCGGCGGGGGGCCGCGGCTGCCCGGTCGGAACACAGGCGTCGCGCGGCACCCCGTGGCCGGTACCGGTGCCGGGGCCGGTGCCGATACCAGTGCCGGGGCCGGTGCCGTCGGCCTGGCCGATACCGGTGCCGTCGACCTGGGCGAGGCCGGTGCCGTCATCGGCCACCGCCACCTGGCCCTGCAGCGGGCAGAGGGCCGCCACCAGGCCTGCTCCGGCGAAGTACTGCCAAGCGGTCACCGCGCGTCCTCCCGTTGTGAGGGTCTCGGCTGAAGAAACGATCACAACGGTGCTTCGATACGCCGTAGACGCGACAAGATCGCCGACGCAAGGGCGATTTCCAGCCATCGAGAGGGCGTCGGGCGGGCCTGCTAGCTGATCGACAGCGCCGGGCCGGTGACCATGAGCCCGAGGTCGTGGCCGGCGTAGGCGAAGAACGCGAACATGACGAGGGCCGCGCCGCCCAGCGCCACGTCCTTGAAGAAGTGGACCTGTTCCGCCATCTTGGCCTGCGGGTCCTTCTCGGCCCAGAAGCGGTGCATCAGAACGGCCGTCGGGAAGCAGAACGCGGCGAGCAGGAGCATCCCGATGTCGGCCCACAGACCGACGCCCACGCTCACCGAGCCGACCAGCAGGACCAGCCCGCTGACGGCGACGGAGAGAGCGGGGAACGGCACTCCGCGCGATGCCGTGTATCCGGCCATCGCCTTCGTGTTGGTCAGGTGGTTCACCGCGGAAGAGGCGAAGAGGCCGACGAACAGCAGACGGCCGATGAGCACCAGCACATCCATGATGACCTCCGTAGAGCATCAGGTTGTCCTTTATGCGGCCCGTGCTCTCATAAAGACCAATAACCCGCCCGGCCTATTCCGTCACTGCACCCGCTCGCCCCCCGGCCCCGTGATCGGCAAGACACCCAGGGGGTGTCCGCGAAGTCGTGCCGGGCGCCCGAGTACCGGACGTACTCGGGCGCCCCGACAACGCGGCGAGGTGCGGCACCCGACGCCGCGGGCCGGACAGGACCTTGCGGACACCCCTGGAGCCGCCCCGACCGCACGCACCGTCCCGCACCACCACAACTCCAGGAGACGCCCGTGGCCCGGCGCCCACTCCCCCGCATCCTCAGCAGCGGCACCACGTCGCTGGCCCGGGGCCGCGACCTTGCTCGCACGGCCGCCGACAGCGCCACGGACGTCCTCCATCCGCTCCTCGTCATCGGGCGCGGCCTGCGCGTCCTGGCCGCGGCCGGGCGGCGCAAGTGGGCGCAGACCCCCAAGGACAAGCGTGGTCCCGCGCTGTTCCTGGGAGCCGCCTGCGTCCTCGTGGTCGCGCTCGTCCCGTACGGGCCCCTCCTCGCCCTGATCACCCTGATGGCGGCGGCGGCCTGGCACGGACGCGACCGGACCCCGGTGAAGACCGGGCCCAGCGATGCCGAGAGCGAACGGCTCGGGTCCCTCTACGAGGCCCTCGTGCCCTACTTCTCCACCCCCGAGGACCCCAGCCCGCTCTTCTCCCACGGCGGGCAGTGGGACAAGGCGTTCAGCGACTACGCCTTCGACGAGGCGGGCCGACTCACCCGGCTCCGGATCCGCTACCCCGCCTACTTCACCGACGGCGAGGCCGGCTCACGGGCCCGGATCGAGGCGCTGCTGCACGCCAAGTCCGGGCGCGGCCGGGAGTACCTGTTCGACTGGGACGAGGAGGGCAACCAGCTCGACCTGACGGTGCTCACGGCGCTGCCGACGGGCATCGCCGCCCAGCCGTTCGTCACCTCGCCCGGCGAGACCGTGCTCGGCTTCACCGACGCCGGCGGTGTGCAGCGCACCCTGCCGGTCCTGGAGGACGACGAGCCGCGCGACGCGCCGCCGGTGATCTGGCGCACCGGCCCCCGCTCCACCGAGCCGCACCTGCTGGCCGTCGGCCAGCCCGGCAGCGGCGCCTCGACCCTGCTGCGCTTGATCGCCCTGCAGGCCCTGCAGCACGGGGGCGAGGTACTGGTCGTCGAGGGCGGCGGCAGCGGGGAGTTCTCCTGCCTGTCCGGGCGTACGGGCGTGCTGGCCGTGGAGTGCGGACCGGCCGGGGCGCTGGCCACCCTGGAGTGGGCGGCGCGCGAGACCGAGCGGCGGCTGATCGCCACGCACCGGGCCCGCGAGGCCGGCCGCCCCGCGCCCGAGGACACCCGGCGGCCGCTGTGGATCCTGCTGGACCGGCCCAGCGTGCTCGCGCACCTCGCGGCCGCCGAAGGGAGCCCCGACCCCCTCGCCCAGCTCCAGGTGCCGCTGCGGCACGGGCGCACCGCGCACATCACCGTCGTGGTGGCCGAGCAGTTCGACCACCTGGAGCTGTTGAACGACGCCGTCTGGCAGCACACCCGGGCCCGGGTCGTGCTCGGGCCCGCCGCGATCCAGCAGATCACCGACGTGTTGGGGCTGCCGCCGCACACCACCCCGACGGCCCAGGTGCCGCCGGGGCGCGGGTACGCCCGGCTCGGCGCGGGTCCCGTGCACCGCTTGCAGGTGCCCGCCACCCCGGACCCGTACGACGACGCCACGCACCCGGCGCACCGGCAGGCGGTGCAGGAGCTGCTGCCCGGGCGGCAGCTGCCGTCCCCGGGCGGGCCGGGCCGCGTGACGCTGTCGAAGCCGCTGCACATCGTGCAGCCGCCGGCCCGGGCGCAGGAGCCGTCGATCGAACCCGAGGAGATCGAAGAGGTCCCGGCCGAGTCCCCGCCGGCCCGCGGCCCCTGGCCGGTCGGCCCCTGAGCTCCTGAACCGCTGAGCCCGCCCGTCCCCTGCGCCCTACGCGACGAACGTGCGCGGGGGTTCCGCGCCGCTGCCGCCCGCACCCGTGCCGACCAGGCGGGCGGCCGCCGCGAGGCGGACCGCGGCCTCCTCGGCCACCGGGCCGCCGACGGTGAACGGCAGCCGGACGTAGCCCTCGAAGGCCCCGTCGACGCCGAACCGCGGCCCCGAGGGGACCCGTACGCCGACCCGCTCCCCCACCTCGGCCAGCCGGGAGCCGGACAGCCCGCCCGCGCGGGCCCACAGGGTCAGCCCGCCCTGCGGCACCGCGAACTCCCAGTCGGGCAGCTCCCGGCGCACCGCGGCGACCAGCGCGTCCCGGTTCTCCCGGGCCTGGTCGCGGCGGATCTCCACGGCCTGCGCCCAGCCGCCGGTCCGCATCAGCCAGTTGACCGCGAGCTGCTCCAGCACCGGGGTGCCGAGGTCGGCGTACGCGCGCGCCGCGACCAGGCTCCGGATGACGTCGGGCGCCGCGCGGACCCAGCCGATCCGCATGCCGGCCCAGAAGGCCTTGCTGGCGGAGCCGACGGTGATTACGGTGGAGCCGGCCGGGTCGAACGAGCAGACCGCGCGCGGCATCTCCAGCGCCGGGTCCAGCTGGAGTTCGGCCATCGTCTCGTCGACGACGAGTACGGTGCCGGCCGAGCGGGCCGCCTCCACCATGGCGCGGCGCTGCTCGTCCGAGGCCAGGGCGCCGGTGGGGTTGTGGAAGTCGGCGACGACGTAGGCGAGGCGGGGCGCGGCGTCGCGCAGTACCTGCCGCCACACGGTCATGTCCCAGCCGGTCAGGCCGTCGGCCATCGCGACGGGCACGAGCCGGACGCCCGCGGCGCGCATGAGCTGGAGGATGTTGGCGTAGGACGGGGATTCGACGGCGATCCGCTCCCCACGGCCGGCGAAGAGGCTGCAGATGGCGTCGATGGCGCCCATCGCCCCGGTGGTGACCATGATCTGCTCGGGCATGGTGGGGATGCCGCGCTCGGTGTAGCGGTCGGCGAGCATCCGCCGCAGGGCGGGGAGCCCCGCGGGGTAGTCCCCGTGGGTGTGCGCGTACGGGGGGAGCTCTTCGAGGGCGCCCTGTACGGCCTTGGTGAGCCAGGGCTCGGGGGCCGGGAGCGCGGCGCAGCCGAGGTCGATCATCGAGCCGAGGGACTCGGGCGGCAGCGGTTCCAGCCCCCGGGCGGGCAGCGGGTTCCCGGCCGGTACGGAGGTCCAGCTGCCGGCGCCGCGCCGGGACTCCAGGAAGCCCTCCCCGCGCAGGGACTCGTACGCGGCGGCGACGGTGGTGCGGGAGAGGGAGAGGGAGACGGCGAGCTCCCGCTCGGCGGGCAGCCGGGCGGCGACGGGGACGCGTCCTTCGAGGACGAGCAGCCGGATGCCGTCGGCGAGGGTCCGGTAGGCGGGCAGCTTCCGCGCCCCCGGGACGCCGGGCCGATCCTGCTGGGAGGTGATGAGACGGGCGAGCTGTGCGGCACCCACCGCCGAGGTCCACTCTGCCATGCTGTCCGGTCCACCTTCATCGAATTGGCCTCGCCCGAACGGGGGCGCGGCCGCTATTGGATTGCTTCCGCCCCCACAGCCTGTCACGCCGCGGTCCACCCGGACCAGGGGCGGTGCGGCGTTCACCACGCAGCCGTCCGGCCGCTCCCTCCCCACCGGTGTCACCGTGCATACTGCGGCGGGTGACGCACGTACGCCTTCGCCATCCGTATCTGGACCACCCGGCTCCGATTCCCTTCGCCCATCGCGGAGGTGCCGCGGACGGGCTGGAGAACACCGCTGCGGCCTTCCGGCGGGCCGCCGATGCGGGCTACCGGTACTTCGAGACCGATGTGCACGCCACCGCCGACGGGAAGCTCGTCGCCTTCCACGACTCCACGCTCGACCGGGTCACCGACGGGCAGGGCCGGATCGCCGAGCTGACCTGGAGCAAGGTCCGCGAGGCCCGCGTGGCGGGCACCGAGCCGCTGCCGCTGTTCGAGGAGCTCCTCGAGGAGTTCCCCGACGCCCGCTGGAACATCGACGTCAAGTCCGAGTCGGCCCTGCACCCGCTGGTCAATCTGATCGCCCGGGCGGGCGTCTGGGACCGGGTGTGCGTGGGCTCGTTCTCGGAGAGCCGGGTGGCCCGCGCCCAGAAGATCGCCGGACCCCGCCTGGCGACCTCGTACGGGGTGCGCGGGGTGCTGGGGCTGCGGCTGCGCTCGTACGCGATCCCGGCGGCGCTGCGGGTCGGTGCGGTGGCGGCGCAGGTTCCGGAGACGCAGGCGGGCATCCGCGTGGTCGACCGGCGGTTCGTGCGCACGGCGCACGAGCGGGGGCTCCAGGTGCACGTCTGGACCGTGAACGAACCGGAACGTATGGAGGCTCTCCTGGACCTGGGAGTCGATGGCATCATGACCGACCGGATCGACATCTTGCGCACGGTGCTGGACCGGCGCGGGGCCTGGGCCTGACGAGCCCGTACGGCCGCCGTGCCCGGTGGGGCGGCCGCAGCGGTACGGGGACCAGCGAAGGGGCACTCATGAGTGCGCAGACCACAGAGGAAGCGGAACCGGGCGCGGAGGACGGCAGAGCGTCCGCCGCGGCCCGCAAGCGCGAGCAGCACGGCTGGTACTTCTACGACTTCGCCTGCTCGGTCTATTCGACCAGCGTGCTCACCGTGTTCCTCGGGCCCTACCTGACGGCGGTGGCCAAGGCCGCCGCGGACGCCGAGGGCTATGTGCACCCGCTGGGCATACCGGTCCGGGCCGGGTCCTTCTTCGCGTACGCGGTCTCGGCCTCGGTGATCGTGGCCGTACTGGTCATGCCGCTGGTCGGCGCGGTCGCGGACCGCACGGGACGCAAGAAGCCGCTGCTCGCCGCGGCGGCGTACACGGGCGCGACGGCGACGGCCGGGATGTTCTTCCTGGGCGGCGAGCGCTATCTGCTGGGCGGGCTGCTGCTGATCGTGGCGAACGCCTCGCTGTCCGTCTCGATGGTGCTCTACAACGCCTATCTGCCGCAGATCTCCACCCCGGACGAGCGCGACACCGTCTCCTCGCGGGGCTGGGCCTTCGGCTACACCTCGGGGGCGTTCGTCCTCGTGCTGAACCTGGTGCTCTTCCAGGGCCATGACTCCTTCGGCCTTTCCGAGGGCGCGGCGGTACGGATCTGCCTGGCCTCGGCGGGCCTGTGGTGGGGGGCCTTCGCGATCATCCCGCTGCGCCGGCTGCGGGACCGGGCCGTGGTCCGGGAGCCCGGCGCGGGACCGGCCGTCAGCGGCTGGAAGCAGCTCGTCGCGACCCTGAAGGACATGCGGCGCTATCCGCTGACGCTGTCGTTCCTGCTGGCGTACCTGATCTACAACGACGGTGTGCAGACGGTGATCTCGCAGGCCTCGATCTACGGCTCGGAGGAGCTGGAGCTGGAGCAGTCCACGCTGATCGTGGCGGTGCTGCTGGTGCAGGTCCTGGCCGTGGCGGGCGCCCTGGGCATGGGCCGGCTCGCCGTGATGTACGGCGCGAAGCGGACGATCCTCGGCTCGCTGGCGGCGTGGGGGCTGACGCTGGCGGCGGGATACTTCCTGCCGGCCAGGACGCCGGTGTGGTTCTTCGCCCTCGCCTCGATGATCGGACTGGTGCTGGGCGGCAGCCAGGCGCTGTCGCGCTCGCTGTTCTCGCACCTGGTGCCGGCGGGCAAGGAGGCCGAATACTTCTCCGCGTACGAGATGAGCGACCGCGGGCTGAGCTGGATCGGACCGCTGGTGTTCGGGCTGACGTACCAGGTCACGGGCAGCTACCGGGACGCGATCATCTCGTTGGTGGTGTTCTTCGCACTGGGTTTCGTGCTGCTGGCACGGGTGCCGGTGCGGCGCGCGGTGGAGGCGGCGGGGAATCCTGTTCCCGAGCGGATCTGAGCGGGTCCGGCAGGCGCTCCGGCAGCGGATCCGGCCCGGATCTTCATACGAATTCCGAACGGATTTCGACGTTGAAGCGAAGGGCCGGTAGTGTACGCCTTTGGCCTGCCAGCCGGACCGTTACTGCGCGCTAAAGAACTGAAGACGTTGGGTGACATCTGCTGCCAGATGTGACAAAACGGGCACTGGTGGGTACAACAAGGGGCGGCACGACGGGCGACGCATCACCCGGAGCGGGAATCTATACCGCCGACCGGACGTTGACCGGATGACGACGACAGCGACACCTGTCCTGTGGGCGAAAAGCCCGGGAGGCACGATTCATGAGTGAGCGAGCTCTCCGCGGTACGCGGCTCGTGGTTACCAGCTACGAGACGGACCGCGGCATCGATCTGGCCCCGCGCCAGGCGGTGGAGTACGCATGCCAGAACGGACATCGATTTGAGATGCCGTTCTCGGTTGAGGCAGAGATTCCGCCGGAGTGGGAGTGCAAGGCGTGCGGCGCCATGGCACTCCTGGTGGACGGGGACGGGCCCGAAGAGAAGAAGGGCAAGCCTGCGCGAACGCACTGGGACATGCTCATGGAGCGGCGCACCCGCGAGGAACTGGAGGAAGTGCTGGCCGAGAGGCTGGCGGTCCTGCGTTCCGGCGCCATGAACATTGCCGTGCATCCGCGGGACAGCCGCAAGTCCGCCTGACAGCCGGACGTAAAGAACAAAGCCGAGGGCCCCTGCCACGAACTGTGGCAGGGGCCCTCGGCTTGTTCCGGCTGCGGCCCGTCTGCGGTGGGCGCCGGTACGGCGCGCACCGTACGGGGCTCAGGGCGCCAGCGGCGGCCGGTACCCGGCGTCCGGGCCCGGCTGCTGCGGCCCGTCCTCGCGAATGACCTCGCCCTGGACGACCTTGCCGTCGGGGTGGTGGATGCGGGCCTGCTGGAAGGCGTCGCCGAAGCTCCCGGCCGGAGCCGTGGCCATCTTGCGCTCCAGGGAGCCGGCGACCCGGCGGCCGATCCACGCCCGGACGGGCGGGAGCAGGCAGAGCAGGCCGGCCACGTCGGAGACCAGGCCCGGCAGGATCAGGAGCAGGCCGGCCAGCATGGTGAGGCCGTTGCCGCTGCCCGACTGCTGTTTCGTCGCCTGGGGCGGGGGCTGCTGCCCCTGCTGAGCCTGCTGGAAGGTGGTCGTCAGGTTCTTGAAGGCACGCCGCCCGGCCCGCTTGATGACCACGACGCCGAGCACGATTCCGCCCGCGAGCAGCGCGGCGACGGTCAGCCCGCCGGCCGCGTCGGCGACCAGGCTGAGCAGCCAGATCTCCAGGATCAGCCAGGCGGCGACCGCCAGGGGGAGGAACGTGCGGGCGCGCGAGCGCCGTCGGGGGGCCGTCGAAAGGGGAACGCCGGTCGTCATGACACCCAGTGTGCCTGGGGCGGCGTAAAAGCGACCTCAGCCCCCTAGGGGTGTCCGGTACCCGTCAGGCGCGGTTCCCGCCCCTGTCCGAGCCCCTGTCCGCCCCCTTGGGCTTGCCCTGGCCGGTCAGCTTCGCCGCGTGGGCCTTGAGCCCCCACTGGGTGACCCGCCAGAGGGCCTCCACGACGATGTCCCTGCTCATCTTGCTGTCGCCGAACTCGCGCTCGACGAAAGTGATCGGCACCTCGACGACGCGGAAACCCTGGCGCACGGCCCGGCGGGCCAGGTCGACCTGGAAGCAGTAGCCCGCCGAGGCCACCTCGTCGAGGCCCAGCCCCTCCAGGGTCTCGCGGCGGAAGGCGCGGTAGCCGCCCGTCACGTCGCGGATCGGGACGTCCAGCATCAGCCGCGAGTACGTCGAGCCGCCGCGGGAGAGGAACTCCCGGCTCTTGGGCCAGTTGACCACCCGGCCGCCCGGCACCCAGCGCGAGCCCAGGACCAGGTCGGCCCCGGCCAGTGCGGTGAGCAGCCGCGGCAGCTCCTCCGGCTGGTGGGAGCCGTCGGCGTCCATCTCGACGAGCACGCCGTAGTCGCGCTCCAGGCCCCAGGCGAAGCCGGCCAGATAGGCGGCGCCGAGGCCCTCCTTGCCCCTGCGGTGCAGGACGTGCACGTGGTCGTCGCCGGCCGCCAGCTCGTCGGCGAGCTTGCCGGTGCCGTCGGGGCTGTTGTCGTCCGCGACCAGGACGTGCGCCTCGGGCACCGCCGCGCGCACGCGGGCGACGATCGGCCGGATGTTCTCCGCCTCGTTGAAGGTCGGAATGATCACCAAGGCCGTGCCGAGCGGTCCGTGGCTTCGCTGTCCGCCGTCACTCACCGGGTCCGCCTTCGTGTTCTCGTACGTCCTGTCACAGAGGACGACTCTAGAACAGTGGTCGGGGCCCGCGGTCCTTCGGGCCGGTCAGGCTCCCGCTGGCTGCGGGTCGCCGTGACCGTTGTCTACTGGGCCGCAGGGCCCCGACGCGGGGCCACCCTCCCCCGAGCTCCTTCGGAGCAGGGGGGACTCCCATCCCGGCGAAACCTTCCCTCGCCCCCGAGGCGCGGGCGCGCTGAGCAGACGGAGCCGCCCGGTACGGACGTCCGGTGGTGGACCCGGCCGAACCTATCCGGGTCCGAGCGCCCGTACCGAACCGAGGCCGACCGGATCACCCCTGTGGCCGTACGAATACCTCCCGCCCGCCGACGACCGTGGCGAGGCACACCGGCAGTTCGCGGCCGGGGGTCAGGTCGGGCAGTCCGGGGGTCCCGGAACGGGGGTCCGTGGACCAGCGGGCGACCCGGTCGTCGGGGGCCTGGACGACCAGTTCGGCGGTCTCCCAGAGCGCGTAGTCGGCGGGGGCGCCGGGCACCAGCACGCCCGCGCCGTCGCGGCCCAGGGCCCGCCAGCCGCCCCGGGTGTGGGCCGTGAAGGCGGCCCGTACGGAGATCCGGTGCTCGGGTGTGCGGTGGAAGGCGGCCGCCCGGACGGCGCCCCAGGGGTCGAACGGGGTGACCGGGGCGTCGGAGCCGAAGGCGAGGGGCACACCGGCCTTGAGCAGGGCGGCGAAGGGGTTGAGGGTACGGGCGCGCTCCGCGCCGAGCCGGTCGGCGTACATGCCGTCCTCGCCGCCCCAGGCGGCGTCGAAGGCGGGCTGTACGGAGGCGGTGAGGCCGAGGTCCGCGAAGGCGGCGATGGTGGCGGGGGTCATCATCTCGGCGTGCTCGACGCGGTGCCGGGCGGCGCGGACGCGGGCGAGGCCGACCTTCTCGGCGGCGGCGCGCACGCCCTCGACGACGGCGGTGAGGGCGGCGTCGCCGATGGCGTGGAAACCCGCCTGGAGGCCCGCCTCGGTGCATGCGGCGACGTGCTCGGCGACCTCGGCGGCGTCGAGGTAGCCGGTGCCGGTGTGGCCCGCGTCGGCGTACGGGGCGTGCAGGCAGGCGGTGTGGGAGCCGAGGGCGCCGTCCACGAAGAGGTCGCCTGCGGCGCCGATGGCGCCGAGCGCCTTGGCCTGTTCGAGGTCCCGGTCCGCCCAGTAGCCGAAGACGCGCGGTCCGGGCCGTTCGCGGGCGAGGCCCAGGAGGCCCGCGAAGTCCTCGGCGGAGGAGATGTCGGGGCCGCCGCACTCGTGGACGGAGCCGATGCCGAGGGAGGCGGCCCGGTCGAGGGCGGCCTGCTGGGCCTCGGCGCGCTGGGCGGAGGTGACGGCGGCGAGCGCGGCCCTGCGGACGGCGTGGTGGTCGTCGCGGGTCAGCGGCTCGTCGCCGCGGACGGAGACGGCCGGGACGAGGTCCAGCAAGGCGGTGGTGACCACGGCGGAATGCACGTCGATGCGGCTGAGGTAGAGCGGCCGGCCGCCTGCGGCCTCGTCGAGCTCCTCGCGGCGGGGCGCGCGGCGCTCGGGCCAGCGGGAGGCGTCCCAGCCGTGGCCGAGGAGCACCCGGTCGGCGGGGCGGCGCGCGGCGTACGCCCGGACGAGGCCGAGGGCGTCGGAGAGGGAGGCGGCGCCGGTGAGGTCGAGCCCGGTGAGGGCGAGGCCGGCGGAGGTGGTGTGGACGTGTGCGTCGGTGAAGGCGGGGGTGACGAGCGCCCCGCCGAGGTCGACGACCTCGTCGACGCCCTGCGCGAAGGCGTCGGCGGCGCCTTCGGAGCCGACCCAGGCGATGTGTCCCCGCTCGACGACCATCGCGGTGGCGAAGGGGTCGGCGGGGCTGTGTACTTCGCCCCCGCGGAGGAGGACGGTCCGTTCGGATGCGGGGGCGCCGGCGGCGTCGACGGAGCTGGCGGTGCGGTCAGTCATGCAGTTAGTTTCGCGGGTCCGCGGCCCCGCCTCGACCGCGCCCTGCGAGGGGCCCGTCGGAAAGGCGTCACACGCGGGGCGGGCGGGCCTCGTACGGGGTGGAGAGGACGACCGTGGTGCGGGTGGAGACGTGCGCCAGGGCGCGCAGGCGGCCCAGGAGGTCCTCCAGCTCCAGCGGGGTCGCGACCCGGACCTTCAGGATGTAGTTCTCGTCGCCCGCGACGCTGTGGCAGGCCTCGATCTCCGGTACGCCGGCCAGCCGGTCCGCGATGTCGTCCGGCGCGCTCGGGTCGAAGGGCTTCACCGAGATGAAGGCCGTCAGGGGCAGGCCGACGGCCTCGGGGTCGACGACGGCCGCGTACCCGCGGATCACCCCGCGCTGTTCCAGACGGCGTACTCGCTGGTGGACTGCCGACGTGGACAGTCCCGTGGCCTTGCCCAGGTCCGTGTAGCTCATCCGCCCGTCCCGCACGAGCAGATCCACGATCTGGCGGTCCAGCTCCTCCATTGCGCTCATAGCCGCTCAACCTAAGGCCCAAGGGCGCTCCAGGCACAGTGCTGTCCGCGTACAAGTGGCACCTGCGGCGGGCATGTGACCAAGGCCACAAGGGTATGGAGGCGTACGCCGGGATGTTGTGGTTACTCGTGCCGCGCGGCGGGAAGTGCTCCGTGTGGCCGAGGCCGTAGAACCTGCCCGCCCGGCCCACCCAAGGGGGAGTACAACCATGCTGAACACCAAGCGCGCCGGTCGCACCGAACCGGAGCCCGTGGAATTCAAGGAAACCGAGTACGCGGACGACGGGGAGTACCTCGAAGACGCCGACGGGTTCGAGATCCACCACGCGATCTGCCCCGACTGCGGCCAGTCGATCGCCCTCGTCGCGGACGAGGAGTTCCTGCCGGAGCACGCGCTCTGCCTGACCCCGTGGAACCCCTTCGGGCTCACGGTGTGCGCGGGCACCGGCCGGCCCGCATCGGAGGCGCTGCCGACCGTGGGCACGGGCCTCGAGGAGCCCCAGGAGCTCGAGGTCGTGCTGCTGGACCTGCCGCAGGGTCTGGACTGGCGGACGCAGCCCTTCTCGCACGTCGGCGGTCCCGGTTCGCGGCCCGTGCGGATGCCGGCGCCGGCGCTGCTGCCGCAGATGCGGCAGCACGCGCAGGCGGCCTGAGGACCTTCCCGGCCGGATCCCCGCGGATCCGGATCTGCCGCATCCGCCGGATCTACCAGTACGTGCCCTGCACCATCGCCGCGAGGCTGGCGTGGTGCAGGATCAGGCCGTCCGGGTCCGCGGGGATCTCGACCTCCCCGAAGTACGCCTGCCGGTAGGCGATCCGCAGCATCACGATCCCGTGCCGCAGGGCGGCGTACAGGGTGTGGAACTCCATGTCCCGCGGGGTGTGCCCGGTGAGTTCGGCGTACCGGCGCTCCAGGTCGGCGCGGCGCAGGAAGTCCGGCAGGCCGCTCTGGCCGAAGCCGACGGTCAGGTCCTGGAAGAAGCGGTGCAGGTAGACGGTCCAGCCCAGGTCGACCTCGCGCGGGGCGTAGGCGGCCATCTCCCAGTCCAGGACGGCCACCGGCCGGAACCCGTCGGCCTCGTAGACGACGTTGCCGATGCGGGCGTCGCCCCAGTTGAGGACGGCGGGGCCCTCGTCGGCGGGCCAGAGCTCCTCCAGCCGGTCGAAGGCCCGCTCCAGCAGCGGGGACGGGGCGAGTCCGTCGACCACCCAGGCGTAGTAGGCGCGTTGGGCGTCGACGTGGCGGCGCAGCGGGCTGCCCGTGCCCTCGGGGAGGAGGAACTCGGCCTCCTTGGCGGGGAACTGGTCGTGCAGCCGGGCCAGCAGCGAGATGCTCGCCTCCTGGAGTACGGCGCGTTCGGAGTCGCTCGCGGTGTACAGCCAGTTTCCCTCGTACGTGTAGGGCATGACGTCGGGCGGGACCCGGCCCTCGGCGCGGGCCATCACGAAGAACGGCGCTCCGAGCGGCCCGGGGTCCTGCTCCAGCCACAGCACGCGCGGGACGGGCAGGTCGGTGTGGGCGGCGACCAGGCTCATCACCCGGTGCTGGCGGGGCATGTCGTACGTGGGGAAGACGCTGTAGGCGGCCGGGTCGGCGGCGAGGCGCAGGGCGCAGGCGCGGACCGGGGTGTCGGGGTGCTCTATGTCGAAGAGCAGGGTCTCGCTGGACATGCCGTTGGATCCGGGGACGGAGATGCCTGCGATCTTCGCGCCGGGGAGCTCGGCGTCGAGCCAGGCGGCGAGGCGCCGGGCGAGTTCCTCGGGTTCGCGGGTGGAGGTGCGCGGGCGTGGTGCCGGTGCTGCCATGACTTCCCCTTTCTTCTGCTGGCTCTTGTACGGGGGCGTTGCTACGGGGCCACCGAGCCGTAGTCGGTGAAGCCGCTCGGGTCGTGGCGGCCGAAGCTGCCGTGCTCGAAGATGCCGAAGCCGGTGCGGCCGTCGAGGGTGAAGCGGGCGGAGTGGTCGGTGACGCCGAAGGCGGCCATGGGGTGGGCGGCAGGGTCGGAGAGGTCGTAGACGCGGCGGTCGGTCCAGCCGCGGCCCTGCCAGGTGCCGTGCTGCCAGTCGGCGGCGGGGGGGTAGCCGGCGCCGACGGCGAGCGGGGAGGAGTTGAGGATCTCGACGCCGAGTTCGAGGGGTTTGCGGGCCGGGTCGGCGAGGTGGACGACGGCGCTCTCGGGGTGGCGGGTGCCGGAGCGGTAGCGGATCTCGGTCTGGGGCCAGCCGAGCTGCACGTCGTGGCGGCCGCTGTCCTCGGGGAAGACCTGGACGGCCTCGTTGAGGGTGCGGTGCCCGTCGGCGTCCTCCTGGGCGATGACCATGACGAAGCGGTCCTCGAAGCGGACCGGGATCCAGAGCCAGTGGAAGCCCTCGGGCCGGTACTCCTCGGCGGCCCGGCCGCCGTCCTCGCCGGGTAGGGGACGCACGCCCCAGCTGCGGTCGCGGGTGCCGGTCCACTCGGCGGCGTCGAGGGTGTGCTCCTCGCCCTTGGCGCGCAGGGTGCCGGTGACGTTTCCGGCTTGGACGAAGCGGCGGCCTTCGAGCATGAGGCGGTCGCCGCGCCGCTGTACGTGGTGGGGTTCCCAGACGGCGGGGAACTCGGCGGTCCAGGTGATGTCGTACGAGAGCCCTGCGGGGTCGGCGGGGTCGGCGTCGCACTGGAGGGTGATCCGCTTCAGGGGTTCGTCGACGATGATCCGCAGGGGGCCGACGGAGAGGGTCATGCGGTCGTCGGTGAGGGCGTCGGAGGCGCGGACGGCGAGGAGTTCGTCGCCGGTGCGGAGGGTGGCGTAGGCGTCGATGACCCCGGCGTTGGGGTACACGCCGAGGCCGAGGATGAGGACGGCCCGGCCGGCGTGGTCGAAGACGTGGAAGATGCAGCGGTCGTAGGCGTTCCGGTCGCCGCTGACGAGGTGCTTCATCGACAGCGGGGCCTGGTGGACGGGGTATTCGTCGAGGGGTACGGGTCGGTCCGCGGGCATGGCAAACCTCCTGGGCGGGGCGGTGGCGCGGGGGTGCGGGGCCGCGGGGCGCGGCGTCGGCTCGAGCGGATATGACGGTACGTCAGAAACTGGGCTCGGGGCCAGACTTCTGTCACTCCCTGACAGCCCGGCACGTCTGGCCACTTCGGGAAGGGCGCGGCGGGGACACCTCGAACGGATACCCGGAGGGCACGGGCGATTACCCGTGGGTCGGCTGGCGCGTTGGCGCTGTATGACCACGCTCGAAACCCCTGGGGCAAGAACGGGACGGCGGCGGCGGCCGACGCCGCCCCGCTACGAAGAATCGGTTCCGCAGCGGCAGCCCGATCCGCCGATCTACCGTGCGCTGCTGGCCCGTTGGGCCGACGACGGCCGCACCCTGCCGGGCCGGCGCGATCCGGAGTGGTCCCGGGTCGTCTCCTCCCCGATCTGGCCGGGAGGCCGGCACTTCGGCGGCGGCGGTACGTAGGTCGGGGTGACCCGGCGCACCCCGGGTGCGCTCCCCGTGCGCCTCGCCGGGCCGCGGGCCGCGCGGCACGCTGGGGCCATGACCGACCCGACGCAGCTCCTGGCCGGATACCGCCGCGACGGCTTTGTCGTCGTACCTCCCCTGACCCCGCACGAGATATGGGCCCCGCTGACCGGGGAACTGCCCGCCGTCCTCGCCGAGGCGGGACCGCAGCGGTTCTTCGAGGAGGACGGCACGACCGTGCGCGCCGTCTACGGACTCCACCGCAAGGGCGGCCCCTGGCGGGCCCTGGCCGAGGCGTCACCGCTGACGGCCCTGGCCCGGCTGCTCATCGGCGAGGACATGTACGTGTACCAGTGGAAGGTCAACCCGAAGGCGGCCCGGCTCGGCGACCGCTGGCAGTGGCACCGGGACTTCGACTTCTGGCAGGCCGCCGACGGCATGCGGCGCCCGGCGGCCCTCACCGCCGCGGTCTTCCTCGACGAGGTGACCGAGGAGAACGGTCCGCTGCGCCTGATCCCGGGCACGCACACCGACCGGCCGGCCGCGGCCGGACCACCCGGGACCGGCGACGAGGAGGGTGACTGGGCCTGGATCACCTCGAGTCGGCTCGCCTACGCCCTCCCGGACCCCTCGACGGAGGAGCTCGCCCGTACCCGGGGCGCGTACGAGGCCACCGGGCCGGCCGGAACGGTGGTCCTCTTCCACGGCAATCTGGTGCACAGCTCGGGCCCGAACCGGTCCGCGCGCGCCCGCACCCTCGCCCTGATCAGCTACAACGCGGTGTCCAACGCCCCGCCCGCCGGCCATCCCGGTGCGCGCCCGGACTACTTCGTCAACCACGACGCGAAGCCGCTGCCCGTCGGGGAGGACTAGGGGGTGTCCGCAAAGTCGTGCCGCGGGTCAGGCAGGACTTCGCGGACGCCCCTGGAGCGGAAGCAGCCCCGCCTTGGTCGGGCGGAAGCCGCACCGTGCGTGGAAGGGCTCCAGGTGCGGCTCGTAGTCCACGTGCAGCCGCTGCGCGCCGGATGCCCGGGCGGCCTCGGCGGCGGCCCGGACCAGCCGGACCCCGAGGCCTCGGCGGCGTTCGTCCGGATGGACGGTGGTGTCCAGGACGAAGGCGTGAGCGCCGCCGTCGCCCGCGACGTTGACGTAGCCGACCAGGCGGCCGTCCCGCCGAGCCGTGATCCAGGCGGTGCTGCGCTCCGG
Source organism: Streptomyces sp. NPDC031132 (assembly GCF_055570595.1). Taxonomy (NCBI): domain Bacteria; kingdom Bacillati; phylum Actinomycetota; class Actinomycetes; order Kitasatosporales; family Streptomycetaceae; genus Streptomyces; species Streptomyces sp. NPDC031132. The sequence goes on from NZ_JBVIGX010000004.1 coordinate 323,620, forward strand.
TACCGGACCGAAGGAGGCCGCCCGGTGCCCCGGCCAGGGGCCGCACCGAACAGCTCGTTCAGTTCGGCATCGGCCAGGATCGGGCGCAACTCCAGGACCGGGTCGGTCATCAGCGCGACTCGGGGCCCGCCAGGTGGCGGGCGATGACCATGCGCTGGATCTGGTTCGTGCCCTCGACGATCTGGAGGACCTTCGCCTCGCGCATCAGCCGCTCCACCGGGAAGTCCGCGGTGTAGCCGTAGCCGCCGAGGACCTGGACCGCGTCCGTGGTGACGGCCATGGCGGCGTCCGTGCAGAACAGCTTGGCCATTGCCGCCTGGCGGGAGAACGGCTTGCCCGCGTCGCGCAGACGCGCCGCCGCCAGGTACAGCGCCCGGCCTGCCTCGATCTTGGTCGCCATGTCGGCGAGCATGAAGCGCAGGCCCTGGAAGTCCGCGATGGGGTGCCCGAACTGCTTGCGGTCCAGGGCGTACGTCAGGGCCTCGTCCAGGGCGGCCTGCGCGACGCCGATGGCGCAGGCGGCGATGCCCAGGCGGCCCGCGTCCAGGGCGGCCAGCGCGATGGTGAAGCCCTGGCCCTCCTCGCCGATGCGGCGCGTGTCCGGGACGCGGACCCCGTCGAAGTGCAGCTGGGCGGTGGGCGAGCCCTTCATGCCCATCTTCTTCTCGGGGACGGCGGCCGTCAGGCCCTCCGCGTCGCCCGGCACCAGGAAGGCGGTGATGCCCTTGGGGCCCTCGCCGCCGGTGCGCGCGAGGACGGTGTAGAAGTCGGCGACCCCGCCGTGGGTGATCCAGGCCTTGGTGCCGGTGATGATCCAGTCGTCGCCGTCGCGTACGGCCTTGGTCGTCAGCGAGGCGGCGTCGGAGCCCGAGGCGGGCTCCGAGAGGCAGTACGCGCCGAGGAGGCCGCCACCGAGCATGGCCGGCAGGTGGGCCTTCTGCTGCTCCTCGGAGCCGTATCCGGCGAGGCCGTGGCAGGACAGGGAGTGCACGCTGACGCCGAGCCCGACGGTCAGGCGGGCCGCCGCGAGCTCCTCCAGGACCTGGAGGTAGACCTCGTACGGCTGCTCGCCGCCGCCGTACTCGCCCGCGTACGGGAGACCGAGCAGGCCGGCCTCGGACAGCAGGGTGAAGATCGCACGCGGGAACTGCCCGGCGTCCTCCTCCTCGGCGGCCACGGGGCGGATCTCTCGCTGGGCGATCTCTCGTACAAGCGCGAGGAGGTCCCGGGACTCCTCGGTGGGCAGCTGTCGGTCCACCGGCTGCGGGGCGCGGTCAGTCATGGCGGCGCTCTCCTCCCTCGTCGGGCACGGCGGCGACGCGTGAGGTGTGGGACGCGCCGCCGGGTCTCGGTGCTCTCACAGCCGATACTGCCCTCCCGGATCACGGAAGGGGCAGTTCAGTGGCTGCGGCGGCTTGAGTATGCCCGATCAGGAGCGTCCCGTCACCGGGGCAAGATCACCGGCCCTCTCGAACGCCTCTTCGGGAAGGGGCGGCGGCGGACACTCCGGGACGAATTCCCCGATCACCGTCAGCGTCGCGCGCAGCTGGCGTACGAGCAGGGCGCCGAGCCGGGCCCGGTCGGGCTGCCGCGACGCGGCCTCGGCGGCGGGCTCCGCGGGGGCCACGGCCTCGGGCTCGGCGTCGGTCTCCGCCGCATGAGCCTCGGCGTTCGCATCCGCATCGGCATCCGCATCCGCATCGACTGCGGCATCGGCGACGACAGCGTTGTCATCGGCTTCCGCAGCGGCGGCCAGGGCGCCGATCCACTCCAGGGTGGTCCCCTCGACCGCGGACAGCCAGCCCACGAGCGCGAGCCGGGCGATCGGCGGGACGGTGCGGCGCCCGTACGCCCCTTCGGCGATGGTGGTCACCAGCTCCTCGCGGACCGCGTCGCGGATCGCCAGCACCTCGGCGTCGGAGCCGACTCCCCCGGTGACGATGGTCCGGTACGCGGCCTGGTGGTGCTCGGCGTAGGACAGATAGCCGTCGATGGTGCGGCGCACCCGCTCGACGTTCGGCAGGTCCGGTTCCCCGGCGGCGCGGGCGACGAGCTCGGCGACCGAGTCCTCGACGATGGCGAGGTAGTAGCCGCGCTTGCTCTTGAAGTAGTAGTAGATCAATCCCTTGGCGACGCCCGCCTGTTTGGCGATGTCGTCCATGGAGAGCGCGTCGTACGACGTGTCGGCGAACAACTTGCGGCCGATGGCTATGAGTTCGGCCCTGCGGACCTGCGAACGCCCGGTCGCACCACGCTGTTGACTATTATTCAAATTCGGCCCTAGCCTCGAACTGCCACAGGATGCCCGCAGTATGGCAGACCTGTCTCATGCAGTTCCCTGCGTACCGGACGGCGCACGGGGGCACGTCCACGAGCACGAACAGGGGCACACGGGGGGGGCGTCGGGCCGGACGGCGAGAAGCGCTTCCGCGCACCCGACTCCGGCCGGGATCGGCGCCGCGCCGACCGCGGCGGGCCCGCTCCCGTGGCTCCTCGGGTCAGAGCCAGCCGACCTGGGTGACGAACATGGCGACGACGACCACCAGCGTCCAGCCGAGCACGTGCTCCAGCCATGTGGGGTGGTCCTTGGGGCCGCCGGTGCGGACGAGGTTCCGGGCGCGGGAGGCGAGGGCGGAGCTGTATGCGGTCATGCCGTCCAATGTGACAGCGTTTGCGGCTTTCGCGGTAGAGACGCCCGTCACTCGTGGCGCGTCTCACGTCCCGGGACGCCACCGGGCCCCGGCCGGCTTGCGGTCGGGGCCCGGTGCGTACGGATGTCAGCCGGAGACGGCTCGGTTTCGGCCCGCCATGCCCGCCATGGCAAGGGCGAGGCACAGGGCGACGGCGCCGGTGATCACGTTGCTGAGCACGGTACGCGTCGTGCTGACATCGCCGGCGATGACCCACGGAGCCACGATCGTCCAGGCTCCGATGGCGACCGCCGTCCAGGCCATCGCGTGGGTGCGTTCATAGGCGGAGCCGAGTCCGCTCATGCACAGGCAGTACGCCAGGCCGGCGATCAGGTTGTTGATCGCCAGCGAGCTGAGGCCGCTGAACCCGGCGATCCACGGCGAGGCCGCCAGGTACAGGCCCGTGACGAGGGCGAGCGCCTCCACGGCCTGCGCGGCGGGGGTGCTGGTGACCCGCTCGAACCGCGAGCGCATCTCGGCGAGGTCGGGGTGGTGTTCGATGCTGTGGGTGGTCATGGGGGGCCGCCTCCTGTAGAAGCCTTTATGTGCCCTTTACGACTTTATGTTCCGCTTATCAGCGCCCCGGGTCAACGGGAAGTTCCGACGCTCGGATCACAGCACTCCCACCGCCCGCAGGGCCGCGATCTGGGCGAGGCTCGGGCGGGCCGGGGCGTACAGGTAGCAGATGCCTCCGGAGCCGGAGGCGACCTTTCCGGCGGAATCGTGCCGCTTCGTCCGCAACCACACGTTTTCCCACTCTCGCCGCTTGTACACGCGGCGGACGGCGGTGTTGTCGCGCGAGTTCGGGTCGTTGGCGATCACGTCCCCGGCCGCGGTGAAGCCGATGACGGTCATCAGGTGGCCGGCGGTGCCGTAGCCCGCGCCCGTGAGCTCCTCGGTGCGGAAGGACTGCGAGGTGATCGCCGGGATGCCGGACCGGACCACTGCCTCCAGGTCGGCGAGGGAGCGCAGCCGGGTGACGACCCCGGCGAGCCCGCTGTAGGTGGCGGCGTACGCGGCGTTGAAGGGCCAGTTGCCGCAGCCCTTGTAGGCGCTGTCGTAGGTGGAGCGGGCCGCGTGGCAGACCTGCGGGTCGGCGTAGCGGGAATCGACCCAGGCCAGGTCCTCGGCCGCGGGCTCGCGGCCCCAGTACTCGATGGTCATCTGGGAGGAGGTGGGGCTGCACCAGGCCTCGCCGCCGTTGTCGTACTGGGGGTACTGGCCGGTGTGGATCTCCTGCGAGTAGCGCGGGACCTTCAGCTCGTGGGCCGTGCCCGAGGGGGCGGAGGCGGGAACGGTGTACCGGTCCGGGACGCCGGAGACCATGGCCCCGGCCAGCCACACGGTCGGGCCCTGGGCGGATCCCGGCTTGCGGTGGAGGGTCAGGCGCAGCTGCCAGTGGGTGATCCGTACGCCGTTCGCCCGCGCGGGGGCGTCGACGGCCAGGGTGTCGGTCCACACGGTGGAGGTGCCGTCGGTCTGGCCGTCCACGGAGGTGCGCCGGATGTCGCCGTCGCCGGAGGCCCAGCGGCCCAGTACGTACCAGGGGGTGGTCGCGCCGCTGCCGTAGGTGGCGCGCAGTTCGACCTGGATCCAGGTGCCGGCCGGGGTGTGGGCGTTCCAGGAGGCGATGGTCTCGGTGCCGGGCACGGCGGAGCCGTGGACGGGGGAGGTCCAGGCGGCGTACTCCCAGGTGCTCTTCTTCCCGGTGTGCGGGTCGGTGTACTCGGTGCGGCCGGCCGGGGTCTCGATCACGAGGCCGGGGCGGTCGCCGGCGAGGGCGGCGGTGCCCCGGTGGGTGCCGGCCAGCCAGTGGGCGTACGAGTACCAGAACCGGTTGTCGACCGTCCCGCCGGCGGCGGCTTCGGCGGGCACCGCTTCGGCCGGCGGGTCTTGCGCGGCTTCCGCTCCGGTCTGCGGGCCGGCTCCGTGCGCTCCGGCCGCCGAAGCCCTGCCGCCGGGGAGGGTGGCCGCGGTGGCCGCTGCGAGGGCGAGGGCCAGCAGGGCCCTGCGTGGGGTGGGTGCGGTCATCGGTGTGGCCCCCAGGGGTCGGTGCGGTGGATCGGCTCCTCCACCCTTCCAGTTCCCGCCCACCCGGCGGCGAAGCCGGGCCCCGTGTCGGGGGTGACGCGGGGCGGGGGGCCGGGGGCCCTACGCTGGCCGGGTGGAGCCTCAGCAGTCACTTCCGTCCCTCGCGCGCGAACTCGCCGCCCTGCCGCCCTCCCTCGGCCCGGTCCGGCTGATCGGGATCGACGGGCATGCCGGGTCCGGGAAGAGCACGTTCGCCGGTCTGCTCGCCGAGGCGCTGGGCGGGGTGCCGGTGCTGCACCTGGACGACGTGGCCACCCACGAGGAGCTGTTCGGCTGGCCGGAGCGGCTGCGCGCGCAGGTGCTGGAGCCCCTGGCCGCCGGGCGCGCGGCCCACTGGGCCCCGTACGACTGGGTGGAGCGCCGCTTCGGCCCGGAGCAGGTGCTGGAGCCGGTGCCGGTGCTGCTGATCGAGGGGGTCGGCGCCGGCCGGCGGGCCCTGCGCCCGCATCTGGCGCGGCTGCTGTGGATGGAGACAGCGCGCGCGCAGTCGTGGGGGCGCGGGCGAAATCGGGACGGGCGTGAACTGTCCGACTTCTGGGACGGATGGGAGCGCGCGGAGCTCGCGCACTTCTCGGATGATCCTTCGCGCCCCTTCGCCGACACTTTGGTACGCCAGAGCGGTACGGGATACGAGTGGTCTTCCGGGACGGGTGCGACTGCCGGAAGGGCCACTTCTGTCACCGAAGGTGACGGACTCCCCCGGGCCTGAGCCGCTCCGGAAATCCGCTCGCGCGGGCCTGCACCGACCTGCTTGACCTGGCCCCCGGACCGGCCTTACGTTCTGAATGCGCGGTCTTTCCAGGCCGCAGCGGACACGAAGCCCCCGGTTGTTCCCCCGTGATCGGGGGCTTCGTTCTGTCCCCGCCCGGATGCGCACCGGCGCCGCAGGGGCCCGATCTCCCCGAAATCTTCACCCTGAGTCACCTTGCACGCCCGCGGAGCCCGGCGGACCGGTGCCCGCCGCACCCTACGTATGGTGCGTAGCCGCAGGTACGATGCATCCCTGATTTCATCGGCGCAGTGGACAACTCGCGGGCGCGACGCGGGGGTTGCTGTGCACCACGGGGGCAGGCTTGTGGGGGATGTGATGGATTTCGGCACGCCGGGCACGCACGCCCCGGCCGAACTCGCCTGGCTGCGCGGAGTGGACGCCTGCACGATGGGCGCCTATCCGCAGGCCGAGGAGGAGTTCCGGGCGGCCGTACGACTGGATCCCTCGATGGCCGACGCATGGCTGGGCCTGCACGCGCTCCGGGTGGACACCACGAACGCCTTATTGCGCATGTACGCCCACCGCGACCGCTTCGGCGAGCAGCGGGCCCGCCACCGGCGGACGCTGAACTCCTGGTACTGGCTGGGCTGGTGGGTGCAGCCCGTCCTGGAGAGCCGGCGCGACCTCCTGCTGGCGCACGCCTCGCACTGGCTGGACGGCCGGCACGTCCCCGAGCTGGACCAGGCGCTGGCCGCGCTGCCGCCGGTGGACACCGATGCGCAGGTGCGGTTCCTGCACGCCTGCCGGGCCTACCTGGTCAAGGACTGGGATCAGCTGGTGCGGCACACCGAGCCGCTGGTGGACGATCCGCTGCTGGGGATCGAGGCGGGTCTGTTCGGCGGTATGGCCCGGGTCCGCCTCGAGATGTATGGGCAGGCCGAGCCGATGCTGTCGGCGGCGCTGATGCGGTGCCGCAGCGAGCAGCCGCAGCGCAAGGAGCTGCGGTACTGGCTGGCGCGGGCGCACGAGGGGACCGGGCGCAGCGCGGCGGCGCTTCCGCTGTACCGGGCGGTGCACCGGGTGGACCCGGCGTTCATGGACACGGCGGCCCGGCTGACGGCGATCGAGGACGGCGACTACGTCGACGGGGCCGACGGATACGCCGGGTACGCCGCGTCCGGTTACGAGGGCTACGCCGGGCACGATCTTTCGCCGGTCGGCGGGGATTTCGCGGCGGTGGCCCTCGGCGGCGGCCCCGTCCAGGACATCGCGGCGGACGGGCAGGTGGAGCAGGACCCGTTGATCGTGCCGGAGCCGGATCCGCGGTTCGGAGCTCCGGGTACGGGCGCGGGCACGGGCCGGGCGGAAGGCGTACGCCGCAAGGTGGCGGTCCCGCCGCAGTCCGCGCCCGGGGGGCTGCCGGCCGGGCCGGCCGATCCGGCGCTGCTCGCCGAGGCGCTCGCGGAGCTGGAGCGGATGGTGGGCCTGGAGCCGGTGAAGCGTCAGGTGAAGGCGCTCTCGGCGCAGCTGCACATGGCGCGGCTGCGGGCCGGGCAGGGCCTGCCGGTGCAGCCGCCGAAGCGGCACTTCGTGTTCTCCGGGCCCTCGGGCACCGGCAAGACGACGGTGGCGCGGATCCTGGGCCGGGTCTTCTACGCGCTGGGGCTGCTGGGCGGGGACCATCTGGTGGAGGCCCAACGGGCCGATCTCGTGGGCGAGTTCCTCGGGCAGACCGCCGTGAAGGCCAATGAGCTGATCGATTCCGCGATCGGCGGGGTCCTGTTCGTGGACGAGGCGTACAGCCTCTCCAACACCGGCTACAGCAAGGGCGACGCGTACGGCGACGAGGCCCTGCAGGTGCTGCTGAAGCGGGCCGAGGACAACCGGGACCACCTGGTGGTGATCCTGGCCGGCTATCCGGCGGGGATGGACCGGCTGCTGGCCGCCAATCCGGGGCTGTCCTCTCGGTTCACCACCCGGGTGGACTTCCCCAGCTACCGGCCGCTGGAACTGACCGCGATCGGCGGGGTGCTGGCGGACGCGAACGGGGACTGCTGGGACGAGGAGGCCCTGGAGGAGCTGCGCAGCATCAGCGGTCACGTGGTGGAGCAGGGCTGGATCGACGAGCTGGGCAACGGCCGCTTCCTGCGCACCCTGTACGAGAAGAGCTGCGCGTACCGGGATCTGCGGCTGGCGGGGTTCCCCGGCGAGCCCTCCCGGGACGACCTGTCGACGCTGCGGCTGCCCGACCTGATGCAGGCGTACGGGGAGGTCCTGTCGGGCCGGGGCCCGCAGGACCGGGACCGCCCGGAGCCGCCGCTGTAGCGGGGTGCCGGGGCGGCAGCCCCGGCACCCCTGACGCCTCAGACGCCCGCGGGGCTGGTTGCGCGGGGGCCGGTCCGGCGGCCCGGGATGCGGTGCGCGGGGTCGCGTACCTCGCCCACGAGCATCTCCAGTACGTCCTCCAGGGCGACCAGGCCCAGCACCCGCCCGGCCGGGTCGACGACCTGGGCCAGATGGGTGGCGTCCCGGCGCATGACGCTGAGCGCGTCGTCCAGCGGGAGGGTGGCGGACAGGGTGGGCATGCGGCGCCAGACCCGCTGGGGTACGGCCCGCTCCCGGTCCTCGACGTCCAGCACGTCCTTGACGTGCAGGTAGCCCATGAAGGCGCCGTTCTCGGAGCGGACGGGGAAGCGGGAGTATCCGGTGCGGACCGTCAGCTGCTCGATCTGGCGCGGGGTCGCCGAGGGGCCGACCGTGACGAGCCGCTCCCGGGGGAGCAGGACGTCGGTGACCGGGCGGCTGCCCAGCTCCAGGGCGTCCTCCAGTCGCTCCTGCTCGCCCGGCTCCAGGAGCCCGGCCTGGCGGGAGTCCTCGACGAGGCGGCCGAGCTGGGCGCTGGTGTAGACGGCCTCGACCTCGTCCTTGGGCTCCACCTTGAAGAGGCGGAGCACCAGGTGCGCGCAGGAGCCCAGCGCGCTGGTGACGGGGCCGCACAGCCGGGCGAAGGCCACCAGGCCCGGGCTGAACCAGAGGGCGGTCTTCTCGGGCGCGGCCATCGCGAGGTTCTTCGGCACCATCTCGCCGATGACCAGGTGCAGGAACACGACGGCGGCGAGCGCCACCGCGTAGCCCAGCGGGTGGATCACGCCCTGCGGGACGTGCGCCGCGTGGAAGAGCGGCTCCAGCAGGCGGGCCATCGTCGGCTCGGCGACCGCGCCGAGGGTCAGGGAGCAGACGGTGATGCCGAACTGGGCCGCGGCCATCATCCGCGGCAGGTTCTCCAGGCCGTACAGCACTTGGCGGGCCCGCTTGGACTCCTTGGCCAGCGGCTCGATCTGGCTGCGCCGTACGGAGACGAGCGCGAACTCGGCGCCGACGAAGAAACCATTGGCCAGGACCAGGAGCAGGGCGAGGAGCAGTTGGAGGGCGTTCATCGGCCGGCGCCTTCCAGCTGGGCCGGCTGCGGCGACCGCGCGTCCGGGGAGGCCTGCCGGCCGGGCCCGGTGCGTACGGAGCCTGCCGCGTCGATCCGGACGGTGGCGCGGGCGGCCTCGGGACCGGTCGCGTGGGCGGAGGCGGGGACGGTACCCAGCCGGACCAGCCGGACGCGTTCGGCGCGGTTGCGGCCGACCTGGCGGACGGACAGCCTCCAGCCGGGCAGTTCGGCCCGGTCCCCGGGGGCGGGGATCCGCCCGAGCAGGTCGGCGACGAGACCGGCGACGGTCTCGTACGGGCCTTCGGGCACCTCCAGGCCTATCCGGCGCAGGGTCTGCACCCGGCAACTGCCGTCGGCCTCCCAGGAGGGACGGCCGTCCTCGGCGGGCACGGAGGCCAGTTCGGGGCCCTCGTCCTCGGCGAGGTCGTGCTCGTCGCGGACCTCGCCGACGAGCTCCTCCACGATGTCCTCGAGGGTGACGACCCCGGCGGTGCCGCCGTACTCGTCGACGACCACGGCCATCGGCTGCTCGCTGCGCAGCCGCTCCAGCAGCGGCTGCACCGGCAGCGAGCCGGGCACCAGCAGCGGGGCGACGCAGATCCGGCTCACGGTGGTGCGGGCGCGCTCGGACTCGGGCACGGCGAGGGCGTCCTTGAGGTGGACGACACCGGTGACCTCGTCGATGCGCTCCCGGTAGACCGGGAACCGGGACAGCCCGGTGGCGCGGGTCAGGTTGAGCACGTCGGCCGCGGTGGCCGTGTGCTGGAGGGCGCTGACCTTCACCCGGGGGGTCATGACGTGCTGGGCCGTGAGCTCGCCCAGCGAGAGGGTCCGTACGAAGAGGTCGGCGGTGTCCTGTTCGAGGGCGCCGGCCTGGGCCGAATGGCGGACCAGGGAGACCAGTTCGCCGGGGGTCCGGGCGGAGGCCATCTCGTCGGCCGGTTCCACGCCGAGCGCCCGCACGAGGCGGTTGGCGACGGCGTTCAGGCCCGCGATGACCGGCCGGAAGGCCCGCGAGAAGGCCTGCTGGGGGCCGGCCACGAACCGGGCCACCTGGAGCGGCCGGGAGACCGCCCAGTTCTTCGGGACGAGCTCGCCGACGACCATCTGGACGGCGGAGGCGAGCAGCATGCCTGTGAAGACGGCGACGCCGGAGACGGCTCCCGCGGGCAGGCCGGTGGCCGCGAGCGGCCCGGCCAGCAGTCCGGCGAGGGCCGGTTCGGCGAGCATGCCGACCACGAGGGAGGTGATGGTGATGCCGAGCTGGGTGCCGGAGAGCTGGAAGGACAGCTCCCTCAGGGCCTCGACCACCGTGCGGGCACGGCGGTCGCCCTCGGCTGCGGCGCGTTCGGCCTCGGGCCGTTCCACGGTGACGAGGCCGAACTCGGCCGCCACGAAGAAGCCGTTGGCGAGGATCAGGGCGAATGCCGCCACGAGCAGAAGTAGCGGGGTGGTCATGCCGCCGCCTCCGTGGGGAGGGCGGCGCGGGTACTACCGGACGATCCGTCCATTGCTGGAGGGAGTCACTCCTCAAGTCGCAGTTGCCCCCGGACCTCGGGGTCCCGGGGCCGGTGGGAGAGCGCACGGGTGCGCCCCGCCACCAGGGTAGTCACTGAGATCGCCGCCGCAATGGGACGCAGCGGTCGGCTGCGGCTCCGGTGCTTCGTACGGAAGCCGCTCAAGGCCCGTTCAGGGGCCGTTCGATGGATGTTCGACATCCGTTCCAGGTCCGCGCGACGGCGGCTCAGTGGTCGTGTGGCCCGGTGCCCCGGGCCTCGGCGAGCGCGCGCAGGGCGCGGGCGTCGCCGATCGCCTGCTGCTTGGCCACGCCGGGCTGGATGCCGAGGGCGGGCAGGCTCGTGCCGTCGCTGAGGTCCAGGAACACCCACGGGTCGCCCGGGCGGAGGTTCACGCGCAGGATCTGCGCCCACTCCAGGCGGCGGGTGCTGGTCAGGTTGACGACGGTGACGCCCGCCTCGTCCGCGACCACCTTGGGGCGGCTGAGCAGGACGAGTACGGAGGTCAGCAGGACGGCGGTGAAGATGAAGCTCATCCGCTCCCCCGGCCCGAGGTTCTCCAGCAGGAGGGCGATCGCCGTGATGGTGGCGAACATGGCGAGCCCGACGCCCAGCAGGACGGCCCGGGTGCGGGTCGGCCGGAAGGTGACCGGCAGGGCGGGCGGTGCGGGCTGGGCGGCGGACTCGGCCATGATGCGGGTGATGCCTTCTGGAGGGGGCGTACGGAGCGGAAGGACGTACCGGTCAGGTCAGAGACGGCAGGCGTGGATCGAGGTGGTGAGGATGGCACGCGCACCGAGCTCGTACAGGTCGTCCATGATCCGCTGCGCCTCCTTGGCCGGGACCATCGCGCGGACGGCGACCCAGCCCTCGTTGTGCAGCGGGGAGATGGTCGGCGACTCCAGGCCCGGGGTGAGGGCGACGGCGCGCTCGAGGTGCTCGGCGCGGCAGTCGTAGTCCATCATCACGTAGCTGCGGGCCACCAGGACGCCCTGGAGGCGGCGCAGGAACTGCTGGGCCTGTGCGTTGTCGGCGTCGGCGCCGTTGCCGCGGATGACGACGGCTTCCGAGGTGAGGATCGGCTCGCCGATGACCTCGAGGCCGGCGTTGCGCAGGCTGGTGCCCGTCTCGACGACGTCCGCGATGACCTGGGCGACGCCGAGCTGGATGGCGGTCTCGACCGCGCCGTCGAGGTGCACGACGGACGCGTCGATGCCGTGATCGGCGAGGTGCTTGGCGACGATTCCCTCGTACGAGGTCGCGATCGTCATCCCGTGGAAGTCCTCGGGGCCCTTCGCGGTGCCGGGCTTGGTGGCGTAGCGGAAGGTGGAGCGGCCGAAGTTCAGCGGGAGGATCTCCTCCGCGCTGGCGCCGGAGTCGAGCAGCAGGTCACGGCCGGTGATGCCGATGTCGAGCTTGCCCGAGGCGACGTAGATCGCGATGTCCTTGGGGCGGAGGTAGAAGAACTCCACCCCGTTCTCGGGGTCGAGGACCACGAGCTCCTTGGACTCCTTGCGCTGGCGGTAGCCGGCCTCATGGAGCATCGCCGACGCCGCTCCGGAGAGTGAACCCTTGTTGGGGACGGCGATGCGCAGCATGGGGCTTCCTTCAGTGCGTGGATTGCGAACGGTGTGGGCTAGCGGCGGGCGGGGGGCCCGCGGGAGGGGCTCCGGCCTAGAGGTGCGCGTAGACGTCGTCGAGGGAGATCCCGCGCGCGACCATCATCACCTGGACGTGGTACAGCAGCTGGGAGATCTCCTCGGCGGCGGCTTCCTTGCTCTCGTACTCGGCGGCCATCCAGACCTCGGCGGCCTCCTCGACGACCTTCTTGCCGATGGCATGGACGCCCTTGCCGACGAGCTCGGCGGTACGGGAGGTGCTGGGGTCGCCGTCGGCGGCCTTGAGCTGGAGCTCGGTGAAGAGCTCTTCGAAGCTCTTGGAGGGTGTGTTCGCCATGATGGTCCTCAGAATACGGGCTCCCCCGCCGCCACTCAGCGCCAGGGTTCGCTGACGGACCGCAGGGTCGCAGCGGTGGAGACGGCGGCGATGACCGCTTCGTGCCCCTTGTCCTCGTTCGACCCCTCGAGCCCGGCGCGGTCCAGCGCCTGCTCGTCGTTGTCGCACGTCAGAACACCGAAGCCGATGGGGACTCCGGTGTCGATCGACACCTGCACCAGGCCTTGGGTGACGCCCTGGCAGACGTAGTCGAAGTGCGGGGTGCCGCCGCGGATGACGACTCCGAGGGCGACGATGGCATCGTAACCGCGACCGGCGAGTACCTTCGCCACGACCGGGAGCTCGAAGCTGCCGGGGACGCGGAGCACGGTGGGCTCGTCGATGCCCAGCTCGTGCAGGGCCCGCAGGGCGCCGTCGACGAGCCCGTCCATGACCTTCTCGTGCCACTGGGCCGCGATGACCGCGACCCGGAGGTCTCCGCAGTTCCTGACACTCAGTTCGGGTGCGCCCTTGCCGCTCACAGCTGTGCTCCTCGGTGCTTCGTGGTTCGTGGTGCTTGACGGGTGGTGGTTCGTACTTACTGGTTGCCGCAGGCGGAGGTGGTCGCGGCCTGCTCCAGCCAGGGCAGGTCGTGCCCCATCCGGTCCCGCTTGGTGCGCAGGTACCGCAGATTGTGCTCGCCCGCCTCCATGGGCATGGCCACGCGGTCGTTGACCGCGATGCCGTGCCGTACGAGGGCGGCGGACTTGTCGGGGTTGTTGGTCAGCAGCCGGACGCTCTTGACGCCGAGGTCGGCGAGGATCTGCGCGCCGGCGGCGTAGTCGCGGGCGTCGGCCGGCAGGCCGAGCTCCAGGTTGGCGTCCAGGGTGTCGCGGCCGCGCTCCTGGAGCTCGTACGCGCGCAGCTTGGACACCAGTCCGATGCCGCGGCCCTCGTGGCCGCGCAGGTAGACGACCACGCCGCGGCCCGCCTCCTTGATGCGGGCCATGGAGGCGTGCAGCTGGGGGCCGCAGTCGCAGCGCAGCGAGTGGAAGATGTCGCCGGTCAGGCACTCGGAGTGGACCCGGACCACGACGTCCTTGCCGTCGCCGATCTCGCCGTGGACGAGGGCGACGTGCTCGACGCCGTCGGCGGTGGAGCGGTAGCCGTACGCCGTGAAGTCGCCGTGGGCGGTCGGCAGGGTGACCTCGGCCTCGCGGCGCACGGTCGGCTCGGCGGAGCGGCGGTAGGCGATCAGGTCCTCGATGGAGATGATCGTCAGGCCGTGCTTGCGGGCGAACGGGATCAGCTCGGGCAGGCGCAGCATGACGCCGTCCTCGCCTGCGATCTCCACGATCGCGCCGACGGGGCGCAGGCCCGCCAGGCGGGCGAGGTCGACGGCGGCCTCGGTGTGGCCGTTGCGGACCAGGACGCCGCCAGGCTTGGCGCGCAGCGGGAAGACGTGGCCGGGGCGCACGAAGTCGGAGGGCTCGGAGACGCCGTCGGCGAGCATCCGCAGGGTGGTGGAGCGGTCGGCGGCCGAGATGCCGGTGGTGACGCCGTGTGCGGCACTCGCGTCGACCGAGACGGTGAAGGCGGTCTTCATCGACTCGGTGTTGTGCTGGACCATCTGGGGCAGCTCGAGCCGCTCCAGCTCGGGGCCCTCCATGGGGGCGCAGATCAGGCCGCGGCACTCGCTCATCATGAACGCGACGATCTCGGGGGTGGCCTTCTCGGCGGCGACGACGAGGTCGCCCTCGTTCTCGCGGTCCTCGTCGTCGACGACGACGACCGGGCGGCCGGCCGCGATGTCGCGGATGGCCTGCTCGACGGGGTCGAGCCGGAAGGCGGTCTCGAGGACGGCGTCGATGTCGGGCACGGGCTTGAGGGTGGTCATGCCGTTGCTCCTTCCAGGGCCGGGGCGGGGGTGGTGCGCGAGCGCTGGTACCAGTCGTGGGCGCCCCACAGGACGAGCGCGAAGTAGACGACGTAGACGAGGCCGGAGAAGGCCAGTCCGTTGGTGAAGGCGAGCGGGACGCCGACCAGGTCGACGAGGAGCCAGGCGAACCAGAACTCGACGAGGCCGCGGGCCTGGGCGACCATCGCGACGATCGTGCCGACGAAGATGTAGGCGTCGGCCCACGGGCTCCAGGACAGGTCCGGGTAGAGCATGAACAGGCCGCCGACCGCGAGGGTGCCGAGGGCCGCCCCGGCGAGGAGCAGTCCGCGCTCCTTCCAGGTCGCGGTGCGCACGGCGAGGGTGCCGTCCTGGGCCTGCTTCTTCCCGAGCTGCCAGGCGCGCCAGCCCCATGCGGCCACCCCGATGACCAGGAGCTGCTTGCCGACGCCGCCGGCGAGGTGGGCGGAGGCGTAGGCGGCTATGAGGATCAGGCCGGACAGGAGCTGGGCGGGCCAGGTCCACAGGGAGCGGCGCCAGCCGAGGGCGAGGGCGGCCAGGCCCATCAGGTTGCCGATCATGTCGGACCAGATGACCTTCTGGTCGAAGACCGTGAAGGCCTCCGCGTTGAGCCAGGTCAGGGCGGTCACTGCTGATCCTCCTTGGCGGTCAGCGGGTTCACGCCGGCGGCCAGCAGGCGTTCGACGTACTTCGCGAGGACGTCGACCTCGAGGTTGACCGGGTCGCCGGGCTGCTTGATGCCGAGCGTGGTCAGCGCGAGGGTGGTGGGGATGAGGCTGATGGTGAAGTGGTCGGCGGCGGCTTCGACCACGGTGAGGCTGACGCCGTCGACCGTGATGGAGCCCTTCTCGACGACGTACCGGGACAGGTGCGCGGGGAGCGCGATCTTGACGAGCTCCCAGTGCTCGGAGGGCGTCCGGGACAGGATCTCGCCGGTGCCGTCCACGTGCCCCTGGACCAGGTGTCCGCCGAGCCGTCCGCCGAGGGCCATCGGGCGCTCCAGGTTGACCCGGGAGCCCTGGGTCAGGGCGCCGAGGCTGGAGCGGTTGAGGGTCTCCTGCATGACGTCGGCGGTGAACTCGCCGTCGGCGGTCTCCACGACGGTCAGGCAGACGCCGTTGACGGCGATGGAGTCGCCGTGCTTGGCGCCGTCGGTGACGACGGGGCCGCGCAGGCGGAAGCGGGAGGCTTCGGCGAGCTGCTCGACGGCGGTGACCTCGCCCAGTTCTTCGACGATTCCGGTGAACACTCAGTGCTCCTTGGGGGCGGTGGTGGGGGCGGCTTCGGGTACTGCGGTGATTTCGGGTACTGCGGTGATGCGGAGATCGGTGCCGACGCGGACGGCCTCGGTGATGTCGAGGCGTACCGCGCGGGCGATGTTCGTGATGCCGGCGTCGGCGAGGGCGGCGGGGCCGGAGCCGAGGAGCGCCGGGGCGAGGTAGCCGATGACGCGGTCGACGGCTCCGGCCTCCAGGAAGGCTCCGGCCAGGGTGGGGCCGCCTTCGAGGAGTACGGAGCGCACGCCGCGGTCGTGCAGCTGCGCGAGCAGGTCGTGGACGGCGATGCGGCCGTCGTGCAGGGGGAGGCGGAGGATCTCGACGCCCGGCAGGTGCCGCGTGTCGGCGTCCTCGCCGGTGACGAGCAGCGTGGGTGCGGCGTCGTCGAGGATGCGGGCGGTCGGCAGGAGGCCGGCGCGGGTGTCGAGGGCGACGCGCAGCGGCTGGGTGGCCCCTTCGACGCCGCGTACGGCCAGGTGGGGGTCGTCCTCGCGCAGGGTGCCGCCGCCGACGAGGACGGCGTCGGCCTCGGCGCGCAGCCGGTGGACGTCGGCGCGGGACTCCGGGCCGGTGATCCAGCGGCTGCTGCCGTCCGCGGCGGCGCTGCGGCCGTCGAGGGTGGCCGCGTACTTCCAGGTCACGTGCGGGCGGCCGAGGCGTACGGAGGTGAGCCAGGCGGCGTTGCCGGCTGCGGCCTCGGCTTCCAGGAGGCCGCCCTCGGCCTTGATCCCGGCGGCGCGCAAGGTGTCGGAACCGCCACTGGCCTGCGGGTTCGGGTCTGCGACGGCGTAGACCACGCGGGTGACGCCGGCCTCGACGAGCGCCTGCGCGCAGGGCCCGGTACGACCGGTGTGGTTGCAGGGTTCGAGGGTGACGTAGGCGGTGCCGCCGCGGGCCGCCCCGCCTGCCGCGCGCAGGGCGTGGACCTCGGCGTGCGGGCCGCCGGCCCGCTCGTGCCAGCCCTCGCCGACGACGGTGCCGGCGGCGTCCGTGATGACGCAGCCGACGACCGGGTTGGGGCTGGTGGAGCCGAGGCCGCGGGCGGCGAGCTCGACGGCTCGGCGCATGGCCTGCGCATCGGCATGGCCGCCGCCGACGGCGTCGTGCGGTGCGTTCGCGGCGTGGTTCGCCACCGGGTCCTCCTGCCTCGTCGGGCACGGACTCCGGGGCCTGTCGGGATACGACAGATGAAGCGGTTCAGCACACGCGGGGACGCCGAGGCCGAAAAAACGGTCCGCCCGGACGCATCCACAGGGGATACGCCGATGAACCGCCGACGGCGGCGTACCGGTGACTGGCCCGCCGCGCACTGCCTCCCATCCGGACTTTCACCGTCGGTCCAGGAATTTCACCTGGTCAACCGGCCGCTGGCTGCGGACGGGTCGCGGACTATACCGCCGGTTCGGAATTACACCGACCCCGGAGTGCGCTGCTTACTGGTACTGCTGCCAGTTTGCCACGGGTGATCGGCGGCCATGCGAGTGAGGAGCTGTGGCCTGGGTCACAGAGAGGGTGTTCCGCGGGAGTCTGTCAAGTACGCCTGCGATTGGTACAGACCTATTGACGAGGTGGTCTAGTCCTCTTAACGTTCCCTTCATCCTCCTCGGGAGACAGCCCGTCAGATGTGCGCACGTCACGGGCCAACACGCACCACT
This sequence comes from Streptomyces sp. NPDC031132, assembly GCF_055570595.1. Classification (NCBI taxonomy): domain Bacteria; kingdom Bacillati; phylum Actinomycetota; class Actinomycetes; order Kitasatosporales; family Streptomycetaceae; genus Streptomyces; species Streptomyces sp. NPDC031132. The sequence continues at coordinate 340,854 of NZ_JBVIGX010000004.1, forward strand.
TTTCCGCCTGTTGTGCCCTTTCGTGTCCTGCCATCCTCCCCTCCCCAGGAGGCACCATGCCGTCCCCCACACGTACGAGAGCGATGCTCCTGGCATCCGGCGCCGCAATCGCCGGACTGCTGGTGGGCGGGCTCTCCACCGGCGTCTCCCACGCCGCCGACAACGAGAGCTGTCGCCCGGACGGGCTGTACAAGACGGCCGGTGTCGACGTCCCGTACTGCTCGGTCTACGACTCCGAGGGCCGCGAGAAGATGGGCGCCGACCACCAGCGCCGCGTCATCGGATACTTCACCGGGTGGCGGACCGGCAAGGACGGCGCCCCCGCCTACCTCGCCAACGACGTCCCGTGGTCCAAGGTCACCCATCTGAATTACGCCTTCGCCCACGTGGGCGCCGACAACAAGATCTCGGTCGGCGCGGACAACGCGAACAACGCCGCCACCGGGATGACCTGGCCGGGCGTCGCGGGCGCCGAGATGGATCCGGCCCTCCCGTACAAGGGCCACTTCAACCTGCTGAACAAATTCAAGAAGCAGTACCCGAACGTGAAGACGCTGATCTCGGTCGGCGGCTGGGCCGAGACCGGGGGCTACTTCGGCGACGACGGCAACCGCGTCGCGTCCGGCGGCTTCTACTCGATGGCCACCAACGCCGACGGCTCGGTCAACCAGGCCGGCATCGACACCTTCGCGGACTCTTCGGTCGAGTTCATCCGAAAGTACGGCTTCAACGGCGTCGACATCGACTACGAGTACCCGACCACCATGAAGGACGCGGGCAACCCGCTGGACTGGCAGCTCTCCAACGCCCGCCGGGCCGGTCTCGTCCAGGGCTACGCCGCCCTGATGAAGTCGCTGCGCGAGAAGCTCGACCGCGCGGGCGCCGCCGACGGCAAGCACTACCTGCTGTCCGTCGCCGCCCCCTCCTCCGGCTACCTGCTGCGGGGCATGGAGACGTTCCAGATGCAGAAGTACCTGGACTACGTCAACATCATGTCCTACGACCTGCACGGCGCCTGGAACGAGTACGTCGGCCCGAACGCCTCGCTCTTCGACGACGGCAAGGACGGCGAACTGGCCGCCGCCGGCGTCTACTCCACCTCCCAGTACGGCGGCATCGGCTACCTGAACTCCGACTGGGCCTACCACTACTTCCGCGGCTCCATGCCGGCCGGCCGCATCAACATGGGCCTGCCGTACTACACCCGCGGTTTCAAGAACGTGCAGGGCGGCACGGACGGCCTGTGGGGCAAGGCCCCCGCGACCACCTGCCCGGTCGGCGCGGGGCTGACCAAGTGCGGTGACGGCGCGGTCGGCATCGACAACCTGTGGCACGACAAGGACACCAACGGGGCCGAGTCCCCGGCGGGCTCCAACCCGATGTGGCACGCCAAGAACCTGGAGAAGGGCGTCGTCGGCGACTACGTCACCAAGTACGGCTTCCCTGCGAACACCACGCTGACCGGCACCTACGCCCGCAAGTACGACTCCACCCTGGTCGCGCCGTGGCTGTGGAACGCCCAGAAGAAGGTCTTCCTGTCGACGGAGGACGAGCAGTCCGTCGCCGCCAAGGCCGACTACGTGGTGAACAAGGGCATCGGCGGCACGATGGTCTGGGAGCTGGCGGGGGACTACGCCTACAACTCCGCCAAGGGCCAGTACGAGATGGGCGACACGCTCACCTCCCTGATGTACGACAAGTTCAAGGCGGCCTCCCCGTACGGCGCGAAGACGGCGGGCAGCGCGCTGCCGGCCCAGGCCGTGGACATCAAGACGGAGTTCACCGCGTTCAAGCTGGGCGACTCCAACTACCCGCTCACCCCGAAGCTCAAGATCACCAACAACACGAAGACCACGCTGCCCGGCGGCACAGAGTTCCAGTTCGACTACGGGACCTCGGCCCCGGCCAACGCCTCCGACCAGTCCGGTTTCGGCACCAAGGTGATCAGCACCGGCCACAGCGGCACCAACGTCGGCGGCCTGAAGGGCGACTTCCAGCGGGTCTCGCTCAAGCTCCCGGCGTGGCAGACGCTGGCCCCCGGCGCCTCGGTGGACCTGGCGTTCAACTACTACCTGCCGGTGTCCACGCCCTCCAACTGGACGGTGAACATCTCCGGCACCACCTACGCCCTCGCCGGTGACCTGGCGCGCGGCGCGGCGCTCGTCGAGCCGGGGGGCTCGACGATCCCGCCGACCACCCCGCCCACGACCCCGCCGACCACTCCCCCGACGACGCCTCCCACCACTCCCCCGACCACGCCTCCGGGCGGGACCTGCACGAACCCGGCGTACGTCGCGGGCACCGTCTACAACAGCGGGAACGTCGTCTCGCACAAGGGCCACAACTGGAAGGCCCAGTGGTGGACGCAGAACGAGGAGCCCGGCACCACCGGCGAGTGGGGCGTCTGGAAGGACCAGGGCGCCTGCTGACACACCGCGTCGGCGCCCGTAGGTGAACGAACGCGAGGACCCGGTGGCCCGGCGGCCACCGGGTCCTCGCACGTGCCGCCATGGCCCCTCGTAGGCTGCTGCGGTGATCACACAGGACGCCGCACCCGTCGCGGACTTCGAAGAGCACCGGCCCCGGATGTTCGGCATCGCCTACCGCATGCTCGGCTCCGCCGCCGAGGCCGAGGACACCGTCCAGGACGCGTGGCTGCGCTGGAGCTCCGCCGACCGCGAGGACATCGAGCACCCCGGGGCCTGGCTCGCCAAGGTCGTCACCCGCCTGTGCCTGAACCGCCTCACCTCGGCACGGGCCCGGCGCGAGGAGTACGTCGGCCCCTGGCTCCCGGAGCCGGTCCTCACCGGGGACGGGGCGCTCGGCCCTTTGGAGTCGGCGGAGCAGCGGGACAGCGTGTCCATGGCCCTGCTGGTGCTGCTGGAGCAGCTGACGCCCGTGGAGCGGGCGGTGTACGTGCTGCGCGAGGCGTTCGCGTACGGCCACCGGGAGATCGCCGGGCTCCTGGACCTGACCGAGGCCAACTGCCGGCAGCTCTACCGGCGGGCCGCGGGCCGGGTGGCTGCGGGCCGGGCGGCCGGGCCGCGCCCCCGCTTCGCACCGGATCCGGCACAGTGGCAGAGCCTGGTGGAGACCTTCCTGACGGCGGCGCGCGACGGCGACCTGTCCCGGCTGGAGGGCATGCTGACCGCCGACGTGCGGTACGTGGGGGACGGCGGCGGGATCGTCGGCGCGGCCCGGCGTCCAATCCTGGGGCCGGACAAGGTGGCGCGCTTCCTGGTGGGCGCGCTGCGCAAGTTCGCGGCCGGTATGCCGATCTCCTTCGCGGAGGTCAACGGGGAGCCCGCGCTGATCGTGGGCGGGACGGTGCTTCAGGTGGAGATCGAGGACGGGCTGGTGCGCGAGGTGCGGAGCGTGGTGAACCCGGAGAAGCTGGAATTTCTTCAGCGGCAGCTGTCACATTCCTGAGGGCTGTCCGGTCTCGGCTGGTGAACGCAACCCCTTCAGGGAAGGAACGGACACCATGGGCACGATCCTCGTCACCGGAGGCACCGGAAACCTCGGCGCGCTGGTCGTCACGCGGCTGCGGGCGGCGGGCCACGACGTACGGGTCCTGAGCCGGCACGCGAAGGACCACCCGGTCGATCTGCGGGACGGCAGCGGGCTGGATGCGGCGATGGCGGGCGCGGAGGTGGTCGTGCACTGCGCGAGCACCCCGCGGGGCGGCGACGACGTGGCCGCCGGGCACCTGATCGAGGCGGCCCGGCGGGCCGGGACGGTCACGAACATCGTCTACATCTCGATCGTCGGGGTCGATGTGGTCCCGTTCGGCTACTACGAGGTGAAGTACGAGGTCGAGCGGATGCTGGAGGCGTCGGGGCTGGGCGTGACGATCCTGCGGACCACCCAGTTCCACGACCTGGTGGCGATGGCGGTGGACGCGCTGGCGAAGGTGCCGGTGGTGCCGCTGCCGCTGCCGAGGGGGGTCAGGGTGCAGCCCGTCGCCGTGGAGGAGGTGGCCGACCGGATGGCGGAACTCGCCGTCCCGACCCCGGCGGGCCGGGTCACGGACATGGGCGGCCCGGAGATCCACACACTGGTGGAACTGGGCCGGTCGTACCTGGCGGCGACGGGGCGGCGGCGCACGGTGTTCCCGCTGCCCCTGGCGGGGAAGGCGTACGCGGCCTTCTGCCGCGGCGGCAACCTGGCCCCGTCCCACGCGTCCGGCAAGGGCACCTTCGCCGAGTTCCTGGCGGCCCGGGCCGCGACGGCAGCAGAGGCCGGGGCCGGCCGGGCGGGAGGCTGAGACCGCCGGGCGGGAGTCGTCGTTGCGCTTGCGCGTGCCCCCGTGAGCGACAGTATGGAGACACCGTCATGCATGATCCACGGCGTGAACCACGGTGAGGGTCGATGATCGTATCGGTGGTGTCCATGCCGGAAGGCGTCGTGACGCGCACCCGCGTGTCGGAGGCGCGTGAGCGCCTTGCGGCATCCCCTTTCCTGTTCGTGGACATGGAGCTGCCCGAGGAGGCCCCGCCCGGCGAACAGCAGGTCGCCGGGCTGCTCGGCCTGGAGGCGGAGGACGTGGCCTGGCTCGGCCGGGAGGGGGAATCCGCCCGGGCCGAGTTCCTCGGGGACAGCGCCGCGTTCGTCGTGCCCGCGATCGAGGCCGGCCGGGTCGTTCACGTCCATGCCCTGGTCACCGAGCGCCACCTCGTCACGGTGCACCGGGGGCCGGCCGGGCTGGTGGAGAGCCTCACCGGCCGCCTCCCGCACGAAAGACCGCCGGACACGGTGGCCATGCTGTTCCTGCTGCTGGACGAAGCCCTGGAGACCTACCGCCGGACCGCGCTCCAGGCCCTTCTGGAGGTGGAGGACCTGGAAGACGAAATGTTCCGGAAGCGGGAGCCCGAGCAGCTCTACCGGCTGGCGCAGCTGCGACGGACCGCGGCCCTCCTGCACCACACGCTCCTCCCCTACCACCAAGCGGCGGAGGAGGCCGTGACGCGCAGGGTGCTGAACCGGAACTTCCCGGAGGAGCGCCAGCGGCTCGCCCGTGAGTACCAGCGCACTTCCAGGCTGGTGCTCACCGACATCGAGTCCCTCCAGGACGCCGCCCGCCGGACGTTCGCCACCTACTCCTCCCTGGTGTCCGGCGATCAGAACAGCGTGATCAACCGTCTCGCGATCGTGTCGACGATCTTTCTGCCGCTGACCTTCCTCACGGGGTTCTTCGGCATGAACTTCGCCTACCTGACAGATGAGTTGGAGAGCGGGGCCGTCTTCTGGCTGCTCGCCGTGGGACTGCAGGTGGGCTTCCTGCTCATGTCGCTCTACGTGCTGCACCGCACCCGCATCTGGCGGAGACTGCACGACGACGAAGGTCTCGACGACCGCTAGGCGGTGTCGGGTGACGGACGCCGCCTTCCGGACCTGCGCAGGTCAGCCGCCGAACAGATCCGCCTGCGCGGCTTCGCGGGCGGCCAGCCGCGCGCCCGTGAGGACCGCCGGGTCGCCGAGGGCGGTGGCCCGGACTTCCATCGGCACCGGCGTCAGCGTGGTCAGCCGCCGGGCGACCGCGGCCGCCAGGCCGGCGCCGCCCGCGTGGCCCAACCCACCCGCCAGAACGACACACCCCGGATCCAGCACCGCCGCGACGGCCGCCGCGCCCAGGGCGAGCCGTTCCGCCAGGACCTCGACGAAGGCCCCGCCCGCGGCGCCCGCCACCGCCTCCTCCACCGGCCCGGCCCAGCCGTGCTCCGCCGCGAGCGCGGCCACCGCCGCCCGGCCGACCAGCGCGTGGAACCCGCCCTCGCAGTCCGTGGCGGCGGGCAGCCGGCCCATGCCCGGCACCGGCAGGAAGCCGATCTCGCCCGCCCCGCCCGACGCGCCCCGCCGCAGCCGCCCGTCCAGGACCACCGCCGCGCCGACGCCCGCGCCGAGCCACAGCAGCACGAAGGAGTCCAGGTCCTGCGCGGCCCCGACCCGCTGTTCCGCGAGGGCCGCGAGGTTGGTCTCGTTCTCCACGACCACCGTGGCCGGCAGCCGCCGCCGGAGGGCCGCCACCAGGTCCCGATGCCAGGACGGCAGGCCGACGGTGCTGCGCAGCACCCCGTCGGACGGGGCCACCAGGCCCGGGGCGCCGACCACGACGGTGTGCAGCCCGTCCGTGCCGGCTTCCCGCGCGAGCGCCTCGAGCACGTCCACGGCCTCCTCGACGGCGTCCACCGGGAGGGCGGACCGGGCCAGCGGGCGGCCGAGCAGGTCCGCGACCACCGCGGTCGCGCTGTCCGTCCGTACGTCCAGGGCCGCCAGGTACGCGCGGTGGGCGACGATCCCGTACAGCCGGGCATTGGGGCCGCGGCGCTGTTCGCCCGACTCCCCCACGACCTCGATCAACCCGGCACCGGTCAGCCGCTCGACGAGGTCGGCGATCGAAGGGCGGGAGAGGCCGGTCATCGTCTTGAGCTGAGTGGCGGTCAGCGGCCCCTCCTCCTGGAGGAGTCGCAGGGCGAGCCGGTCGTTGATGGCCCGGGCCGTGCTCGGCGACGCAGGCGAGGGAACGGCGGGGGCCAGGGCTTTGGCAGGAGTCACGGCGCCCATCCTAGGTAGCTCCGGGCCGCTGACTATCAGGTAGGTTCCCTGATAGTTTAATGCCATGACAGGGGAAACAGACCTCGGCCCGGCGCGCCTGCGCCGGGCCCGCTTCGCCATCGCCGCCGTGTTCTGCGCCCACGGGGCCGTCACCGGCTCCTTCGCGACCCGCATCCCCTGGATCCAGGACCACGCCCAGCTCAGCGCGGGCACCCTGGGCCTCGCCCTCGCCTTCCCCGCCCTGGGCGCGGCGCTCGCGATGCCGCTGGCCGGCCGGATCAACCACCACTTCGGGGCCCGCACCGCCCTGCGCGCGCTGCTGGCCCTGTGGACCCTGTCCCTGATCCTGCCGAGCCTCGCGCCGAACCTGGCCACGCTGTGCTGCGCCCTCTTCGTCTACGGCGCCACCTCCGGGATGTCGGACGTGGCGATGAACGCGCTGGGCGTGGAGACCGAGAACCGGCTCGGGCGCTCGATCATGTCCTCGCTGCACGGCATGTGGAGCGTGGGCGCGCTGCTGGGTTCGGCGGCGGGCGCGGTCGCCGCGCACGCCGGGGCCGACGCCCGGCTGCACCACCTCGTCGCCGCGCTCGCCCTGACCGCGGCCGCGCTGGTCGCCGTACGGGGGGTGCTGGATCTGCACAGCGACGCGGAGGCCGAGGCTCCGCCGCATTTCGCGCTGCCCCCGAAGTCCGCACTGCTGATCGGCCTGATCGGCTTCTGCGCGGTCTTCGCGGAGGGTGCGAGCCTGGACTGGTCCGCGGTCTACCTGCGGGACGTCCTGGACACGGACGCCGGCCTCGCGGCCGCCTCCACCACGGCGTTCGCGCTGACCATGGCCGTCGCCCGGCTCGCCGGGGACCGGGTGGTGGACCGGTTCGGGCCGGTGCGCACGGTCCGGGCGGGCGGGGTCCTGGCCACCGCGGGCGGGGTGCTCGTGGTGACGGTCCGCCACCCGGCCGCGGCGCTGGCGGGCTTCGGCCTGATCGGACTCGGCATCGCGGTGGTGGTCCCGCTGGCCTTCGCGGCGGCAGCGCGCAGCGGGCCGGCCCCGGCGCAGGCGATCGCGGGCGTCGCGACGATCACGTACACGTCGGGGCTGATCGCGCCGTCGGCGATCGGTGCGGTGGCGGACGCGACCTCGCTCGTGGTGTCCTTCGGGCTGGTCACGCTGCTGGCGTTCGCGCTGGTCGCGGGGGCCGCCGTACTGCGGCAGAGGCCGGTGGCGGCCGTACCCGCAACCGCAGACCGGGACGAACCAGCGGGTATCCGGCCTTAATATGGCGCGGGCCGACAGGCCCAGGGCCGACGGCCCGGATGCTTGATCGAATCGGTTCGACGGAAGTGGTGGAACATGGGCCTCGGCGTGCGCTGGACCCTGCACGGAGACGGGCGGACCCCCGCCCCCGGCGCGGTGGTGCGGCCGGACGAGCGGCTGTCGTGGCCGCGCACCGCCGGGCTCGGTGCCCAGCACGTCGTGGCGATGTTCGGGGCGAGCTTCGTCGCCCCGGTCCTGATGGGCCTGGACCCGAACCTGGCGATCATGATGTCGGGTGTCGCGACGGCGATCTTCCTGCTCGCCACCCGCGGGCGGGTCCCCTCGTACCTGGGCTGCTCGCTCTCCTTCGTGGGCGTTGCGGCGGCGATCCGGGCGGGCGGCGGGGACAGCGCGGTCGTCACGGGTGCGGTGTTCGTGGTCGGCGGGGCGCTGTTCCTGGCCGGGCTCGCCGTGCAGCGCTTCGGGGCGCGGATCATCCACGCGGCGATGCCACCGGTGGTGACGGGCGCGGTGGTGATGCTGATCGGCTTCAACCTGGCGCCGGTGACGGCTTCGACGTACTGGCCGCAGGACCAGTGGACGGCGCTGCTGACCATGCTGTTCACGGGGATGGCCGTGGTCTGCCTGCGCGGTTTCTGGTCCCGGATCGCGATCTTCCTCGGGCTGCTCTTCGGCTACGGCATCTCCTGGGTCTTCGACCTGCTCTTCGGCAAGATCCACTCGACGGTGGGCGGGGCCGAGGCCGTCGACCACTGGCGGCTCGACCTCTCCGGGGTCGGCAAGGCCGACTGGATCGGGCTGCCGTCCTTCCACGCGCCGCAGTTCGAGTGGTGGGCGATCCTGATCGCACTGCCGGTGGTGATCGCCCTGATCGCGGAGAACGCCGGGCACATCAAGGCGGTCGGCGAGATGACCGGCGATCCGCTCGACGACGAGCTCGGCACCGCGATCGCCGCCGACGGCGCCGCGTCCATGCTGTCCACGGGGGTCGGCGGCCCGCCGAACACCACGTACTCCGAGAACATCGGCGTCATGGCGGCCACCCGCGTCTATTCGACGGCGGCCTACTGGGCGGCGGCGGGCTTCGCTCTGCTCTTCGGCCTGTGCCCGAAGTTCGGGGCGGTCGTGGCCGCGATCCCCGGCGGGGTGCTGGGCGGCATCACCGTGATCCTGTACGGGATGATCGGCCTGCTCGGCGCCCAGATCTGGATCAACGGCGGGGTGGACCTGCGCAATCCGCTGAACCTGGTGCCGGCCGCGGCGGGCATCATCATCGGCATCGGCGGGGTGAAGCTGCAGCTGACGGACAACTTCGAGCTGGGCGGTATCGCGCTCGGCACGATCGTGGTGATCACCGGGTACCACGTACTGCGGTACTTCGCGCCCGCGCACCTGAAGACGCAGGAGCCGCTGCTCGACGCGGGCACGTCGGCGTACGACGCGGGTGATGCGGGCGACGCGGGCGAGGGCGGTGCGGGCGGGGATCCGGCCGCGCGGGACACGCGTTCCTGAAGCGGGTTCGCCCGAACCGGGGAAGCACACGGCCAAGTTCCCCGGATCCGCGCCGCCGGCTGGGACCCTGCCTCCCATGGAAGCGGTGCTCGCGCGGATGCGCGCCCTGGACGAGCGGCTCCCCGAGCAGGACGGTGTCGCCGTCTTCAACCGGGTGTACCTGACGGTGACGGAGACGCTGCACGCGCGCATCTCCCACGGGGAGTTCCCGGCGCCGCGGCGGGCGGAGGCGCTCAGCGTACGGTTCGCGGAGCGCTACCTGACGGCGGTGGAGGCGGACCGGGCCCCGGCGTGCTGGCGGCCGCTGCTGCAGTACCGCCGCCACCCGGGGATCCGCCCGCTGCAGCACGCGCTGGCCGGGATCAACGCGCACATCGGGCACGACCTCGCGCTGGCGGTGGTCGCCACCTGCCGGGCGCTGGACTGCGAACCGCGGGCCCTGGAGGCGGACTTCGACCGGGTCGGCGACACCCTGGTCTCCCTGGAGGAGCACATCCGGGAGGACCTGATGCCGGGCCCGGACCTGCTGGAGGTCGCCGACCCGCTGACGCACCTGCTCGGTTCGTGGAGCCTGGACCGGGCCCGGGGCGCCGCCTGGTCGGCGGCCCGCCTGCTGTGGACCCTGCGCCGCTCCCCCGATCTGGCGGAGGAGTTCACGGATTCGCTGGACGCGGGCGTGGGGCTGGTGGGCCGCTGCCTGCTCACCCCCACCTCCTGAGCCGGGCATGAAAACGGGCCGCCGCCGCGCTCGTGGCGCGGGGGCGGCCCGTGGTCACGGGGCCGGAGGGGCCGGGTGGGTCAGTCCTCCGGGAGTTCGACCGGGGCGATCTCGTCGTAGACGTCGCCCGGGCCGGGGTTGGTGGCGTCCGTGGAGCCGCCGAGGTGGTGCATGACGCCCCAGACCGCGTTCAGCGCCGTCTGGACCGCGCCCTCGGCCCAGCCCGCCGTCCAGGAGATGTCGTCGCCCGCGAGGAAGATGCCGCGCTTGTCCTCGGGGAGGCGGTCCTGCATGAAGTGGGTGAACAGGCGCCGCTGGTAGCGGTAGTGGCCCGGCAGGTTGGCCTTGAACGCGCCCATGAAGTAGGGCTCGTTCTCCCACGACACGGTCACCGGGTTGCCGATGACGTGGCGGCGGATGTCGACCTTCGGGTAGATCTCGCCGAGGGACTTCAGCATGACCTCCATCCGCTCGTTCGCCGACAGCGGCAGCCACTTCAGGCTGTCGTCGCACCACGTGTAGGAGAGGCAGATGACGGCCGGCTGGTCCGGGCCGTTGTCCAGGAGGTACGTACCGCGGGTCATGCGGTCCGTGAGGGTCATCGACATGACGTCGCGGCCGGTCTCCTCGTCCTTGTCCAGCCAGAACGGCCGGTCAACGGGGATGAAGAGCTTGGACGACTCCATGTAGTGGGTGCGCTCGATCGCCGTCCAGTGGTCGATCGGGAACAGCGTGTCGTCGCACGCGATCTTCGACAGCAGCATCCAGGACTGGGCCGTGAAGATCGCGGCGCGGTACGTGCGGATGTCGCCGTCCGCGTCGGTGACCGTGATGCGGTTGCCGGCCGTGCGGTGCAGGCGGGTCACCGCCGGGCGCGGGGCGCCCTCGTGCAGGGAGGACAGCGAGGTGCCCTGCGCCCAGTGGACGATCTTCTCGGGCTCGCGCTCCCACAGGCGCATCGGCAGCTGCTGCGAGCCGCCGACGATGCCGCGGTGGTGGTCGTCCGCCTCGGTGTAGACGACGCGCAGGATCTCCAGGATGGAGTTCGGGAAGTCGGTGTCCCAGCCGCCGGTGCCGAAGCCGACCTGGCCGAAGATCTCGCGCTTGCGGAAGGACTGGAAGGCCTCGGACTTGCAGAGGAAGCCGTAGAAGGTCTCGTCGTCGAGCTTCTCGACGAGCTTCGCCCAGATCTCGCGGATGCGCGGGACGTCCCGCTCGCGCATCGCCTGGTTCATGTCGGAGAAGTCGGCGCCCTCGTCGAGGCAGGCGTTCCACGCGGCCGACACGTCGCGGTAGACCTGCGGGAGGTCGGCGATCGTCTCGGCGTAGTGCGTCTCGCCCTTGAGGTCCACGACCGTCGAGGGGGTGGCCTCGGCGAGCGGGTTCGGGAAGGGCTCGGTGACCAGGCCGACGAGGTCGATGTAGTGCTGGAGCGCCGTGGAGGACGGCGGGAAGCGCATGGCGCCCATCTCCGCGGTCAGGCCCTCGGTGCCGGCGCCCTCGAAGCCGACGGTGCGCAGCCGGCCGCCGATCTGGTCCGCCTCGTACACGACGGGCTTGAGGCCCATCTTCATCAGCTCGTACGCCGAGATGATCCCGGACAGGCCGCCGCCGATGACCGCGACCTCGGTGCCGTGCTCCGTCGCCGGTATCTGTCCCAGGCCCGCCGGGTGGGCCAGGAAGTCGTCGTACGCGTACGGGAAGTCCGGACCGAACATGGTGATCGGCGGCTGTCCGTCGCTGTGCGGGACGGCGGTGGTGGGCACCGTGGACGTCATGGGGTACGGCTCCTTGCGGGGGTGGGGCAGGGGGGAGGGCGCTGGCGGGACTCAGACGAGGGAGGCGTAGAGCCCGGGGCGGCGGTCGCGCAGGTAGGGGTTGTTCTCGCGCGAGGCGGCCAGCAGCTCGGGGTCGGCCTCGCCGATCACCAGCTCCTCGCCGCGTCCGGCCCTGGTCCGGGTGACCCCGTCGGGGCTCGCCAGGCAGCTGAGTCCGACGAACTCGAACTCGCCTTCCGGACCGGTGCGGTTGACGTACGCGATGTACATCTGGTTCTCGAAGGCCCGTACGGGGACGAGCTGTTCGGCGACGAACTGGAACGGGTGCATCTGCGCGGTCGGCACCAGGAGGAGGTCGGTGCCGGCCAGTGCGTGGGAGCGGACGTTCTCCGGGAACTCCACGTCGTAGCAGATCATGATGCCGATGCGGAGGCCGTTCAGCTCCGCCTGGACGACGGGGGTGTCGCCGGGGGTGAAGGCGTCCTGCTCGAAGCAGCCGAACAGGTGGGTCTTGCGGTAGTTCGCCAGCCGGACCCCGTCCGGGCCGACGAGCTGTGCCGCGTTGTAGACGGTGTCGCCGTCGCGCTCCGGGTAGCCGTACAGGACGGCGACACCGTGGCGGCGGGCGATCTCGCCGATGGCGCGGGCCGACATGCCGTCGGCCGCCTCGGCGAGGGCGGCGATGTCCTGGACCTCCAGCGCGTAGCCGGTCAGGAACATCTCCGAGGTCACGAGGAGTCCGGCACCCGCCTGTGCGGCGCGCTCCACAGCCTCGTCGAGCGCCTTCAGGTTCTCGGCGGTGTCGCCGAGCCGTCCGGAGCTCTGGAGGAGGGCGGTGCGCAGCGGGGGCATGGGCGTACCTCTGTGGCAGGAGGGGAGGGGGTCCTATTGAAGGTACGTTCACCCGTTCGACCCCGACAAGCCATGACCGTTGCGCTCAGCGCATCGATTCGTTGCGTGTTTCGCGGCGCAGACGGAGATTCGTTGCGCGGAGGCCGTCGGCCCCACTGTGGGGCAGTCGGGCATAAACCCGCCCGCGGCGGGCGCTGACCCTCATGACCGTCGTCACCAGCAGTCTCGTGGCGGTGCGCGGGGCCGTCAAGGAGCAGGTGGACGGGCCCGCGGCCGCTGCCGAGGGAAGGAGCCCGCCACACCATGTCGCCCGACACCGACACGGCCGCGCCCGTCCACGTACTCGACAATCCGGTCTGGGCCGCACTGAGCGGCCCGAGCCGTGCCTTCGCCGAGACCGGGCCCGCCGGCCTCGCGGCCCGGTACGTCGCGGAGGCCTCGCCGTTCGCCGCGCTCGCGGATCCGGACGACCCGCGGGCCTGGGCCGATCTGGCCGCACTGGCGGGGCCGGGCGCCCCGGTCTGGGTCACCGGGCTGCCGACCCCGCCCGCGGGGTGGACGACGGTGGCCTCGATACCGGGCGTACAGCTGGACGGCGGGGCGGTACGGGCCGAGGCCGCGCCCGAAGCGGTCCTGCTGGGGCCCGCCGACGTACCGCAGATGCGGGAGCTGGTCGACCTGACGAAGCCGGGGCCGTTCCTGTCGCGCACCGTCGAGCTGGGCACGTACCTCGGGATCCGGCACGAGGGCCGGCTCGTCGCGATGGCGGGGGAACGGATGCGGCCGCCGGGCTGGTCGGAGATCAGCGCGGTGTGCACGCACCCCGATCACCGGGGCAAGGGGCTCGCGGGCCGGCTGATCCGGGCGGTGGCCGCCGGGATCCGGGAGCGCGGCGATCGCCCGTTCCTGCACGCGGCGGCGGACAACACCGGGGCGATCGCGCTCTACGAGTCGATGGGGTTCACGCTGCGGCGCCGGCCGCTCTTCATCGGGCTGCGCACCCCGGACGCCGGCGCCTGACGGAGGGCGGCGCCGTGCGGCAGGGACGAAGCGGGAGGTTTCACGGGGCGCGGAGCGGTCACACGGGAGGACATGCCGAGGACAGCGAAAGGAACTGCCATGACCGACGTCTCCCGCCTGCCCGGAGCAGCGCACCATCACTGGCAGTGGCAGCTACGGGCCGCCTGCCGGAACCTGGGCCCCGGCCGGTTCTACCATCCGGCCGGCGAGCGGGGCGAGGAGCGGGAGGACCGCGACGAGGCCGCGAAGCGGGTGTGCGCCGTATGCCCCGTGCGCGCCGCGTGCCTGGAGCACGCGCTGCAGACCCGCGAGCCGTTCGGGGTGTGGGGCGGGCTGACCGAAGAGGAACGCCGGGCCCTTCTGGGCCCGGCGCACACCGCTGGGGCCGGCACGAGGGCGTAGGCCGTGCGCACCGTGCCGGGTCTTATGCCGGCGCGCCCGAGGTGAAGCGGCGCAGCAGCGGGGAGAGGACGAGCACCGACTTGGTGCGCTCCACGAAGGGCTCGCCCGCGATGCGCTCGAGCACCCGCTCGAAGTGCCTCATGTCGGAGGCGAAGATCTGGACGAGGGCGTCCGCGTCGCCGGTGACGGTCGACGCGGACACCACCTCGGGGTACCGCTCCAACCCCCGCCGGATGTCGTCCGGCGAGGTGTTGTGGCGACAGTAGATCTCGATGAAGCCCTCGGTCTCCCAGCCCATGGCGGCGGGGTCGACGCGGACGGTGAAGCCCGTGATGGCTCCCTCGGCCCGCAGCCGGTCCACGCGTCGCTTCACGGCGGGGGCCGAGAGCCCGACCTCGGAGCCGATGTCCGCGAAGGAGCGGCGGGCGTCCTCGGCGAGGGCGTGCACGATGCGTTCGTCGAGATCGTTCAGTCGCACTGCGGGTGGGTCACTTCTCTGCTGTGGCCACTTCTTCCGTGGCCAGTCGGGAGCGGCGGATGCCGTACAGGAAGTAGAACACGAGGCCCGCGACCATCCAGCCACCGAAGACCATCCACGTGGCCGTATCGAGGCTGAACATCATGAAGCCGCAGGCGAGGAAGCCCAGGATCGGGGTGACGGGGAAGAGCGCCACCTTGAAGGTGCGCGGCATGTCCGGGCGCTTCACGCGCAGGATGATGACGGCGATGTTGACCAGGCCGAAGGCGAAGAGGGTGCCGATGCTGGTGGCGTCGGCGAGCTTGCCCAGCGGGATGAAGGCCGCGAGGACGCCGCAGAACAGCGAGACGATCACCACGTTGGCGCGGGGGGCGCCGGACTTCTCGTCGACCTTCGCGAAGACCTTGGGGACCAGGCCGTCGCGGGACATCGCGAAGAGGATGCGGGTCTGGCCGTAGAGGACGGCGAAGACGACGGAGAAGATCGCGACGACGGCGCCGGCGGCGAGGACGACGCCCCAGACGCTGGTGCCGGTGACGTCGGTCATGATCTGGGCGAGGGCGGCCTCGGTGCCCTCGAAGTCCTGCCACGGCATGGCGCCGACGGCGACGAAGGCGACGAGCACGTAGAGGACGGTGACGATGGCCAGCGAGAGCATGATCGCGCGCGGCAGGTCCTTCTTCGGGTCCTTGGCCTCCTCACCGGCGGTGGAGGCGGCATCGAAGCCGATGTAGGAGAAGAAGAGCGTGGAGGCGCCGGCGGCGATGCCGCTCATGCCCAGCGGGGCGAGCGGGGTGTAGTTGCCGGCCTTGATGCCCAGGACACCGATGCCGATGAAGAGCAGCAGGGTGACGATCTTCACCGCGACCATGATCGAGTTGACCGTGGCGCTCTCCTTGGCGCCGCGCATCAGGAAGACCATCGAGAGCAGGACCACGACCAGTGCCGGCAGGTTGATGAACCCGTTTTCGCCCAGCGGCGCGGAGACCGACTCGGGGATGGTGACGCCTATGGTCCCGTCGAGGAACTCGTTGAGGTACTGGCCCCAGCCGACGGCGACGGCCGCGACGGAGACGGCGTACTCCAGGACCAGGCACCAGCCACAGATCCAGGCGATGAGCTCGCCCATGGTGGCGTACGCGTAGGAGTACGAGGAGCCGGAGACCGGCACCGATCCGGCCAGCTCCGCGTAGGAGAGGGCGGAGAACAGGGCGGTCAGGCCCGCGATCACGAAGGAGATCGTCACGGCGGGGCCGGCCTTGGGGGCGGCGGTACCGAGGACGACGAAGATGCCGGTGCCCAGGGTGGCGCCGATGCTGATCATGGTCAGCTGCCACATGGTGAGCGAGCGGCGCAGCATGCCGCCCTCGCCCTGGCCGCCCTCGGAGACGAGCCGCTCGACGGGCTTGCGCCGGAGCAGCGGGTTCACGGGCTTGCGCTTCTCCGAGGAGAGCGGGGGTGCCTGGCCCTGATCGAGCACGAGGGGACTCCTTAGACACTGCGGATGGGGATTGAGGCATCGACCGCAGCGGTCCGGAGCAGGACACAGACAAGAGCCTGGGCATGGGGAGGACCGCCGAGCAGGCGGTCCACGCCACTCCACGTACAGCGAGTGAGCCTACGAGCTATTGATACCGCCCGTAATGCACCATCCTTGCACATTGCCGCACGATCGTTGCGCGGATCTGTCCTGGATGGTCCTTTGTTGCGCACGGATGATCGATCAATGCGCACAGCACCTTCACCCCTGTTATTGACACCTCGTCAGATCTGCCGGAGCATGCCGCCGGGGTCGGCCCGATCGCACGGGCGTGCTCCGCGGCGGTGAACCGGGTCCGTGCGGGGTACGGGTGAACCCGGTGGCACCGGGGGGCTGCGGATCCCCTCCGGTTCCGACACCCACCGACGACCGGAGGCGCGCAGTGAACGCCGAGAGCACCGCCACGCACTGGCTGGACCCGGGGCCGTTCCTGCGCGGAGTGGCCTGGCTGGACAAGGGGCGCCCGGTACGGGCCGACCCGGCGGACAGCATGCGGCTGCCCTGGGACACCGGCGAGCGGGCCACCCTGCCGATAGGGGTGCGTCTGGAGTTCACGGCGCAGGCGGCGCACGCGGTGGAGATCCGCTACCGGGCGACCGTGCCCGGCCCCACCGACGCACTGCGCGACCTCGCACACGGCTTCGCCCTGTGGGACCGCCACGGGGTCGTCCGGGAGGTGTGGACCGAACCGGCCGTGGAGGCCGTCGTACGCATCGAACTGCCGGGCGGGACCGGCCCGTTCACCCTGTACCCGCCCGAGGGGCAGTCCCCGCTGATCCTCGGCCTGCGCGGGATCGGCGGTTCCGTGGCCCCGGCGCCACCCGCACCGCGCTGGGTGGTGCACGGCGACTCCATCACCGAGGGCTGGTGGTCCACCCGGCCCGCCCACGGCTGGCCCGCGGTCGCCGGCCGGGCGCTCGGGTGGGACACCGTCAACCTCGGGTACGCGGGCGCCGCCCGCGGGGAGCTCGCCACCGCCGAGCAGCTCGCAGGCCTCCCCGCCGATGCCCTCACCCTCGCCTTCGGCACCAACTGCTGGTCCCGCGTGCCGTTTTCGGCGCCACTGCTGTACGAGACCACCCGCGCCTTCCTCGACCTGGTCCGCCAGGGGCACCCGCGGACCCCGCTGCTGCTGGTCTCCCCCGTGCTGCGGCCCGACGCCGAGCGCACCCCGAACCGGCTCGGCGCCACCCTGGGCGCCCTGCGCGATGCGATGGAGCGGGCCGCCCGCGACCGGATCGCCGCCGGGGACGACCGCCTGGCCCTCCTGCCGGGCCGTGACCTGCTCGGTCCGGAGCACCTGGCGGACGGGCTGCACCCCAATGACAGCGGACACCAGGTCCTCGGCCTCGCTGTGGTCACGGCTCTGCGGCGGGCCGGGTTCGATGCCGGGTGAGTGAAACAGCCCACAGGAATCCGCTTGAACAGATCGACCCCGACAGGGCGTGTCCTTCGCAGAGTTGCCGACGCACCGGAAACGGGCGGCGGACACGGAGACACCACACGTGGGAGAGATCAAGATGGGCATCAAGCGCGGAACCACCCTCGCCGCCGTGGCAGTTGTCGTCGCCCTCACGGCGACCGCCTGCGGCGGGGACGACACCAAGGCCGGCGACGCGAAGCCGGCCGGGGCCGCGGCCCAGGCTCCCGCCTCCGGAGCCGGCGACTACGGCTCCGACTACGGCGCGGGATCCGCCGCAGGCGCGGCAGACACCGGCACCAAGGCCGCCGGCCAGCTGGCGATCGCCCAGAACGAGCAGCTCGGCGCGGTCCTCGCCGACAGCGCGGGCATGACCTTGTACCGCTTCGACAAGGACACCGCCAAGCCGCCGAAGTCCAACTGCGAAGGGGACTGCGCGAAGACCTGGCCGGTGGTCGCGGCCGGCGACGCCACCGCCGCCGCCGGCATGGACCCGTCGGTGCTCGGCGAGGTCGTCCGCGCCGACGGCAGCAAGCAGCTGACGGTGGGCGGCTGGCCGGTGTACCGCTACAGCAAGGACGCCAAGGCGGGCGAGACCAACGGGCAGGGCGTCGGCGGTACCTGGTTCGCCCTCGCCCCCGACGGCAAGAAGGCCGCGAAGGCCGCCGCCGCGCCCGTCGCCGACCCGGCCGCCGCCCCGCCCGCCGGTGCGGGCCAGGCCTCGGGCGCGCTGACCGTGGCCAAGGACCCCAAGCTCGGTGACCACATCGTCGACGGCAACGGCATGACGGTCTACCGCTTCAAGAAGGACACCGCCTGGCCGATGGCCTCCAACTGCACCGGCGACTGCGTGGCCAAGTGGCCGGTGGTGCCCCCGGTGGACAAGGCCAACGCCAAGGGCATCGTGGAGAAGGGCTACTCCGTCCTGGACCGCCCCGACGGCATGAAGCAGCAGGCGATCGACTGCTGGCCCGTCTACACCTTCTCGGGCGACAAGAAGGCCGGCGACATCAACGGCCAGGGCGTCGGCGGCACCTGGTACGCGGTCTCGCCCGACGGCAAGCTGATCACCACCTCCTGATCACCGCCTCCTGATCACCGCCTCTCTCCCCCCCACTCCCGAACCGCGCGGCCCCCTGCCCCCTCCCCCCGGCAGGCGGGCCGCGCACCGTTCCGCCCCGGCGCACTCGTCCATAGACTCCACCGCATGCTGCGCGCACTGGCCGTCGACGACGAGAAACCCCTCCTCGAGGAACTGCTCTACCTGCTGCGCTCCGACCCCCGGGTGCTCAGCGCCGAGGGCGCCTCGGACGCCACCGAGGCCCTGCGGCGGATCACCCGGGCCCTGGAGACCGGCCCGGACGGGCCCGACGGCATCGACGTGGTCTTCCTCGACATCCACATGGCGGGGCTGACCGGCCTCGACATCGCCCGGTTGCTGGCCGGGTTCGCGCGGCCGCCGCTGATCGTGTTCGTCACCGCCCACGAGGGGTTCGCCGTACAGGCCTTCGATCTCAAGGCCGTGGACTACGTCCTCAAGCCCGTCCGCCCGGAGCGGCTCGCCGAAGCCGTCCGGCGGGCCTGCGCCCAGCTCGGCCGGGCCGCCGCGCAGCCGCCCGAACCCGCGGAACCGGCCGCCGGTCCGGTCGTCCCGGTGCAGCGCCGCCCCGCCCCCGAGGTCACCGTCGCCGACCGCACCGCGGACCAGATCGCCGTCGAACTGGGCGGCGTCACCCGGTTCGTGGCGATCGCCGACATCGCGTACGTCGAGGCCCAGGGCGACTACGCCCGCCTGCACACCGACGAGGGCAGCCACCTGGTCCGCATCCCGCTCTCCACGCTGGAGGAACGCTGGGCGGCCCGCGGTTTCGTCCGCATCCACCGCCGCCACCTGGTGGCGCTGGGCCGGATCGACGAGCTCCGGCTCGACGCCGGCACCACCAGCGTCCGCGTCGGATCGGCCGAGCTCCAGGTCAGCCGCCGCCACGCCCGGCAGCTGCGGGACCTGCTGATGCGCCAGGCGACCGGATAGCCGCGCGGACGGTCGGCAGCCGCCCGGCCGACCGTCCGGCGTGCCATGGCGCCGTTCGTCGCACCGCAAGGGGCGTACGGCGCCCCGCTGCCGCCGTCGGTCGCAGGGCGGGTTCCGGCGCCCGCAGCCGGCCCTGCCCGCACCTATCGTGGAGCCGCCGGTCCGGAAGGAACAGGCCGGAACGAGCGGGGGGTGCGGATGGCCGAGATCCAGGCGCTGCTCGACGCGCTGGCCGTACTGCCGCGGACCCCGCCCGCCGGTCCCGCCGAGGCCGAGGTGCTGCTCGCCCGGCTGCGCAGCGCCGCCGCGCGCTGGGCCGACGTACTGTACGAGGCCAACGAGGGGGTCCGGCAGCAGCTGCCGCCCCGCGCGGAGGCGGCACTGACCCTCGCCTTCCGGCGCGCCGAGGACTCGTACGTGGAGCTGGAGATCGCCCTGCGGGACTGCGCGGAGCACCGCGACCCCGCGCGCTGACGCCGGCGCCCCTTTTCGGCCGGTGGGAGCCTTCGGGATCGGCCGGGATCACGCCTGTTGCCGGTCCGAGGGCGTGCGTAGACTCCGGTACCCCCCTGCTCCCCGCGGCGAAGGACCGACCGGTGAACCAGACGTACGCGCTGACCGCGGTCACCGTCGTCGTCCTGGTCACGGTGCTGGTCGGCGCGCTGGGCCTGCGGATATCGCGGACCACCTCCGACTTCTACGTCGCCTCGCGGACGGTGGGGCCCCGGCTCAACGCGGCCGCGATCAGCGGGGAGTACCTCTCCGCGGCCTCCTTCCTGGGGGTGGCCGGGCTGGTGCTGCTCCAAGGGCCCGAGATGCTCTGGTACCCGGTCGGCTACACCGCCGGGTACCTGGTGCTGCTGGCCCTGGTGGCGGCCCCGCTGCGGCGCTCGGGGGCGTACACGCTGCCCGACTTCGCCGAGGCCCGGCTGGAGTCGCAGGCGGTGCGCCGCGTCGCGGTGCTGTTCGTGGTCGGGGTGGGCTGGCTGTACCTGCTGCCGCAGCTGCAGGGCGCCGGGCTGACCCTGGAGATCCTGACCGGGGCCCCGCACTGGGTGGGCGGGGTGGTCGTCGCGTTCGTCGTGACCGCGGCCGTCGCGGCCGGCGGGATGCGGAGCATCACCTTCGTGCAGGCCTTCCAGTACTGGCTCAAACTCACCGCGCTGCTGGTGCCCGCCTTCTTCCTGCTCGCCGCCTGGGCCGGGGACGGCGCGCCGCGCGCCTCGTTCGACGCCCCGGCGGTCTTCCGCGAGCACACCGCCGTCACGCTCGCCGAGGACGTCCGGCTGTCCCTGGACGCGCCGCTGACGCTGAAGGTCACCGGGCAGGTGGACGGGCGGACCTACGCGGCGTCCCCGCTGACGCTGGAGCCCGGGGAGCACTCCGTACGGGCCCGCGCGCGGCTCGAGTTCGCCCCGGACACCCGGGTCCCGCAGACCCGGGCGACGTCCGGGCCGGACGCCTCCCGGTGGTCCGAGCCACTGGACGGGGACCGGCCGGCGCTCGGCCTGTACGCGACGTACGGGCTGGTGCTGGCCACCTTCCTCGGCACCATGGGCCTGCCCCACGTCGCCGTGCGCTTCTACACGAGCCCCAACGGCCGCGACGCGCGGCGCACCACGCTGGTGGTGCTCGGGCTGCTCGGCTGCTTCTACCTGCTGCCGCCGGTGTACGGGGTGCTCGGCCGCACCTACGCCCCGGAGCTCGCCCTCACCGGGGACGCGGACGCGGCGGTGCTGGTGCTGCCGGAGCGGATGCTGGGCGGGGTGCTCGGCGACCTGCTGGGGGCGCTGCTGGCCGGGGGCGCGTTCGCGGCGTTCCTGTCGACGGCTTCGGGGCTGACCATGGCGGTGGCCGGGGTGCTGCACCAGGACGTGCTGCCGACGCGCGGGGTGCGGACGTTCCGGTTCGCGGTGCTGGTGGCGATGCTGGTGCCGCTGGCCGGGAGCATGGCGCTGACCGACGTGCCGGTGGCGGACGCGGTGGGGCTGGCCTTCGCGGTGTCGGCCTCGTCGTTCTGCCCGCTGCTGGTGCTGGGCATCTGGTGGCGGGGGCTGACCCCGCCGGGTGCGGTGGCGGGGTTGGTGACCGGCGGTGGGGCGGCGCTGGGCGCGGTGCTGGCGACGCGGGCGGGGCTGCCCCCGGCGGGCTGGGTGCACACACTGCTGGCCTGGCCCGCGGCGTGGTCGGTGCCCCTGGGGTTCCTGACCATGGTGCTCGTGTCGCTGGCCACCCGCTCGCGGGTCCCGGCGGGGACGGCGGCGACCCTGGCCCGGCTGCACCTGCCGGAGAGCGTGACCGGGGCCGGGGCGGGGTCCGCGACCGGGGCAGAGGCCGGGGCCGGCACCCGCGCGGCCGGTGCCCCATGACCGGAGCGGTGCTCGCGCTTCTGGCGGCGGCGGGCGCGGCCCTGCTGCTCGGCGCGGGCTGGGCCGCCGGCCGGTGGCACGCCCGGCGCGGCGAACGGGCGACCGGCCTGGACCTCGGCACCCCGGTGGAGCGGGCCACCTTCCACACCCTGCACACCGCCTCGCTCGCCGCTCCCCCGCTGCGCGCCGGCCTCACCGAGGACGCCGCCCGCAAGGCCGCCAAGCGGCTACGCTCCCTGCTGGGCACCGAGGCCCTGTGCCTGACCGACCGGGACTCGGTCCTGGCCTGGGACGGCCCGGGCGCCGACCACCACCAGCGGCGGGCGATGGCCCGGGTCACCGTGATGCTGAACTCCGGCCGCAGCCAGAGCGTACGGACCGAGTGCACCCGCCCCGACTGCCCGCTGAAGTGGGCGGTGGTCGCCCCCCTCACCGGCGAGGACGGGATGCTCGGCGCGCTCGTGGCCTACGGCTCGCGGGAATCGGCGGTGCTGGTGCGGGCCGCGACGGAGGTCGCGCGCTGGGTCTCCGTCCAGCTGGAGCTGTCCGAGCTGGACCGCTCGCGGACCCGGCTGATGGAGGCGGAGATCAAGGCGCTGCGGGCGCAGATCTCCCCGCACTTCATCTTCAACTCCCTCGCCGCGATCGCCTCGTTCGTGCGCACCGATCCGGAGCGGGCCCGGGACCTGCTGCTGGAGTTCGCCGACTTCACGCGCTACTCCTTCCGGCGGCACGGCGAGTTCACCACCCTCGCCGAGGAGCTGCGCTCCATCGAGCAGTACCTGGCCCTGGCCGGGGCCCGGTTCGGGGACCGGCTGAAGGTCACCCTCCAGGTGGCGCCCGAGGTGCTGCCGGTGGCGCTGCCGTTCCTGTGCCTGCAGCCGCTGGTGGAGAACGCCGTCAAGCACGGGCTGGAGGACTCCACCGAGGAGTGCCTGATCACGATCGCCGCCCGGGACGCGGGCGCGGAGGCCGTGATCACCATCGAGGACAACGGGGTCGGGATGGATCCGGCCCTGCTGCGCCGGATCCTGGCCGGCGAGCGGAGCGGCTCCCCGTCGGGCATCGGGCTGACCAACGTCGACGAGCGGATCCGGCAGGTGTACGGGGACGCGTACGGCCCGGTGATCGAGACCGGGGTCGGCGCGGGCATGAAGATCACCCTGCGGATCCCCAAGTACCGTGCGGGCGTGCACAGTTCGGGTCCGGGTGAGCATCTCCCCCGCTACTGATCGGCATGCCATCCTGGCGGAGGCGCGGACCGGCCGGCGGGGGCACCCCGGCGGCAGCCGGGAGACGCCTGGGGAGGATCGCCGACGTGCGGGTCGGGCGTGGACAACTGCGTGAAGAGTTACGGGAATGGGTGCGCGGCGGTGCGCGCGGCAGCGGGGGTCGCCTGATCGTGGAGGGCGAGGCCGGCGCGGGCCGGACAGCGCTGGTGCGCGAGGCGCTGGCCGAGGCGGCCGCGCTGGGCAGCCGGGTGCGTTACGGGGCCGCCGACGCCTTCACGGCGGAGCTGCCGCTGCGGGCCGCGCTGGACTGCGTGCACCCCGAGGGGCCCGGCCGGGCGGCCGTGGTCGCACTGCTGCGCGAGGCCCGGCACGCGGCGCAGCCCGGCGGGGCGTGGCTCGCGGCCACGGACTTGCTGGTGTCCGGGGTCGAGGAGTGGTGCGCGCGGCGCCCGCTGCTGCTGGTGCTGGACGACCTGCACTGGGCGGACCCGGCCAGCCTGCTGCTGTGGCAGCGCCTGGCCCGGGCGGTGGACCGGCTGCCGCTGCTGCTGGCGGCGACCCGCAGACCGCTGCCCCGGCGGCCCGAGGTGGAGCAGCTGTGCGCCGAGCTGGGCGCGGGCCCGCGCGGGCGCACCGTCCGGCTGGAGCCGCTGACCGGGGCGGAGTCGGCCGAGCTGCTCCGCGGAATGCTGGGGGCGGAGCCCGGGCCGCGGCTGCGGGAGGCCGCCGGGCAGGCGGGCGGCAATCCCCGGCTGCTGCGGGACCTGACCGCGCAGTGGTCCCGGTTCATCGAGGTCACCGGCGGGTCCGGGGACGACGGCACCGTCGACGCCGGGGGCGGCGGCCGGGACGACGCCGTGGACGGCCGCGCCGTCGTTGAACTGATCGTGCCCGAGCAGGAGTTGCCTGAGCCGCCCGCCTCCCTCCCGCGGGGCATCGGCTATCTCTCCCGCCCCGCGTACACCACCCTGCGCCACGCGGCCCTGCTCGGCCCGGCCTTCACCCCGCGCGAGCTGGCCCTCGTACAGGCCAGGCCCGCCCGGGAGGTGCTGGCCGAGCTGGAGGAGCCGCTCCTCGCCGGGCTGCTGGACGACACCGGCGAGCGGCTGCGCTTCCGGCAGCCGGCGCTGCGCCGAGCCCTGTACGCGGAGCTCCCCGGGGCCGCGAGGGCCGCCCTGCACCAGGACGCGGCCCGGGCCCTGGCCGAGGCAGGCCACGATCCGGAGCGGACCGCCGAACAGCTGCTGGCCGGCGGGGCGTTGGACCGCTGGGCAGTGCACTGGCTGGCCGACTCGGCGCAGTCCCTGATCGCTGCGGCGCCCGGGGCGGCCGCCGAACTGCTCGAGCGAGCCGTCGCGCAGGCCGACTGCGGGGACCGGGACGCGCTGGAGGGGAGCCTCGCGGACGCCGCCCTGATGCTGCGCCGCCCCGAGTCGGTGGAGCTCCTGGGCACCCTGCACGGGCGGGCCACGGATCCCGGGCACCGGGCGGCGCTGGCCTTCAAGCTGGTGTCGGCGCTGATGATCCAGGGGGACATGGCCCGTTCGCTGGCCGTCACCGAGGACGCGCTGGCGGAGCAGGTCCCCTCCCCCGCGCTGCGGCTGCGGCTGGAGGCCTGCCGGGTACTGGCCCTGGCCGATCTGCACCACCCGGCGCAGGCCCACGCGCTGGCCGTGCCGGTGGTGGCGCAGGCGGCCCGGCTGGGCGATCCGCTGTGCGGGGCGGAGGCCCACCACGCGATGGCCTTCGCGCTGTTCCACCTGGGCCGCGGCCGGGAGTCGCTGCGGCACGTCGCCGAGGGGATCGCCTGCGCCCGGCGCAGCCCGGAGGCCAACGACATGCGGATGCTGCTGCTCGCCAACCAGGCCGAGGCCCAGCTGCGGTTCGACGAGCCGGAGACCGTCGCGGCGGCGCTGCAGGAGGCACGGGAGCTGGCGCTCGCCACCCGCTCGACGGGGCGGCTGGTGGTCACCGAGGCCCGGCTCGCCGAGTTCCACTACCTGCTCGGCGACTGGGACGCGGCGCTCGCCGGGGTGGCCCGCGCGGACGGGCTGCCGGTCTCGGACGGCTGGCTGCCGGTGGTGGTGCACGGACTGCGGGCCCTCGTGCTCGGTCACCGGGACGAACGCGAGGCGGCGCAGGCCGAACTCGCGCTGCTCCCGCCGGACGCGTTCGCGGCCCCGGCGGCCCGCCGCTACGGCGGCCACGTGCTCTTGGCCCGTGCCCTGCTGGCGGAGCGTGCGGGCCGTCCGGCGGACGCGGTGCGCGCGCTGCTGCCGGCCCTGGCGGACAGCCCGGACGAAGCGGGGGCGTACGAGCGCCCCTGGGTGCTGTCGGAGATCGTCCGCGTGGCCCTGGACAGCGGGGACACGGCGACGGCCCGGGCGGCGGTGGCGGCCTGCGGGCGGACGGCGGCGGCGCTGCCCGAGTACCCGGGCCCGGCGCTGGCGCTGCTGCGCTGCCGGGGGCTGTTCGCGCAGGACCCGCAGCTGCTGGCGCAGGTGCTGGAGCGGGCGGAGCGCGGCGGCCGGCCGCTGGTGCTGGGCCATGCGTGGGAGGACCTCGCGGTGGCCCGGGCCTGGCACGGCGACCTGGCGGCGGCACGGTCGGCGCTGACGCGCGCGGTGGCCGCGTACGAGGACCTGGGCGCCCGGTGGGACACCGCCCGGGCCGACGCCCGGCTGCGGAGCCTGGGCGTCCGGCGCGGCAGCCGTGCGGCGCGGCGGCGGCCGGCCAACGGCTGGGAGGCGCTGACACCCGCGGAGCTGAAGGTGGCCCTGCTCGTCGCGCAGGGCCGGTCGAACCCGGAGATCGCGGGCGCCCTGTTCCTGTCCACGCGGACGGTCCAGACGCACGTGTCGCACATCCTGGCGAAGCTGCAGGTCCGTTCGCGGGCGGGGGTGGCCGCTCAGGCGGCGGCGCGGCGATCGGGCCCGGAGCCGGTGCGCGGGCCGGGAGCGGGGCCGGGGCCCGGACCGTAGCCGGGCATGGCCTCCCGGAGGGCGCGCAGGGCGTAGTGGGTACGCGACTTGACGGTCCCGGCGGGAACCCCGAGCGCCTCGGCGGCCTCGCACACCGACGCCCCGCGGAAGTAGATCTGCACGAGCACGGCGCGGTGTTCGGGGCTGAGTGATCTCAGCGCGTCGCGGACGTCGAGGACGGCGACGGCCTGCTCGGTGCGGTCGTCGGCGACGGGCATGCGGCTGTCCAGGGCGTCGGGCCCGACCTCGGCGGGCCGGACCTGGCGGGCCCGCCGGGCGTCGATGGCGAGGCGCCGGCCGACGGTGTAGAGCCAGGGCCGCAGGGAGGCGTGGCCGCTCTCCAGTGCCTCGGGGTGTTTCCAGGCGCGGAAGAGGGTCTCCTGGAGGAGGTCCTCGGCGCGGTGCCGGTCGCCGAAGGTGAGGCCGAGGAGGAAGCCGTAGAGGGCTTTGCCGTGCTCGCTGTGCAGTCGCGCGAGGGCGTGCGCGTCGGTGCGGCGGCGGAGGGTACTGGCCACGGGGTGCCCCTTCCAGGTCGGATGACCCGAGCGTGACGGACCCGGCGCCCGGAGTTATCCGCCGCTTGGCGTATCCGTTTGCCACCTGCGCCGACCGGTCGAACGGCACGCCGAACGGTCCCCGGGTGCCCGGGGCCCCGAACGCCGGTGGCCCCGGGCCCGTCCTCGCGGACGGGCCCGGGGCCACCGGAAAGCGGTACCACGGGGTACCAGGGGTACTAGCTCCAGCTGGCGTGCAGCGGCTTGCCCTCGGCGTAGCCCGCCGCCGACTGGACGCCGACCACGGCCTTCTCCTCGAACTCGGCGAGGGAGCCCGCACCGGCGTAGGTGCACGAGGACCGCACACCCGCGATGATCGAGTCGATCAGGTCCTCGACGCCCGGACGGGCCGGGTCCAGGAACATCCGCGAGGTGGAGATGCCCTCCTCGAACAGGCCCTTGCGCGCCCGGTCGTACGCCGACTCCTCCGAGGTGCGGTTCTGCACGGCACGCGCCGACGCCATGCCGAACGACTCCTTGTAGAGACGGCCGTCGGCGCTCTGCTGGAGGTCGCCCGGGGACTCGTACGTCCCGGCGAACCAGGAGCCGATCATCACGTTCGCGGCGCCGGCGGCCAGCGCCATCGCCACGTCACGCGGGTGGCGGACACCGCCGTCGGCCCACACGTGCTTGCCGTACTTCTTCGCCTCGGCCGCGCACTCCAGCACCGCGGAGAACTGCGGGCGGCCCACGCCGGTCATCATGCGGGTGGTGCACATGGCGCCGGGGCCCACACCGACCTTGATGATGTCGGCGCCGGCGTCGATGAGGTCCTTGACGCCCTCGGCGGCCACGATGTTGCCGGCGACGATCGGGACCTGCGGGTCCAGCGCGCGCACGGCCTTGATCGCGTTGATCATCGACTCCTGGTGGCCGTGGGCCGTGTCGATGACGAGCGTGTCCACGCCCGCGTCGAGCAGCTGCTTGGCCTTCTGCACGAAGTCGCCGTTGATGCCGACGGCCGCCGCGATGCGCAGCTTGCCGTTGGCGTCCGTGGCCGGGGTGTACAGGGTCGCGCGGAGCGCGCCCTTGCGGGTCAGGAGGCCGACGAGCTTGCCGTCCTTGTCGACGGCCGGGGCCAGCTTGCGGTGGCCGGCGTCGAGCTTGTTGAACGCCTCGCGGGGGTCGATGTCGGCGTCGATGAGCAGGAGCTCCTTCGACATGACCTCGGAGAGCTGGGTGAAGCGGTCCACGCCGGTCAGGTCGTGGTCGGTGACGACACCGACCGGGCGGCCGTCGGCGTCGACGACGACACCGGCGCCGTGGGCCCGCTTGGGCAGCAGGGACAGCGCGTCGGCCACGGTCTGGGTGGGCGCCAGCGTGATCGGGGTGTCGAGCACGAGGTGGCGGGTCTTCACCCAGGAGATGACGTCGGTGACGACCTCGATCGGGATGTCCTGCGGGATGACCACGATGCCGCCGCGGCGGGCGACCGTCTCGGCCATGCGGCGGCCCGCGATGGCGGTCATGTTCGCGACGACGAGCGGAATGGTGGTGCCGGTGCCGTCGGGCGAGGAGAGGTCCACGCCTTGGCGGGAACCGACCGCGGAGCGGCTCGGCACCATGAATACGTCGTCGTACGTCAGGTCGTACGGCGGCTTCTGGTCATTGAGGAAACGCACGTGCTGAACATCCCAGTCGATCGAAGGATCCGTCTACGGCCTCGACAGGCAGGGCAGCCGAGGAAACGCACGTACTTCATTCTCCCATGACCCGGCATTAATGCCGCCCGGGCTGATCGTCCAGGACATACCGGGCCCGGTGGTCTGTTCCTACGGGACCTTGGTCCCGTGGGCGAGCGGGGTGCGTCCGTGCACCGGACCCCGGCGCCGGGCGAGGGGGGTGACGGAGCCGCCGTACCGGACGGCCGTGAACTCGGCGGCGATGGACAGGGCCGTCTCCTCGGGGGTGGCGCCGCCCAGGTCCAGCCCGATGGGTGAGCGCAGCCGGGCGAGCGCGGCCTGCGGCACCCCCTCCTCGCGCAGCCGCTGCTCGCGGTCGGCGTGGGTGCGCCGCGAGCCCATGGCTCCGACGTAGCCCAGCGGCAGCCGGAGGGCGAGGGCCAGCAGGGGCACGTCGAACTTGGCGTCGTGGGTGAGGACGCAGACCGCCGTACGGGAGTCCAGCCGGCCCGCCTCCCATTCCGCGGCCAGGTGCCGGTGCGGCCAGTCCACGACCACCTCGTCGGCGCCGGGGAAGCGGGCCGGCGTCGCGAAGACGGGCCGGGCGTCGCAGACGGTGACCCGGTGTCCCAGGAAGGCCCCGATCCGGGCCAGGGCGGCGGCGAAGTCGATGGCCCCGTAGACGATCAGCCGGGGCGGTTCGGCGGCGGATTCGACCAGCAGGGTGAGCGGCTGTCCGCACAGCCCGCCCGCCGTGCCGAGTTCGGCGGTCCCGGTGCGCCCGGCCAGCAGCAGGTCCCGTATGTGCCCGGCGGCGGCCCGGTCCAGGGCCGGCTCCCCGCCCAGGCAGCCCTCGTAGGACCCGTCGGGGTGGACGGCGAGGGCCCGGCCGAGCTGCGGCGGCGGGCCGGAGACCACCCGGGCCAGCGCGGCCCGGGCGCCTGCGGCGGCGGCCTCGAGCACGGAGCCGAGGACGGGCCGCACCGGGTCGTGCCCGCGCACCGGGGTGACGAGCACGTCCAGGACTCCCCCGCAGGTCAGGCCGACGGCGAAGGCGTCGTCGTCGCTGTACCCGAAGCGGTGCACGCCGCCTTCGCCGGAGGCGATCGCGTCGAGGCACAGCTCGTGCACGGCGGATTCCACGCAGCCCCCGGAGAGCGAGCCGAGGGCGGTGCCGCCCGCGTCGACGGCCAGCGAGGCGCCCGGGCCGCGCGGCGCGCTCCCGCTGACGGCGACCACGGTGGCCAGGGCGAATTCGCGGTGCGCGGCGCACCACGCGCGGAGTTCCTCGGCGATGTCGAGCATCAGCGGATGTACTCGCGTCTCGCGCTCTGGCCGGGGATCAGCGGCCGCGGCGGCAGCACCGGCGGCGGCCCGGTGCGCGCCACGGCACCGGGTGCTCCGGTACGGGACAGGGGACCGGGCGCCCCGCCGAGCGGGGTCCGCGCGTGCCCCCCGGGGAATCCGTCGGGGATCCTGCCGCGCGCACCGAGCAGCATCGACGCGTGGGCGACACTCGCGAGCGTGGCGTGGTGGTGCCAGCCACGGAAGGAGCGGCCCTCGAAATCACGGATGCCTACGGGTTCGCAGGTCTCGGTGAAATCGAGGGATACCCGGTCGGTGAGTTTGGCGAGGAGGAAGAGCTGGGCCAGCGGCCGGTCGCCGATGTTGGTGATCCAGAACTCCGAGGGCAGCAGGGCGGCTTCGGTCCAGGCGCCGACGAGCAGCAGCGGGGTGGGCGGCAGCGGTACGGACCGGTCCTCGCCGGGGGTCGCGAGGATGGCGGCCGAGGTCAGCAGGGTCACTGCCCCTTCGGCGCGGCCGTGCCGGGTCCATTCGACGACGCGCCGCTGGGAGCGCAGGGAGTCGATGAGTTCGCGGGCGGGCGCGGTGTGCGGCCCGGGCTTGTGCCGGCCGGCGCCGCCGAAGGAGACGGGCAGCGATCCGTCGACCTTGAAGACGAAAGGGATGTCCTGCAGGGCGAAGGACTCGATGCTCTGCGGGATGTCGGTGTTGGCGACCTCCATCACCACGGGCCGGCGCTGGAGTTGCCAGCCGGCGGCCATCCGCTGGACGGCGTGTACGGCGTCCTGGGCGGGGGTGAGCGAGCGTGCGGTGTCGGGGATGCCGGCCCGCCGGCGGCGCAGCAGCTCGCTCGTCCAGGGCCCGGGGAGGGTGAGGGTCCATTCGACGGGGAAGCTCGCCTCGCTGGAGGCGAGCCAGATGCCGCTGGCCTGCTGGCAGTTGGCGGTACGGCCGAGCTGGGGGACGAACTGCCGGCCCACGCCGACCGAGCGGTCGCCGGCCTTCTCTATCACCATGGGCTGGACCACCCAGGCAAGCGGGCGCTGGGCGGTGCGTTCGAGGTACTGGGCGAGGGAGCGGCGTACGGGGGTCCAGTCCCAGGGTGACTTGCTGATGAACTGCTGGAGGCTCTGCTCGACGGAACTGGCGCCCGTTCCGGCGATGTTACGGATTGTTTTCTTCCCGCTGGTCCGCACCAGGCCGTTGAGATAAACGCGGGCCCAGTTTCGCTGGTCCCGCCGGGGTAAGGACTCGAAGAAAAGAGAGATCAGGACGTCGATCAATTCGGAGATTTCCTTCGTGGAATCCTCCGGCAGAACTACGCGAGCCATCTGGGCCTCCCCCGCGACCACTAGATCCAATACCCTACTTGACCGTACAGAACGGCCGTAGGCCACGGCGGCTACTTCCTGAGGTCGCTGGCAGATTCGAGCCGCTCTTCCTCTACCACGAGGGGGATGGGGATCTGGTTCGCCGCATAGTAGAGCGCGATCAGGAAGTGTGCGACGAGAGTGAGCGGTGCGGAGAAGAAGGACAGGAGAACGGTCAAGGGGTACGCCACGGCGCCGAGGCCGAAGCGGACGCGGGTGGCCCGGGCGCCGTCCTTGTCCACCCGTTCGTGGAACAGGTGGCCGACGCGGGTGACGTACCACCAGAAGGCCAGGAACGCCAGCGCGTAGACGACGGTGACCGAACTGTAGAGGATCGCGGCGGCGTTGGCGGAGCCGCCTTCCTCGACGAGGTGCTCGGCGAGCACGGTGGTGGTGTACGGAATCACCGACACCACCATCAGCACCATGAGATTCAGGAACAACAGCGGCCGGTCGACCCGCTTGAGGTGACTGAAGATGGTGTGGTGGTTCACCCACATCACGCCGATGATGAGGAAACTCACCACGTATGCGGCGTAGTGCGGCCACTGTTCCCACACGCCGTGCCAGAAGTCCGATCCCGTTTCCTCCGGAACCTTTAGTTCCAGAACGAGAATCGTGATGACGATGGCGAATACCCCGTCACTGAATGCCTCGACACGCCCGGTTTCGCGTTCCATGACCTCCCCTTTGCCATTTCACGAGCGAGGCCCTCGCCGCGGTCTCCGGCGGGGCCTGCACGTACGGGGAGAGCGCTGCCTTCGCTCTCCCCGCACACGCTACCCAGATATCGGTGGTCAGCTGCCGAAACCGGCGGTCTGGCGCCAGATCCGGCCATCGCGGACCACAAGTGTCCCGAACGCGTGCTCCGGTTCGCCGTTCAGATTCATGATCGCGCGGTAGAAGATCGTGTCCTCGGTTTCGATGTACTCCTGGAGTTCCACGAGCGTGGGCTTCACCGTCAGGTAGCCCGTGAACGTCTCGCGCACGGCTTCGATCCCGACCGAGACTCCCTCGAAGCGCAGCAGGACGGCGTCGTCGGTGTAGTTCTTCATCACCGCCTCGATGTCCAGGGCGGCCAGCGCCTCCATCTGGCGGACGAACACCGGGTGCAGCTTGGAGAGGTCGTACTTGGCCATGTCGACTCCATTCTTTCAACTGGTGGTGGAGCGGGTGGAGGTGGGTTGATCAGGTGTTTCGGCGCAGGCGGCGGCCGCGGTGAGCGGCAGCCGTACGACCATCCGGGTCTCGCCGGGACGCGAGCGGGCGGTGATCGATCCGTGGTGGCGCTGGGTCACGATGCGGTAGCTGAGGTGCAGTCCGAGCCCCGTGCCCTTCCCCACGTCCTTGGTCGTGTAGAAGGGTTCGAAGATCCGCGGAAGGGAGTCCTCGGGGATGCCCCGCCCGGTGTCGGCGATCTCCACGACCAGGCAGACGCCCTCGGCACGGACCCGCAGGGTGAGCGTGCCGGCGCCCTCCATGGCCTCGGCCGAGTTGTCGACCAGGTTGGTCCACACCTGGTTCAACTCGCTCGGATAGCCCGTCAGTTCGGGAAGGCCGGGCTCGTACTCACGCACGATGGTGATGCCGGCGAGCTTGGCACGCAGCACGACCAGCGTGTTCTCGATCCCGTCGGCCACCGCGAAACGCTGTTCTGGTGCCCGGTCGAGATTGGCGTAATCCCGGGTGGCGGCGACCAGTTGGGAGATCCTCGGACCGGCCGCGCGCAGTTCCGCGGCGAGCGAGCGGATCTCCAGCAGGGCCGCCAGGTGGTCCAGGGCCGCGGGCAGGGCCGGCTCCCCGACCCCTTCCAGGCGCTCCAGCAGCCAGCCCAGCTCCAGCCCGAGGTCCGAGATCCCCGAGCCGAGCAGCCCGGGCCGTTCGGTGCCCGCCTCCTCGGCCCAGTCGGCGATCTCCTCCTCGGCGTCGGCCTGGGCGAGCGGATCGGTGGTGACCGGCGGCGGCAGCTTGTCGAGCTCCTCGGCCAGCCGGTCGAAGACGGAGCGCTCCGCGCCCGTCGCGGCGGCGCCCCAGGCCTGGGCGGTCCGGGTGAGCCCCTCCAGGGCCGGTGCCAGTTCCTGGGCGGCCCGGGCCACGGCGGCCGCCGGGTTGTTCAGCTCGTGCGCGAGGCCGGCGGCCAGGGTGCCCAGCGCCTCGACGGTGGCCCGCTTGCGAGCCTGCACCTCGGAGGACTTGATCCGCCAGGCCAGCACCGGGATCAGGACGGCCGCCACGCCGTGGCAGCGGGTCAGCATCTCGAAGAACACCGGCTTCGGGTAGGCGACGACGGTGGTCGCCGGCCCGCTCGCGGCGGCGGTGGCCACGTACGCGCCGTCCGTCAGCAGCGGCAGCTCGCCGGTGAAGCGGTGCGCGGCGGAGGGCTTTCCGTCGTGCTCCTCGGCGGCGGCGCTCTCCTCCTCGGTGGAGTGCCGGGTCAGCACCTCCTCCCGGCCGTCGACGACCTTGGTGACGACCAGGCCGCCCTCGAGCAGGACGTGGAAGCCGGTGGCCTCCTCGCCGTCCCGGAAGAGGACCTCCCCGTCGGCGAGCACCCGGGGCTCGGAGACGGAGGTCAGCCAGTCCAGCTGGTCCTCGGTGAGCCCGGCGAAGATCTCCAGCCCGACGAGGGCCGACCGCAGCTCGGCGGCGCTCATGTCGGCAGCCTTCATGTGGTGCTCCCTTCGGCCCGGGTGCGGGCGGCGAGCCGCAGCGTGGCGAACAGGGCCAGCGCGCACACCCCGGCGACGGCGGCCATGAAGCCGACCGAGGTGCGGTGCAGTCCGTGGATGTTGGTGAGCATTCCGGCGAGCACCGCCGGCACGCTCATCGCGAGGTACGCGAAGACGTAGACGGCGGCGGTCAGTTCGCCGCGGTGCGCCGGCTCGGCCAGCGCGCTCAGCGCCCGGAACGAGCCGAGGAACGCCGCACCCCAGCCGCTGCCGAGGACGGCCGTGGCCACGAGGAACACCGGCGCCGAGCCGAGGCCCAGCGCCAGCAGGACGAGGCCGAGCCCGGCCAGCAGGCCGCACAGGCCCAGGACGGCGGTGCGCAGGGCCTCGGTACGGCCCAGCAGCAGCTGCGCCGCGGTGGCGGCGCCCGCGAGCAGGGCCACGGTGGCCCCGCCGACGAGGTAGTTGCTGCTCTGGAGCAGGGACAGGGCCAGGTGCGGCCCGAGGGAGAGGTAGAAGCCGCCGACCGACCAGACGGCGACGATGGTCAGGACGAGGATCGCGAACCGGCCCCGTACGGCGGCCGGGACGTGGATCCGGCGTGCGCTGATCCGCAACCGGCCGCCGGAGCGGGTGCCGGGAGCGCTCTCACGCATCCGGACCACCCCCACCAGCGTGACCGCGAAGGCGGCGACCAGCAGCAGGTAGCTGAGCACGGTCGGGGCCGGCGCGTACTGGACGAGCAGCCCTGCCCCGATCCCGCCGAGCCCGATCCCCACCGTCGGCCCCGCGCTGTTGACCTGGGCGCCGAGCGCCGGCCGCGAGCGCGGGGTGAGTTCGAGCAGGGCGGCGCCCATCGCCCCGGTGGCCAGGCCCACCGCGAGCCCTTGCACGGCGCGGGCGGCGAGCAGCAGCCCGAGTCCCTGCGCCCCGGCGAACAGCCCCATGGAGACGATCGCCAGGACCAGGCCGACAGCCAGCACGGGGCGCCGGCCCAGTGTGTCCGAGAGGGACCCGAACAGCAGGAGCCCGATCAGCACGGTGACCGCGTACAGCGCGAAGACCACCGTGATCATGCCGGAGGACAGGCCCCATCTCTCCTGGTAGAGCACGTAGAGGGCGGAGGGTACGGACGAGGAGAGCATCAGCAGGACGAGGACGGCCCCGACCACCCAGAAGCCGGAGCCTCTGGGTGCCGCGGCCGCCGCTCGGGCGGCCGGGCCGGCCGGTACCCCCGTGGTCGTCCTGGACAATTCGGCCACTGCGTCAACTCCCCCGTGGTGGGCGGTCAGGCGAGGGCCTGGTCTGCCCTCTGCAGCGCGCGGGCGGTCAGCACCCCCGCGAGGTGGCCGAGGTACTCGGCCGAGGTGCCGCGCCCGGGGACGAACAGCTCCCTGGGCTCGGCGCGGAAGGCCGCGAGCACGGCCTCCGTCGTGTACGGGCCCCCGCGCAGCCGGTCCTCGACCCCGCGCAGCCGCAGCGGGCGGGCGGTGGCCCCGGTGACCGCGATGCGCGGCCCCTCGGGGGTGATCCGTACGGCGGTGGCGCAGACCGGGTAGCGCGTGGCCCGGTCGGCGGTCTTCTCGAAGGCGGCGGCCCGCCCGGCGGCGGGCACCAGCAGTGCGGTGACCACGGCCCCGTCGGGCACCCCGGAGGCGGTGAACTCCTCGGCGCTCACGGTCGACCGCCCGCCGGGTCCGGCCAGTTCGATCCGGGCGCCGGCGGCGAGGGCCGCGACCGGCAGGTCGGTGGCGCGCCCCCCGGCGGCGAGGTTCCCGCCGGCGGTGCCGAGGTTGCGGACCTGGGGGTCCCCGTTGGCCCGGGCGGCGGCCGCCACCTCGGGTGCCTCGGCGAGGACGGCCGGGTGGGCGGCGAGCTGGGCGAGCGTGGTGAGCGCGCCGATCCGGATCCCGTCGGCGGTCCGCTCGATGCCGCGCAGCTCCTCGAGGTGGCGTACGTCGACGAGGAGCCGGGCGGTGTCCTCCCCGCTGCGCAGCCCGGGCAGCAGGCTCTGGCCGCCGGCCAGCACCCGGGCGCCCCGGGTGCCGGACAGCAGGGTCAGCGCTTCGGCGAGGCCGACGGGCCGTACGTAGTCGAACTCGGTGAGGATCACTCGGCTTCTCCTCGCAGGCGGCGCCAGACCTTCTCGGGGGTGAGCGGCATGTCGATGTGCTGCACGCCCAGGTCGGACAGGGCATCGACGACCGCGTTGACGACGGCCGCGGCGGGCGGCACGGTGGCGATCTCGCCGGCGCCCTTGGCGCCCAGCGGGTTGTGCGGGCTGGGCGTGGTGGTCTTGTCGAGGGTGAAGAACGGCACGTCCGC
Organism: Streptomyces sp. NPDC031132; assembly: GCF_055570595.1. Classification (NCBI taxonomy): domain Bacteria; kingdom Bacillati; phylum Actinomycetota; class Actinomycetes; order Kitasatosporales; family Streptomycetaceae; genus Streptomyces; species Streptomyces sp. NPDC031132. The sequence goes on from NZ_JBVIGX010000004.1 coordinate 376,867, forward strand.
GGCGCGCGGCAGGGCGTACGTGGTCAGGTCGGAGCTGATGAGCAGGCCCTGTTCGTCGTAGACGGCGGCCTCCATCAGCGCCTGGCCGAGGCCGTGCGTGATGCTGCCCTCGATCTGGCCGAGGACGATCTTCGGGTTGCCGATGTTGCCGGCGTCGTCGACCGCGGTGTACGCCACCACCTCGGTCTCGCCGGTGAGTTCGTCGACCTCGACGACCGCGACGTGCGTGCCGAACGGGTAGTTGAAGTCCGGCGGGTCGAAGTGGGTGGTCTCGTCGAGGGCCGGCTCGATCTCCGGCGGCAGCCCCCAGCCGTACCACATGGCCATCGCCAGCTCGGCGAAGGTCTTGGTGTTCTCCGCGTTGCCCTCTTCGTGGACCTTGCCGCCCTCGTAGACGACCTTGTCCTCGGGGATGCCGAGGAACACGGCCCCGGCCTTGATCAGCTTCGCCTTGAGTTTGCGGGCGGTCAGGGCGACGGCGGGCGCGGCCATGCTGTAGGAGCGCGAGCCGTAGGTGCCCTGCCCGTACGGGGCCTTCTGCGTGTCCCCCTCGTACACCTGGATCAGGGACGGGTCGATGCCGAGCTCGTCGGCGGCGACCTGCGCGAAGACCGTGTGGTGGCTCTGGCCGGTGGAGGCGGAGCCGACGGTGACGGTGACCTCGCCGGTCGGGTGGACGCGGATGTTCGCGCTCTCCCAGGTGCCGCCGAGCATGCCCTCCTTGGACATCCGGGTGGAGGGGCCGACGCCGCAGATGGCCACGTAGGTGGCGAGGCCGACGCCGAGCCGCTTGCCGCGGGTGCGGGCCTCGGCCTTGCGGGCGGGCATGTCGGCGTAGCCCGACAGCTCCATCGCCTTGTCGAAGTTCAGCTGGTAGTCCCCGGAGTCGTACGTCCAGCCGAGGCCGTTGTCGTACGGGAACTTCTCCTTCGGCACCAGGTTCATGCGCCGGACGGCCGCCGGGTCCATGCCGATCTCGGAGGCGTAGCGGTCGACGAGCCGCTCCATCAGGAAGGCGGCCTCGGCGCGCCCGCTGCCGCGCTGGGCACCGAGCGAGACGGTGTTGGTGAAGGCGGCGTAGACCTCGCAGAAGGCGGCGGGGATGTCGTACATGCCGCTGATGGAGCGGCCCATCAGGGCGGTGGCGACACCGGGGCCGATGGTGGAGGGGTACGCGCCGAGGTTGGCGTAGCTGGTGGCGCGCAGGCCCGTGATGCGGCCGTCGCGGGTGCCGGCGAGCACCACGTGCTGGCGGTGGTCGCGGCCCTGGACGGTGGAGTTCATCAGGCCGGTGCGGGTGTCGACCCATTTGACGGGCCGGCCGAGCGCCTTGGAGAGCAGCAGGACCAGCGCCATGTCGGGGTAGAGGTAGCCCTTGGTGCCGAAGCTGCCGCCGACGGTCGGGGCGATCACCCGGAGCTTGTTGAACGGGATGCCGAGGACCAGCGCGGAGAGCAGGAAGCGGTGGTTGTGCGGGCCCTGGGTGGAGGCGTAGAGCGTGTACTCGTCGGTGGCGGCGTTGTAGTCGCCGACCGCTCCGCGGGGCTCGATGGGGCTGTTGATGGTGCGCTGGTTCACCAGGTCGAGCTCGACGGTGACCTCGGCCTCGGCGATGGCCGCGTCGGTGCGGTCCTTGTCGCCGCAGGTCCAGTACGCGTTCAGGTTGCCCGGTACGGCCTCGTGCAGCTGGGGCGCGCCCTCGGCGAGTGCGGCGTCGGCCCGGGTGACCACGGGCAGCGGTTCGTACTCGACGGCGATGGCGGCCAGCGCGGCGGCGGCCTGGCGCGGTGTTTCGGCGACGACCACGGCGATCGGGTCGCCGACGTGCCGGACGGTGTCGCCGGTCAGGACCGGGCGGGCGCCGGGAAGTCCGTAGGGGTGGGGCGGGAAGTGGCTCTCGACCCCGCCGGGTATCCAGATGCAGGGCAGCGGCATGACGTCGGTGAAGTCGGCCGCCGTGGCCACCTTCAGCACGCCCGGCAGCTGCTCGGCCGCCTTGGTCTCGATGGAGAGGATCTTCGCGTGGGCCACCGGGCTGCCGAGGATCGCCATGTGGGCGGTGCCCGGGAGGTCGATGTCGGCCACGTACGTGGCCTCGCCGCGCAGCAGCTGCGGATCCTCGCGGCTGTCCAGCGGCTGACCGAGCACGCCCGATCCCTGGAGGGGAACCTCCCCCGTCACTGCGGTCATCTCCCTCACACCTCCTTGCCGGACGTGGACGCGGACGCGGATCCGGACGCGGCGGACGCGGAGACGGCGGCGTCCTCGCTGATCTCCTCGGGGATCTCGGCCCGAGCGGCGGAGCAGGCGCGCTGCACACCCCGTACGACGCTGTGGTAGCCCGTGCAGCGGCACAGGTTGCCGGTGAGCCACTCGCGGATCTCGGGCTCGGTGGGCGCCTCGCGGTCGGCGGTGTTCTCGACGAGCTCGCCGAGGGCCATCACCATGCCGGGGGTGCAGAACCCGCACTGGGTACCGTGCTCCTGGCGCAGGGCCTCCTGGAGGCCGGTGAGTTCGCCGCCCCGCTCGGTGACGCCCTCGATGGTGGTCACCCGGGAGCCGGCCGCCGACGCGGTGAGGATCAGGCAGCTCTTGACGGACCGGCCGTCGAGCCGGACGACGCAGGTGCCGCACTGGCCGGTGTCGCAGCCGACCTTGGTGCCGGTCAGCCCGAGGCCGTCACGGAGTCGTTCCACCAGCAGTTCGTTCGGCTCGGCCGAGAACTGCTCGGGTCTTCCGTTCACGTTCAGTGAGATATCCATGCCAGCGCCTGCGCTTCCGTGAGCGGCCGGTTGAAAAGGGGCCCGCCGGGCTGCTGGAGAATTCCTCCGGAGTGCAGCGAGCCGGTGTCGACGGGGGCGAATCCCAGATCCGTGATGATTCCCGCGACGATTTCCTTTGCCTTCTCGTCGTCGCCCGCCGTGAAATGGGCCAGGCGTTCGCCCCCCGCGGTACCGGCGACGGCAAGAGTCTCGAAATGCATGGTGTTCAGGGATTTCACGACGCGGGCGCCGGGATACCACTCGGCGACCAGTTCGCTGGAACTGCGGTCGCCCAGATCCGCGGGTGCGCCCGCGCCGCCGAACGCGTTCGTGGCGTCGACCAGCACCTTGTCCTGTACGGCTGCGGGCGGGAGGAGCCCGCGGATGCTCGCGTAAGGCACCATCAGCACCAGCAGTTCGGCCTGGTCGGCGACCTCGGCGGGGTGCGCCGCCGAGGCCGCCGGACCCAGTTCGGCCAATAACGGGCCGATGGACCGGGGGCCGCGGGCGTTGGCCAATAAGACCTCGTGCCCGGCCGCCACCAGGATCCGCGCGAGGGTGGAACCGATCCGCCCGGTGCCGATGATGCCTGTGCGCATTGCCGCTCCTACTCGGTCAGTCGATCGGTCGCGCGTCAGTTGCTCGGCCGCGCGTCAGTCGATCGCTCAGTCCATGCCGATCCAGACCGACTTGGTCTGGGTGTAGCTCTCGAGGGATTCCGGTCCGCACTCGCGCCCGTATCCGGAGGCCTTGTAGCCGCCGTACGGCACGGAGGGGTCGTACTGGTTGTAGCAATTCACCCAGACCGTGCCGGCCTTGATCTGCGAGGCCACCCGGTGGGCGCGCCGCAGGTCCTTGGTGTGGACGCCGGCCGCGAGGCCGTACGCGCTGTCGTTCGCGATCCGGATCGCGTCGTCCTCGGTGTCGAAGGGGATGATCGACAGGACGGGCCCGAAGATCTCCTCCTGGGCGATCCGCATGCTGTTGTCGACGCCGGTGAAGATGGTCGGCAGGAAGTACAGGCCCTGGCTGGAGGCCCCCTCGGGGGTCCAGCCGGTGCCGCCGGTGCGCAGGACGGCGCCTTCCTTCTCGCCGATCTCGATGTACGAGCTGACCTTCTCGAACTGGCCGCGGTGGGCCAGCGGCCCGAACAGGGTCTCCGGGTCGCGCGGGTCGCCGGGCTTGAGGGCGGCGGCCCGCCGCACCAGGCGCTCGACCAGCTCGTCGTGGATGGGGCGCTGGAGCAGCAGCCGGGAGCCGGCGGTGCAGATCTCGCCCTTGTTGTAGTAGATGCCGAAGAAGGCGAGCTCCTCGGCGGCGTCCAGGTCGGCGTCGGCGAAGACGATGTTGGCGGACTTGCCGCCGAGCTCCATCGTCACCTTCTTCAGGGTGCCCGCCGCCTTGCGGATGATCGTCTGGCCGACCGAGGTGGAGCCGGTGAAGGCGATCTTGTCGATGTCGGGGTGGCCGGTGAGGGTCTCACCCAGTTCCACGCCCGGACCCGTGATGACGTTCAGCACGCCGTCCGGGATCTCCGCCTCCTGGAAGAGCTCGGCGATCTTCAGCGCGGTGAGCGGGGTGGCCGGGGAGGGCTTGTGGACGACCGTGTTGCCCGCCGCCAGCGCCGGTGCGATCTTCGTCATCGACAGCAGCAGCGGGAAGTTGAACGGGGTGATCGCGCAGACCACGCCCAGCGGCTCGCGCAGGGTGTACGCGAGCTGCCCGCCGGCCGGGGCCCGCGAGGAGCCGTCGACGCGGGTCACGGCGCCGGCGTAGTAGTGCATGAGCTGCGCGGCCATGGGGGCGTCGACCGTGCTGGAGAAGGCGAACGGCTTGCCCATGTCCACCGTCTCCAGCAGGGCGATCTCCTCCAGGTCGCGCTCGATGAGCTCACCGACCCGGTTCAGCCGCAGCGCGCGTTCCTGGGCGGACAGTCTGCTCCAGGGACCTTCCTCGTACGCCTGGCGGGCGGCCGCCACGGCGGCGTCCGCGTCGGCGGCGGTGGCCTGGGCCACCGGTACGATCTCCTGTCCGTCCACGGGGCTGATGTCCGGCTCGGTACGGCCGTCCTGGGCCGAGACCCATGTGCCGCCGATGAACAGCTTCCCGGGGTTGGCCAAGGGCTGGTCGCTGAGCGCGCGCTTGGTCATGGCTGCCTTCCGGTGTCGGATGCGGGGGTTCTATCCCTTGGCGAGCTGTGTCAGGAACGTCTCGGCAAGGGCCTTGGAGGAGTACGGGTTCTGGCCGGTGGTGAGCTTGCGGTCCACGACCACGTGCGAGTCCCAGATCGCCTCGGCCTTCTCGTAGCGCGCGCCGAGCCGGGTGAGCTCCGCCTCGAGGATCAGCGGGAGCCGGCCGGCCATGTTGGTGACCATCTCCTCGCTGTGCGAGAAGGCCGTCATCCGGTAGCCCTCGAACGGCCAGTGGCCTTCGCCGTCGCGCAGGGCGAGCAGCGAGGTGTGGCCGTGGCAGACGGTGGCGAGCGGTTTGTCCGCGGCGATGGCCCACCGCAGGACCTGGGCGAGCTCGTCGGACTTGGGCAGGTCCCCGATCGCGCCGTGGCCGCCGCTGACGTAGATGCCGTCGTAGTCGGCGATGTCCTTCTCGGTGAGGGATTCCACTGCGAGGGGGTTCTGGAGCTGGGGGGTGTTCTCTATGACTCTGACGTACTCGGCGGCGTTGGCCGCGTCCTCGTCCGGCGAGCCCTGGGGGCGTACCCACCGGAGGAACTGGGGGTCGATGCTGGTCTGGTCGACCGTGGGGGCCTGGCCCCCGATCGTCGCCACGTCCACGGTGTGGCCTGCGGCCTTGAAGAGGGTAAAGGGAACGACGAATTCCTCGGCCCAGAATCCCGAGGGGTGCTGTTCCCCGTCCAACAGGTGGAGGGTTGCCTTGGCCGTCATGACGACGAGAATCTTCATGACTTCTCTCCTTGTTCTGGAATCGCTGCCGATTCAACACGCCCCCTGCAGGGGGCGTAAGGGGGGGAGCGTCAGGCGCGCGATACTTCGTGAGGTGCGTCCAACGCGGAGATGATGGTGCGGAATTCACCGACCAGGGGGTGGTCGGGATGAGCTTCGGCGAATATGCGTTCACCGCACAGGGCGGCCATTTCCGGCACATACGGAAGGATTCCGGCCAGGGGGGAGCCGTACACCTCCTCGCAACGCCGGCGGATCGTTTCCCCGTCGATGCCCTCGGGGGCCATGCTCATGACCAGGGTCCGGCGGCAGGGCAGCCGCCCGGCCAGGGCGATCGTCTCCTCGACTCCGGAGAGGTCGATCCGGTCGGCCCGAGCCATGATCATCAGTACGTCGGCGCTCGCCATGGCGGTCACCGACTCGTTGTTGAGCCCGGCGTGGGTGTCGAGCAGCAGCACGTCGAGCGCGTAGTGCTCGGCCAGCCGGTCGAAGCCTTCCGGCAGCATCCCCACGTCGTAGCCGCTCGTCATGAGCTCGCGCAGCGCCGCCGTCCCGGTCCGGGCCGGTACGACGTACAGGCCGGGCACGCCGGTCTGTTGGGCCGCGGCCTCGATCTCGCAGCGCCCGAGCAGGTAGTCGGCCAGGGAGGGCCCCGGGCCGAGCCGGAAGAGCAGGTCCAGGGTGGGCGACTGGATGTCCGTGTCGACCACCCCCACCCGGCGCCCCTCGCCCGCGATGAGCAGGGCCAGGTTCGCCAGTACCGAGGACTTGCCGGTGCCGCCGCGGTGCGAGTGCACCACGATGGTCCGGGTCATCAGGCCACCGCCGTACGGGCCGCCGAGGGCCGGTCTCCGTGCGGCCCCCGCGCCGCACGTGGCCGGTGCAGGGCCAGCATGGTGACGTCGTCGTGCTGTTCGGCCGTGCCCGTGTGTTCCCGCACGGCGGTGTCCATCCGGTCGACCACCTCCCTGCCGCTCACCGGGGGGCCGGCGAGCAGCTCCAGCATCCGCTCGTCACCGAGGAAGCTGCCGGCCGGACAGCGGGCCTCGGGCACTCCGTCCGTGAACGCGAAGAGGGTGTCTCCGGGGTTCAGTTGGGCGTAGCCGAGGGTGTACACACAGTCCGGCAGGACCCCGACGGCCGGCCCGGTGACCTCCAGGGCGAGCGGGTCGCCGCCTTCGGCGCGCAGCAGCAGCGGCGCGTTGTGGCCCCCGTTGATGTACACGAGGCTGCCGGTCAGCGGGTCGAGCACGCCGAAGAACAGGGTGGCGAAGTAGCCCTGTCTCAGGTGGTTGCGGGTCAGGTAGCCGTTGGTGGCGGTGACCGCGTTGAGCAGCGGTGTCGCGCCGACCACCGGGACCCGCCGGCTTCCGCCGGCCCGCCCTGCGGCCACCAGGTGCTGCAGTCCGCTGTTCTCCGCGGTGTGCCGCAGCAGCGAGCGGATGAGCGCCATGAACAGCGCGGCGCCGACCCCCTTGTCGCAGACGTCGGCGACGACGAAGGCGAGGCGGCGGCCGCGGGAGATCTCGAAGACGTCGTAGAAGTCCCCGGCGACCTGCCGGGCGGGCCGGAACCGGACGTCGATCTCCCAGCCTTCGGGGACCGGCAGCGATTCGGGCAGGAAGCCGGCCTGGATCTCCCGGCCGATCTCCAACTCCTTCTCGTACCCCATGAGTTCGGCGCGGGCATCGGCTTCGCGCAGGGTGCGGCCGAGTCCGGCGCGCTCCGAGCAGCTGTGCAGCCGGGCCCCGACGAGGGCGGGCAGGAAGGGCGGTACGAGGTAGTCGTGGCCGAGCCGGACGTGCTCCTCCAGGGCGGCGAACTCCGTCACCGTCCAGACGACCACGATGGGGGCCCCGCCCCAGCGGCGCAGCCGCCGTACCGCGAGGCGCACGGACTCCCCGTCGGCCTCGGCCGGGGCGAGCAGCACGTCGGCGGCGGGCAGCTCCTCCAGCGGGCCGGTGTGCAGCTCCGTCAGGGTGCGGGCGACGAGTTCCGCGTCCATCGACCGCAGCGCGTCGAACAGCTCGGGCGGTGGCGGCGGGTACTCGTCGAGGATGATCACGGTCGTGGAGGGCATGGGTCCGTCCCCTCAGCCTTCACAGTCAGTGTGCTGATGTTGCGGCCGTCCCTGCGTTCGTAGCGGAATTCGTCCACGCTGGTCAGCGCCAGGTGGATGCCGAGTCCGCCGACCCTCCGCCGCTCGGGGGGAGTCCCGGGGGCGGGGGGCAGGCAGCCCTCGACGGGGTCGAAGGCCGGTGCGGAGTCCGCTATGGAGATCTGCACCCGGCCGGGACCGGAGCGGCCGCGGACGGTGATCCGTCCGTCGCCGCCCCGGTACCCGTGCATCACGATGTTCGTGGCCAGCTCGTCCACGGCCAGCCGGATCCGGTACGCGGCGCCCTTGTCCAGGGCCGCCCGGCCGGCCAGCCGCAGGACGAACGAGGCGATGTCGCCCAGTGCCCCCACGGTGGCGGGCACCTCCAGTTCGGCGGGCGTCCTCGCCAGTTCGACCATGTCACTCATGCGATTCACTCATCGGAGAGCACGATGCTGCGGTCCAGCCCGGCCGTCCGGATGGTCCGGGACACGGGCTCGATCGCGCCGACCACCTTGATGGTCACGTGGTCCGCCACCTTCTGCTGGGCGAAGACCAGGGACCGCAGTCCGGCGCTGGCCATGTAGCCGACACCGGCCATCCTGATCTCGACCGTGCCGGTGCCGTGCCCGGCGGCCTTCTCGATGGTCTGGTGGAAGTCCGGCGCGGTCTTGGCGTCCAGCTCGCCCGCCAGCTCGATCACGGTGGTGTCGCCCTCGATGCTCAGGGACACGGAAAGCGGCATGTGAGGTCTCCTTCGGCCGTACGGTGGGAGCGTTGGGTCAGGGCAGGTGTCGGCTAGAGCTCGGGATCGGGCGTCCGGCCGACCAGGATCACGACCGAGCGCGGACCGATCAGATACTTCCCGGCGTTCTCCAGCTCGGGCTCGCCGCCCGGGGTGCGGATGTCGTGCGGGGCCTCTGCCCCGGTGTCCGCGAACAGGTGCCAGCTGCGCCCGTGCGGCAGCGCGGGCAGCTCCAGGTCGTGCGGCTCCCAGTGCGAGTTCATGGCCACGTACACCACGTCGTCGTCCCCGGTGCCGCAGCGGGCCACCGCCAGCAGCCGGCTCTCCGCAGACCAGTCGGGCTGCCAGGCCCGCTCGCCGTGCCAGCTGATGTCCGGCAGTCCGAGGCTCTCGCGGACCTGTCCGGTGGGGTGGGAGGTGGAGCGCAGCTCGCGGTGGTGCCCGCGGAACGCGATCATCTCCCGGGTGAACCGGAGCAGTTCGGCGTTGTCGTCGACCTGGGTCCAGTCGAACCAGGACAGCTCGTTGTCCTGGCAGTACGTGTTGTTGTTGCCCTGCTGGGTGCGTGCGACCTCGTCCCCGGCCAGCAGCATCGGGATGCCCTGGCTGGTGAAGAGGATGGCCAGGGCGTTCTTCATCTGCCGCAGCCGCAGCCGGTTGATCTCGGGGTCGTCGGTCGGCCCCTCGGCCCCGCAGTTCCAGCTGGCGTTGTCGTTGCCGCCGTCGTTGTTGCCCTCGCCGTTCGCCTCGTTGTGCTTGTCGTTGTACGAGACGAGGTCGGCCAGGGTGAAACCGTCGTGGGCGGTGAGGAAGTTGACCGAGGCGGAGGTGCCGCGGCTGGAGTACAGGTCGGGCGAGCCGGCGATCCGGGTGGCGAGCTCCCCGGTCACCCCGGGGTCGCCCTTGAGGAAGCTGCGCACGGTGTCGCGGTACTTCCCGTTCCACTCGGCCCAGCGGCCGTACGCCGGGAAGTTGCCGACCTCGTAGAGGCCGCCGGCGTCCCAGGCCTCGGCGATGAGCTTGGTGTGCCGCAGGACCGGGTCGAAGGCGAGCAGCTCCAGCAGCGGCGGGTTGGGCAGCGGAGTGCCGTCCAGGGCCCGGCCGAGGATGGCCGCGAGGTCGAAGCGGAAGCCGTCGATGTGGTAGTCGGCGACCCAGTGGCGCAGGCAGTCGAGCACGAAGTTGCGCACGACGGGGTGGTTGCAGTTGACCGTGTTGCCCGTGCCGCTGAAGTTGAAGTAGTACCCCTCGGGCGTGAGCATGTAGTACGTGGCGTTGTCGAGCCCCTTGAAGGAGATCGTCGGGCCCTGCTCGTTGCCCTCGGCGGTGTGGTTGAAGACGACGTCGAGGATGACCTCGATGCCGGCCGCGTGCAGGTCCTTGATCAGGGTGCGGAACTCGTCGCCCTGCATCCCGTAGCGTCCGGTGGCCGCGTAGCCGGCCTTGGGCGCGAAGAACGAGACGGTGTTGTAGCCCCAGTAGTCGAAGAGGTGCTCGCCCGTCTCCGGGTTGGAGCGCATGTTGTCGCTCTCGTCGAACTCGAACACCGGGAGCAGCTCGATGCAGTTGATCCCGAGCTCCTTCAGGTACGGGATCTTCTCCCGCAGCCCCGCGAAGGTGCCGGGGGCGGTGACCTGCGAGGACGGGTGCCGGGTGAAGCCGCGCACGTGGGTCTCGTACACGACGAGGTCCTCGGCGGGGAGCCGCAGCGGCGTGTCGTCGCCCCAGTCGAAGTCCTGGAGGCAGACGCGCGAGCGGTACTGGTAGCCGCGGCTGCGGTCCGGCTCCACGCCCCACACGTCGCGGCCGGCGATCAGCCGGGCGTACGGGTCGGAGAGGATCTGCCGGGCGTCGAAGCGGTGGCCGGTGACCGGGTCGTACGGGCCGTCGGCCCGGTACCCGTACTCGATGTTCTCGTGGTCGAGGCCGAAGACCGTCATGGCGAAGACGCTGCCGGTGCGGAACTCCTCGGGGAATTCCAGCTCGGCCATCGGCTCGGGCTCTCCGCGCTTGAAGATGACCAGGGTCATGGAGGTCGCCTGGTCGGAGAAGACGGAGAAACTGACCCCGCCGGGGACCACGTTGGCCCCGAACGGGAACGGCTTGCCCGCGCGGACGCGGTACCCGCCCACTTCGTGGGTCGGGTACGCGTCGACGCGCAGGACCTGCTCGGACTGGGCCTCGGTCATCGCGCGACCACGTCTTGCATGGGAGCGGCCTTCAGTGCCGTCTTGGACTTGGACTCCGCGGCCGCCGCCTCGCCGGTCTCGAAGAAGTCGAGGAAGCCGGTGGCCGACATGACGAACCGGACTTCCTCGCTCACCCCGTACAGGGTGACCGCGACCCCGGCGTGCTGGGCCTCGCGGTAGACGACGAGCAGGGTGCGCAGGCCCGCGCTGGAGACGTACGTGACGGCCGTGAGGTCGATGCGCAGCGGCCGGCCCTCGCGGACCAGCGGCAGCAGGGCCTGCAGCAGCTGTCCGGAGGTCTCGCTGTTGATCTCGCCGGTGGCGACGAGAACGGTACCGCCCTTGTTGCGGCGTTCCTTGACGTTCAGAGACATTGCTTTCCCCTCTTGTCGGGGCGCCCCCCGTTGAGCGCTATGAAGTCACCGGGCGCAGCCGGACCTTGACCTTGACCCGCCCCTGGACGTCGGGCAGCCGGACGGTGAGACCGTCGGCGTCGAAGTCCCGGTACGGCTTCTCGTCGATCTCGACGGACGCGATCTGCACCGAGCCCGCGGGCAGCAGGTCGGGCGAGACGCGCAGCACGCGGTCGGGCAGGTTGGTCGGGTCGGGCTTGAAGTGGAAGTCCATTTCCCGCCCGTTGATGAGCAGGTTGTTGTAGACGGCGGACAGGTAGCAGAGCTCCGCCGAGTGGTACATGGACATCGAGTGGCTGCCCTTGAGCCGCTCCGTGCCGAGCAGGTACGGCATACCGCTGGCGAGCACGTTGAAGTAGACGGCTCCCTCGTCGTGGTCGAGGAAGAACGTGTTGTAGAAGGCCTCCGCCTGCCGGGCCTCGCGCAGGAAGGCGTCGCCGCCGACCGTGCCGTTCAGGATGAGGTAGGCGAGGATCGCCTGCTCCTGCTGCCACCAGGCCTTGCGGTCGTGCCAGGCGAAACGATACGCCTCCTGGTCCCCGCCCTTCACACGCTCCACGACGTCGTACCAGCCGCCGCGCTGGACGTCGCTGCCGACGGCCGGCATGATCTCGCCGATCTTCTTGGCGAGCTCCTCGTACGCCGGCTTGGCCTTCAGCGAGTTCATCCGCATCAGGTTCCAGGCGATCTTCAGGTTGTGCCCGACGACCGCGCGATTCTGCTGCCAGCTGTGCGCGGTGTCGTGCGACCAGTCTCGGAAGAAGCGCTCCTGGACGAACGGGCTGTTCTTGTAGTCCGGGAACTTGTCCGCGATGGTGTCGAAGGTGTACTCGAGGAAGTCGGCGTACCTCTGGTCGCCGGTCGCCAGGTACAGGTTGATCAGGTACGCGGGCGCGTGGTCGCCGACCGAGTTCCAGTTCTTGCGCTCGGCGTTCTCGCCGAGGGACTCGTGGTCCGCGCTGAACAGGATCGGGTCGATGTGCGAGTAGTAGCCGCCCTGCTCCGGGTCCTTGAAGAACTTGTCGAACAGCCGGATCGTGGCGTCGGCGTCGTTCTTGATCCGGATGTCACCGGTGACGCGGTACGTCTGGATCGGGCCGGCCAGCGCGTAGATCTGCTCGTACATCGGGATCGCGTCGTAGTCGTCGGAGAACTCCGAGGTGAACAGCTTGCGCTCGCTGTCCCCGTCGACGCTGATGCCGTGGTACCAGAAGACCACGTCCTCCTCGCTGTCCACGACCCGCATGTGCTTGCGCAGGTACTCGGTACCGCGCTCGGCGACCTCGAGGTACTCGTCCTTGCCAGTCAGCAGGTAGGCCGAGGCCATGCCGTAGACCAGGCGGGAGATCGTGTCGGTCTCCTGGACGTGGCTGGCGGTCTTGTCGCCGCCGAGCCGGATCTCGGTGCGGTACTCGGTGAAGTCCACCGGCCCGTCGCCGAACTGCGCCCGGATGTAGAAGTCGGCCAGCGACTCGATCTGCTTGACCCACCAGCTGGCCTCCTCGAACCGGTAGTCCTCGGCGCCGCGGCCGAGGAACACCAGGCGCTTCGCCTCGAAGCGGCCCCCGTGCTCCGGGTAGTGGACGCCGTAGACGAAGAGGAACCGGCCCGGCGAGAGCATCTCGTCGATGTGCCCGGAGGCGTCGATGTACGGCTCGTCCAGGTTGCGGACCAGCTCGGCGCTCGGGTCCCCGGCGAGGGACACGTCGAACTCGCGGCCGTCCGCGGTCTTCAGCCGCAGCAGGCGGGACTCGGAGTCGAAGCGGCCGACATAGCCCGCGATGGTGTCGGAGAAGGAGAAGCTCACGGCGTCCGCCATGTCATGCACCGTCCTTGTCGTGTGAGCGGTCGTCCTCGAATCCCTGGCTGACCTCGACGATCACCCCGTCGGGATCGCGGACCCACACGGTCCGCCAGCCGCAGATGAAGTCGTCGAAGTCCAGCGGGCCCAGGGTCACTTCGGCCGCGTCGCCCAGCTCGGCCAGGAACGCGTCCACGCTGTCGGTCTGAAAGGCCAGGTGGCGCATCCGGCCCGGGGCCTGCGGCCCGTCGTCGTGCGCCCGGCGGGCCGGTTCGGTGTCGGCCGCGAAGAGCTCCAGGTACGCGTCCCCGCGGCGCAGGAACACGATCTGGGACTCTCCGAGATCGACCACCCTGGCCCGGGTGAAGCCGAAGTACCGGGTGTAGAACTCCTCGGTGGTCTTCTGGTCCGTGCAGTTCAGGCCCACGTGCGACCAGACCATCCCGGCCATCAGACGGCCCCCCGGCCCCGCCCCGCCGCGATCAGCTCGATGATCCGGCGGGCGAACAGGTGGTGGTGGGCGCCGGTGCGGCCGGTGACCAGGTCCCCGTCGACCACGACGTCCTCGTTGACGTACTCGGCGCCCATGTTCCGGACGTCGCCGATGAGGTTGTTGTGGCAGACCACCTTCCGGCCCTGGATCTTGTCCGGGATCGAGGCGGCCAGCCACATGCCGTGGCAGATGATCCCCTTGAGGACCGTCGGCTCCTCGAAGGCCCGGCGCAGCAGTTCGGTCGCCGGCGCGAGGACGTCGACGTCCTCGGTGTAGCGCAGCCGGTCGGCCACCATGCCCGAGGGCACGATGATCGCCGCGTACCGGCGCAGGTCCTCGTCGCTCAGCCCCTCCAGGGACTTGTCGGCGGTGAACGGCGCCCGGTACTCGTGCCCGGAGAAGGTGATGGAGTCGTTGCCCCACAGCCGGGTCAGGAAGTCGACCTCGGCGCCCTCCTCGGCGAACCGGTGCTGGTAATAGAAGATCTCCGGCTCGTAGAAGTCGCTCTCGACCAGGACCGCGATCCGGGTCCCGCTCAGCGCACCCTCGCGCAGTACGGCGTCAGGCACGGGACACCCCCCTCAGGAAGTCCGCCGCGCGCTCGGCGATCATCGCGATGGCGGTGTGGCAGTTGCCCGACGGGACCGCGGGCATCACGCTGGCGTCGACGACGCGCAGGTTGCGTACGCCGTGGACCCGCAGCTCGGGGTCGACGACCGAGAGGTCGTCGATGCCCATGCGGCAGGAGCCGGCCTGGTGGTGGTAGCTCTCGGACTTCTGCTTCGCGAAGGTCCGCAGGTCCTCGTCGGAGCCGTAGCCGGGACCGGGCTGGAGCTCCTGCTTGTACCAGGGCGAGAACGCCGAGGTCGCGAAGATCTCCCGGGCCAGCTTGATGCCCTGCACCATCCGCTCCAGGTCCCACCGGTCGCCCAGGTAGTTCGGGTTGATCAGCGGGTGCGCCAGCGGATCGGCGCTCGCGAGCCTGATCCAGCCGCGCGAGACGGGCCGTACGACACCGGGCAGGATGCTCACCGTGTTCGGGTGGTCCTTGCCGACGATCACGTCGAACGGCACGTGGACGAAGGCGATCTGCAGGTCGGGCGCGAGCAGGCCGGGCTGCGACGCGAGGAACAGAGCGCTCTCCGACAGGTTCTGCGCCGGCGGCGGGAGTTCCTGGGTGACCTCGGCCATCAGCCCGGTCAGGACGTGGTTGTGGAAGTTCTCGCCGACCCCGGGCAGGGCCGCGACCGTCTCGATGCCGTGCTCGCCCAGCTGCTCGGGGTTCCCGATGCCGGAGAGCAGCAGCAGCTTCGGGGACTCGATCGCCCCGGCCGCCACGATCACCTCCCGGCGGGCCCGTACGGAGTGCAGCCCGGGTTCCGCGGTGGCGCTGTGGCCGTCGCGCACGGTCCGGCCGGGGAACTCGGCGGGCGGGGCGAGCTGCAGGTACTCGACGCCCGTGCAGGTGTCGCCGTCGAACAGCAGCCGGGTGCTCTGGGCGCTGGTGCGCAGGGTCAGGTTGGCGCGCTCCAGCGCCGGCTCCAGATAGGAGGCGAGGGTGCCCTGGCGGCGCCCGTCGGCCACGTCGATGTGGTGCCAGCCGGTGCCGAAGAGGCCGCGCCGGGGCCCGTCGGTGTTGAAGTCGGCGATCTCCTGGTGGCCGAGTTCGACGGCCGCGTCGATGAAGGCGCGGGAGACCGGGTTGGGGCCGTGCTGCCCGGCGTTGGTGATGCGCTGCGGGCCGCGGGTGCCGGTGGTGGGCGCAGTGGCGTCCTCCTGGCCCTCCAGGAGGGCGAAGTACGGCAGGACGTCCTCGTACCCCCAGCCGGCGGCGCCCTGGTAGGCCCAGTTGTCGAAGTCCGAGGCGTGGCCCCGGATGTGCATCATGATGTACAGGTTGCTGCTGCCGCCGGGGGCCTTGCCGCGCGGTTCGTACGTACGGCGGCCGTCGAGCCCGGGCTGCGGGACGCTGGTGTAGCCCCAGTCGACCGGCCCGCCGAGCAGCTTGTACCAGGAGGACGGGTCGTCCACCTCGGGCGGGATGCGGTTGCCGCCCGCCTCCAGGACCAGGACGGAGACGTCCGGGTCTGCGGAGAGCCGGTTCGCGAGGACGCTGCCCGCGGTGCCGGACCCCACGATGACGTAGTCGTACTCTTCTCTCTCGGCGATCGCCACGAGTCGGCCCCCCTCAGCCCTGGCTCAGCACCTGGAAGGGGACGGTGTCGTGGTAGTTCGCCATGTAGGCGATCTTTCCGTCCACGATCCGGAAGAAGTTCATGACCTCGGCCTCGATCGCCTCGCCGGAGGCGCTGACGGCGCTGAGGTGGGAGACGGCCGCGGCCTTCTCCCCGTCGACGAGGAAGTGCACGGGCTTGTTCTGGAAGACGCGGTACATCGTCCCCATGCCCTTCATCATCGAGCGCAGGACCTCCAGGCCCTCGATGTGTCCGGCGAGCTGCTCGTCCATGACCTGGTCGTCGGCGAACAGGTCGCACCAGCGGTCCCAGTCCCCGGCGTTGGCGTACTCGTAGTACTTCTCAAGGATCTGTCGTGCGTCCACAGCGCTCATCGCGCTCCTCCCCCTATCGGTCCCGGCGGGTTCCGTCGGGCGCGAACGGCGCCCAGAACTGGCTGAAGGCGGTCGCCGAGTCCCCGAAGAGCCCGTCGCGGCCCTCGACGATCCGGCCGTCCCGCCACCGCATGAAGTGGAAGACCGGGTAGTCCATCCGCTCGTACGGGGACTGGCTCTCCTGATCCGCGCCGTCGCGCACGGCGACGTTGCGGCAGACGTCGGCGCTGCAGTCCTCGCCGACGAGGACGGACTGGATGTCCATGCGGAAGGTGCCGCCCGTGAGCTTGTGGGTCTGCCCCATCAGCTCCAGGAAGGCGTCCAGGCTCTCGTACCAGCCGGCCAGCGGGTGGTTGCCCGGCACCAGCCAGCGCAGGTCCTCGGAGTAGTACTCGAGGATGCGGGCGCGGTCGCCGGAGCCGAGGGCGGCGTACGCCGCCTCGACCCGCTCCCGTGTCACTTCGGTCATCGTCGCTTCTCCTTCGCCGGCGTCCGCGCTCAGAGCGAGCCGGAACCGGGCATCGGGGCCAGGTCGTTGACGGTGTACTGCTTGATCAGCGGTCCGTCGGGACCGGCCACGACGGTCCAGGTCTGGTCGGCGTCGAAGCCGAGCCACTGGCTGCGGGCGGCCGGCGGGTCCCAGATCTTGGCCTGCCAGTTGACGAGGACCCGGACGATCGCCCGGTCGCCCTCGATGACGGGCTCCACCTTGGTGACGGTGTGGACCTCGTCGAAGAAGCGGTTCGTGACCGCCGCGTACCAGCGGCCGAAGCCCTGGTGTCCGAGGAAGGTGTCCTCGGGGACCTTGAACTCCAGGTCCTCGGTGATGAGCGGGAGCACCCGGTCCAGCGGAAGGTGCTGGTCCAGGGCCACGTACCAGTTCTCCGCGAAGGTGCGGATCGCTTCCTCGGTCAGCCGCTCGGCGGGCATGCGGTCTCCTCCTGTCCGTGGTGGTGTGCGGTGCGGTGGGTCGCGGCGGTGCGGTGCGTCGCGGCGGTGCGTCAGATCTGTACGTCGACGAGGAACGGACCGGGGTGGTCGAGCATCCGGGCCACGGCGGCGACCGCCTCGTCCGGCTTCTCCACCCGCATCCCCTCGGCGCCGAGCGCCCGCGCCAGCCCGGCGAAGTCGATCTCGGGGTGGGAGAGGTCGAAGGAGCCCGGGAAACCGTGCTCCGGGATGTCCCGCTCCCGCCAGTACTGGGCGATGTTGTCGTCCAGCAACCGGTACTTGCGGTTGTTGCAGACCACGAACTTGGCGTCGATGCCGTGCCGGACCGCGGTCCACAGCGCCTGGTACGTGTACATCGACCCGCCGTCGCCCGCGAACCCGACGACGAGGCGGTCCGGACGGGCCAGCTTGGCGCCGACCGCCCCCGGGAAGCCCACGCCGAGCGAACCGCCCCGGGTGAGGTGGTAGTCGCCGGGCCGCTCCGGAGGCAGGTACCGGGTGACCAGCGGGGAGGTGGTCAGCGCCTCGTCGAAGACGATCAGGTCCCCGCCGGTGCGCTCGGCCAGGGTCCGCAGGAAGACGGCCATCGGCGTGCCGTCCTGCTCGGCCTCCCCCGACCGGGCGGCCAGCGTCCGCTCGCGGGTGCGGGAGTCGAGCCGTGCGGCCGCGGCCGCCCGCCGCTGCGGGGTCAGCAGGCGTTCGAGTACGCCGGCCAGCGCGCGCAGGGCCTGCTTGGGATCGGCTGCCAGGCCGAGGTCCACCGGGTGGTTCTTGGCGATCTCGTACGCGTTCAGGTCGATGTGGACGACCTTCGCGCCGGCCCGGAAGGGGCTCTCCAGCTCGGGGAACACCTCCGGGAAGACATAGGTGCCGACGATCAGCACCCCGTCCGCGCCGGCGACGAGCTCCTTGCTGTGCGGGCCGAACATGTGCCCCGTCTGGCCGCGGCGCAGCGGGTGCGAGGCCGCGATGTTCACCTCGGACGAGTCCACCTCGTACACGTCGGCGCCCAGCAGCTCGGCGACGGCGACCAGTTCGCGCTGGGCCCCCGAGAGCGAGACCCCGTCCCCGACGAGGATCACGGGCCGCTCGGCGGAGGCGAGCAGCTCGGCCGCCCGCCCCACCGAGGCGGGCGACGGCGCCACGTCCGTGAGCGGCACCGCGGCGGGCAGGACGGGCTCGGAGTTCAGCTCGTCCAGCACGTCCATCGGCAGCGCCACGAACACCGGGCCGCGCGGCGGGGTCAGGGCGATCTTGACCGCCCTTCGGATGGTGCGCAGTACGGAGTGCCGGTCGGTGACCCGGGTCGCGTACTTCGTCACCGGCTTCGCCATCGCCACCAGGTCGGACGCCATCTGCGCGTCCATGGCGTCGTAGCGGACCCCGGCGTCGCCGGCGACCACGACCAGCGGGGTGTGGCCGCGCAGCGACTGGTAGAGCATCCCGATGCCGTTGCCCAGCCCGACTCCGGAGTGCAGCTGGAGCAGGGCCGCGCCGCCGGTGGCCCGGGCGTAGCCGTCGGCGATGCCGGCGGCCACGGTCTCCTGGAGGGCCAGGACGTAATGGAAGTCCTCCGCCGCGTCCACCGCGTCGAGGAATCCCTGTTCCACCGTCCCCGGATTTCCGAACATCACATTCAGGCCGTCGGCCTTGAACTGCTCGATCAGCCTTTCCCGTCCGGGAGTGGCTTCCATGAATTCCCCCTCATTCTCACGGTTTCCGGATCATGGCTTTCCGGTGGCGGATTTCCGGATCACCACCCGTAACGGGTGAGACCCTCCTCCAGGACTTCCACGATCTTCTGCCCCGTGAGATACGAGTCGGGGGTGGAACGGCCGGTCACGAACGGGTAGTCGACAATCACCGAGAGCGGGTGGCCGAAGTTCCCGTGGTACGCCCCGCGCGGGCCGGTCGCATCGCGCAGGATGTACTCCAGCGGGTACGGCGGCGGGCCCATGTTGAAGTCGGTACCGAGGAATCCGGTTCCGTCCTTGTAGTCGTACTCCTTGCAGTGGCCGGTGACGTGCTTGCCCCAGATGATGCTCCTGCGGTCGCCCCAGTCCCGGGCGAAGGCCAGGCAGGCCACGCCGTAGCACTCGGCCGCCACGACCTTGCCGGCCTTCTTGAAGGCCAGGATCAGGGCGTGCACGCGCTCGTTGTTGGCGAGGTCGACGATGGGCCCGCTGCCGCCGACGATCAGGACCGCGTCGTAGCCGGCGACGTCGGCCTCGAGCTTGTCCAGATCGCGGTGGTACTGCTCGAGCTTGCGCAGATAGCCCTCGTCGCTCGTGTACGGGCGCTCGGGGACCCACGCCTCGATGTCGAGCGGCGAGTCCAGCCGGCTCGACTGCTCGAACTCCCGGCCCAGCCGGGCGTTCTCCTCGGTGGTGACCGACCGTCCCAGTGGAGGATCGATGAAGTTCGCGTCGAGGCTCGGCGGAAGAGCGTGCGCACGCTTTCCGGTCGGCGTGGCGAACACGACTTCGTAGCCCCGCTCATCGAACTTCGATACGGGGCCTATCAGTTCTTCGGCCCAGTAACCGTGTTCGGAGACAATGACCAGAATCTTTCTGCTCACGGATTCCTCCAGGCGCCGCCTGTTGTCGTTGGCGTGACCCACACTGCTTGCGCCCGAGGCCTGCGTCAAAGCGCCCGTATGCGACTTCGTGAGGTAGGAAGGCAGGTCGCACGGGCACCTCACGTAGTCGCTCGCGGAGGTCATGAAGTACCCGCGGGACTTCCTGACTTCGGCCGAATCAGTGAACCATTACGGGGGCACCGCCCTATGGTCTGGACGCTCCGTGAATCACGGGTGCGCGAAGGACCGAGGAGAGGGACGGGGACGATGACGACGGACCTGTTGTGCACACACATCGATCAGATACGTCCGGTGAAGCCGGGCACCGAGGGCTGCGAGGAGTGCCTCGCCCTCGGCGACACCTGGGTGCACCTGAGGTTGTGCCTGAGCTGCGGGCACGTCGGATGCTGCGACTCCTCCAAGAACCGCCACGCCACCAAGCACTACAAGGGCACGGCTCACCCCATCGCCGCGTCGCACGAGCCCGGTGAGACCTGGGCCTGGTGCTACGCCGACCAGCTGATGCTGGACGCGGCATGAGTGCGGCCCCGGAGAGCGCCACCGCCCGCGCCACCACCCCCACCACCGGGGCCGCGGCCGAGCGCGCGGAGAGCAGGAAGCCCGTCATCCTGGCCGTGGACGACGATCCGCAGGTGCTGCGGGCCGTACGCCGCGACCTGCGCAGCGCCTACGGCGACCGCTACCGCGTACTCGGCGCCTCCTCCGCCGCCGACGCCCTCAAGATCCTGGACTCCCTCGACGAGCGCGGCCACGACCCGGCGCTGTTCCTCGTGGACCAGCGGATGCCCGACGTGACCGGCGTCGAGTTCCTCCTCGAGGCCGTCAGCCGCTTCCCCGACGCCCGCCGGGTCCTGCTCACGGCGTACGCGGAGACGGACGCGGCGATCACCGCCATCAACCGGGTCCGCCTGGACTACTACCTGCTCAAGCCGTGGGACCCGCCCCACGAACGGCTCTTCCCGGTCCTGGACGACCTGCTCTCCGACTGGCTGGCCACCTACCGCCCCGCCTACGACGGCATCATCGTGGCCGGCCACCTGGTCTCCCCCGGCACCCACGCCGTCCGGGACTTCTTCACCCGCAACGGCCAGCCGTTCCGCTTCCTCAACGTCGAGCGGGATCCCGAGGCCCTGACCCTGATCGCCGCCCAGCCCGACGCGACGCTCCCCCTCGTCCGCTTCCCGGACGGGGCGGTGCTCTCCGCGCCGTCCGACACCGAGCTCGCCCAGCGGCTGGGACTGGCCACCACCGCCTCCCGCCCGCACTACGAGTGCGTCATCGTCGGCGCGGGACCCGCGGGCCTGGCGGCCGGCGTGTACGCGGCCTCGGAGGGCCTGTCGACGCTGATGCTGGACTCCCGCGCCCCGGGCGGCCAGGCCGGCACCTCCAGCCTGATCGAGAACTACCTCGGCTTCCCCTCCGGCCTCTCCGGCGGCGACCTGACCCGCCGGGCCACCATCCAGGCCTCCCGCTTCGGCGCCGAGATCCTGCACCCGGTGGAGGTGGTCTCGCTGACCCGGGACGACCCGGCGAAGATCCTGACCCTGGCCGACGGCACGGAGATCAGCGCCGAGACGGTGCTGCTGGCCACCGGGGTCTCCTACAACCGCCTGGAGGCCCCCGGCGCGGACCGCTTCGAGGGCGCCGGCCTCTACTACGGCGCGGCGACCACCGAGAGCTCGGCGTGCATCTCCCAGCACGTGTTCATCGTGGGCGGCGCGAACTCGGCCGGCCAGGCGGCGGTGCACTTCGCCAAGTACGCGGCCAGGGTGACCATCCTGGTCCGCGCCGAGTCCCTGGACGCGAGCATGTCCCGCTACCTGATCGACGAGATCGACCGCACCCCGAACATCGAGGTCAAGGTCCGTACGACGGTGGTCCGGCTGGACGGCGACGAGCACCTGGAGAAGCTGACCCTCCACGACTCGACGACGGGCGAGGACACGGAGGTCGCGGCCCGCTTCATGTTCACGTTCATCGGAGCCCGCCCGCACACCGACTGGCTGTCGGGCGTGGTCGAACGCGACGAGTACGGCTTCGTGCTCACCGGGTCCGACCTGATCTCGAACGGCGGCGAACTCCCGGCGGAGTGGAGCCTGGAGCGCGCCCCGTACCCGCTCGAGACCAGCGTCCCGGGCGTCTTCGCGGCCGGCGACGTGCGGGCGCACTCGGTCAAGCGCGTGGCGTCGGGCGTGGGCGAGGGCGCGATGGCGGTCTCGCTGATCCACCGCTACCGCTCGATGGGCTGAGGGCGCCGGCTGAGGGCGCCGGGGTGAGGGCGCTGGGCTGAGAGCGAACGCGAATCGCTTGCGATCAAGCATCTGCCGGATGCAACGTTGATTACATGATTACATCCGAGCAGAGCGAGCAGCTTCGCAAGTGGTTCGCGGACCGCCTTCCGGTGGACGTGTACGAGTCCCTGGTCGACGTCTCGGTCGACCGCGAGGAGATCACGGTCGTCGGAGCCATCCCGGCGACCGAGTCGGTCAAGGAGTTCCGCGAGCGCACCCGCGAGCAGCGCATCGAGGTCGCCCGGGAGGCGGAGGAGCTCTACCGCCGCAAGGTCGCCTGGGCCGTCCAGTCCGGCGACGACCGCGTCCTGTTCACGCACCTGGCGGTCCCGGTGATGACGCGCCTGCGCCAGCCGGAGCGCAAGGTCCTCGACACCCTGGTCGCGGGCGGCGTCGCCCGCAGCCGGGCCGACGCCCTCGCCTGGTGCGTCCGCCTCGTCGGCCGCAACACGGACGAGTGGCTGACCGAGCTCCGCGACTCGCTGGCCAAGGTCCAGCAGGTCCGCGCGGCCGGCCCCGACGTCCCGGACTCCCAGAAGTCTGAGTCGGAATGACGAAAGTCCTCCCCACCCGGGCATGATCACGCAAGTCTGACAGCGAGCCGGCCGGCACCCGGCATCAGGCACCCGATCACAGGGAGAGGCACGCCCCATGACCACCACCGTCGAATACATCCGCTACCGGATCGCATTGGACGACCAGCAGGCCTTCGAGGACTCGTACCGCCAGGCCGCTGAGGCCCTGGCCGCGTCACCCGAGTGCATCGACTACGAGCTGGCCCGCTGCGAGGAGGAGAACGACCGGGAGCGCTACATCCTCCGCATCCGCTGGACGTCGGTCGACGCCCACCTCAACGGATTCCGCAAGGGCGAGCACTTCCCGGCGTTCTTCAGCGCGATCCGCCCGTACGTGAAGGCCATCGAGGAGATGCAGCACTACCGCGTCACCGACGTGGCCGGCCCCGGAAAGGCCGCACCCCAGTCATGAGCACCACACCCGGCACCACTCCCACCATCTACGAGTGGATGGGCGGAGCGGAGGCGATGAACCGCCTCACGGACGCCTTCTACGCGCACGCCCTGCAGGACGAGATCCTGGCCCCGGTCTTCGCGGGCATGGACTCCGAGCACCCCCAGCACGTCGCCGTCTGGCTGTCGGAGGTCTTCGGCGGCCCGGCGCAGTACACTGCCCACCACGGCGGCCACCAGCACATGGCCACCAAGCACCTGGGCCGCGGCATCACCGAGAAGCAGCGCCGCCGCTGGGTGGACCTGCTGATGGACACGGCCGACGAGGTCGGCCTCCCGACGGACCCGGAGTTCCGGGCGGTGTTCGCCTACTACATCGAATGGGGCACCCGCATGGCCCTGATCTACTCGGGCCCCAACCCCCCACCGGTGGACGCGGCGAAAATCCCGGTCTGGTCCTGGGGCCAAACGCCCCCGTGGATCCCGAAGAGCTAGGGGGTGTCGTCAAAGTAGCGTCGTCCGCCCGTGAGGGCGGGGCCGGCGGGGTCTGGTGCGTGTGATCGCAAGGCGGAGGAGGGAGGCGACG